>CAYWNK010000127.1:0-17342 GCA_964459495.1 uncultured Planctomycetaceae bacterium
GGGGCCTCCGGTTCCTCGTTTCATCCGCCTTCGACCCACCGATTCTCGCCATGACCCTCCACCGCGCCCTCGCCCTCGGCGGCCTGCTGCTTTTCTCGTCGTGCAACCTTGGAACCAAGCAAAGCGCGGGCATCCGCATGGTCGACGATCTCGTCAGTCACGTGGAGACGGTTCAGATCGAGGCGCAGGTCTCGGCCCAGTCGGTCTTTGAGACCCTGCGCGGTCTGCACCCCATCGTCGCGGACAGCTTCCAGGGCGACGCGGCCGAGTCCTACGTGTCCTTTGTGATGTCCGTCGAGAGCAACGAGACCCAGGCAGAGAACCTACGCGCCGTGATCGATCCCATGATCGCCTCGGCAGACCGGGTCTTTGCTCGCTGGGAGGCCAACCTCGAGCAGTTCCACAGCGAGGCCATGCGCGCCCGCAGCCAGGAGCGCATGGAGTCGGCGCGGGCCAGCTATCGAGCCGTCCTCGATAGCGCCGAGCAGGCGCACGCGGACATGGTCGATTTCAATGCGGGCATGCGCGATGTCGTGCTGTTCTTGGGGATCGACCTGAACCCTTCGTCGATCGCGGCGATCCAAGGGGATGCGCGGAGTCTGGCGACTGCTGGGAAGGGCCTGCGCGGGGTGTTCGATCGCTGCGCGGGAGCGGCGAGCGAGTATGTGATGCACGCGGCGCCGTTGGGGCAGGTGCAGGTTGAGGTGTCGGAGGAGGAGTAAGCTAGGGGGGCGGAGGCCGACGTGAGGGATGCGACCCTCAGCTACGAGTGCCCGGGCTAGAGGCCCGGCCGAAAACCCCGCGCAGGCGAGGCACGGCTGATTCGACCCGACTCTGCGTTGCCAGAATCCGCGAATGGAGCCGACCATGCAGGGATTCCGGCGCCTTGATTCGAGTCGAATCGCCCGCACCTCGCCCGCGCGGTGTTTTCGGCCGGACCTCTAGCGGAGATCGATGTTGGCCGAAGCGTCCTTGCTCATTGGATGGCTGCCCATCGCTACGATTTCCCCGACCAGAAAGGCGGCCTCCTGCATGAGGTCAAAATAGTCAGGGTGGGCCGATGGGTCGATGTAGACCCAGGTCGTGGTCCTGGTGCCATCGGCTTGGATCTCGTTGATCTCCGTGGGGTGGATTGGGAAGGCCGGGTTGCTTGGCAGCGGGATCTGGTGCAGTGGGGGGCGCTTACCCTGGGGCATGATGATGACCTGCCCGTTCTTGACTTTGGATTCGGTGATGTTCTTGCGAAACATTTTTTTCAACTGCTTCACGTCACCATGGAGAGACTTGAGTTCCATTACAGACCTCCCCTTGTACTTCTTCCTGAAGGGCTCCTTCCATTGCGTGAGCATGGCACGCGGGGTGGTTATGGGCTCTGTAGCCTCAGTGGGCTTGTGTTCCGTCGGCGCATGCACCCTGCGGCTGGCTAGTTCTGCAAGTTCCGTCTCAGCGGGCTGCTCCATGGCCGCTCCGCGGACCACCGGAACTCCAGCGGGCTGAGGCCGCGTGTCGCCGGAGCCTCCGTACCAAAGGGCAAATCCCAGTGGAACGGCGACTAGTCCCCACAGGGGATCTGTTCGCTTGAGTCTCATGTTTCGATCTCAAAGATCGCAGATCACTTGGGTATTGGGCCACATTCCGAGCACTTGGCCCTAATTGTGAACCAGCTTGGTCCTTGTGTTCCATTGATGCACTGAACGCTGATCTCTTCGAAGCTACCGCAATCGAGATCGCCCATGCTTTCCGGCTCGAACGAACTTCCGGTCGTGGTATTGGTCGCAGTAATCGACATCGTGTAATCACAGGGGCCAGAGCACTTCTTGCTTCGGCCCATCGCATCCCATTCCAGCTCCCAACCGTCGCATCCGTTCGCGGGTAACTCAAACAGGTTCTCGAAGGTCAAGACGCACCAACCGCCCTCGCTGGGGGGCTCTTCCTGTGACAGGGACGCCGGTTGTGCTCTTCCTGTTTCAGAGGTCAGAGTTAGCAATATGGTGAATGCACCAGCGATGGCCAGGACGAGACCGAGACGGTGAATAACAGACGTCATGTCGGGTTCAGCGGGGGTGGTGTTCTGTGATGAATGTTGCTGTCTATCGGTAGAAACACCAGGCGGGGATGGCTTGGCCCATGATTTCTAGAGGGATCTTTTGTGACGAGTGTAAAACACCTGTTGGTGCCGGTTTAGGGCTGCGCTTCGGCCCGGAATTCTTCACGCGCTCGCTCTCGCTCAACCCGTTTGCCCCCCTGGGGAGCTGCGACAATGGATCCCCAATGATCCGTGAATAAGGACCCACCGATTCCCTGGTCCACCGTCCCGGCGCCCACTGCCCACTCACCTGTAACCTCAGCCGAGCAGCGCAAGAGGCGGAGACCTGCGGCGGCCCGTGCGACGTGGGGCTGAGCTGGCGGATGGGAGGGCAGTGGACCCGCTTGGTCTGGTTCCCGATCCGCGGTTCCTGCAGGGAATCGACGAGCCAGCCGCCTACACCCACCGCCTACAGGCCTCGAAACCCGACCGTCTCCATTCAGGATCCGTCACGATCGGTCGACAAATCCCAGTGTGAGCTGGGCCCTTCTCGGAATCGTGGTGGGTGCGCTTGGGATCGCTTTGCTGCTGGTCCTAGCGCGCCGCATGGAGCTCGTGCGCATGCGGGCTGCTGTACAAAGTCGCAGCGAGGCGGTCGATCAGGGCAGCGCTCAAGCGCGGCTTCAACACCCCGTCGTCGACCTCTCTCGCTGCCTGGGATGCGCCACTTGCGTCGCAGCTTGCCCGGAGGACGGGGTCCTGGAGATGGTCCACGGCCAGGCGATGGTGGTGCGCGGCGCGCGCTGCCAGGGCATTTCGGCCTGTGAGCGGGAATGCCCGGCCGGCGCGATCGCGATTACGATTTCGAATGCGAACGAGCGGGACGACATCCCGGCCCTGGACGAGGGCTTGGAGGCGATTGGAAGCCCCAATCTCTTCTTAGCGGGGGAGGTCACCGCCCACGCCCTCGTCAAGACGGCTATCGATCACGGGCGCGCGGTCGGCGCCGAGGTTGCGCGGCGTTCCGGACGGCCGGGCGGGCAGAGCGCCAAGGCCCTGGACCTCGTCGTCGTTGGCGCCGGACCGGCAGGTCTCGCTTGCTCCCTCGAGGCAAAAAAAGCCGGCCTGGACTTCGTGACCCTTGAGCGGGAGCTGCAGCCCGGCGGCACCGTCGCCAAATACCCCCGCGGAAAGCTCATCCTATCGGAGCCCGTCGAGCTGCCCCTGCACGGCAAGCTCGCGCGCAACGCCTACACAAAAGAACAGCTCCAGGAGCTGTGGGGTCAGCTCATCGACGAACACGAGCTGCCGGTCCGCGGCGGCGTCAGTTTGCACGGGGTCGAGCGAACCGCCGGCGGCACCTTTCTGGTCAACAGCACAGACGGACAGCTCGAAGCGCACCATGTGTGCCTCGCGCTTGGGCGGCGCGGCACCCCGCGGCGTCTGGGCGTTCCCGGTGAAGACCTCTCCAAGGTTCAATACCAACTGCTCGACGCGCGTTCGTTTGCAGGCCAACATGTCGCCGTCATCGGTGGGGGTGACGGGGCGGTCGAGGCGGCCCTCGGACTGGCCGATCAGGTGGGCACCAGGGTCCATCTCATCCATCGCGGCGCCCACTTCACCCGCCTGCGTACGCGCAACGAGGAACGCCTCGCCGAGGCCGAGGCCCGGGGACGCGTGCAGATCCTGAGGCAGTGCGAAGTGACGTCGATCGAGCCGCTTTCGCTGACGCTCGCCCAGGTCCAGGAAACGGGGATCGCCAAGCTGGAGCTGCCCAACGAGCAGACCCTCGTGATGATCGGTGGCACCCCGCCGTTCGCTTTGCTCGAAGCCTCGGGGGTGAGCTTCGACAGAGAGCTGCGGGCCCCCCTCGAGGCACTCGAAGAGCGCGGGACTGGCGTACTCAGCGCTGTGGCTGCAGGCTTTGTGCTGGCCCTCGCGGCGCTGGTGTGGGCCCTGGTGCACCGCGACTACTACGGACTGCCCGCCGCTCTGCGGCCGACGCATGCCAAGCACCTCTGGCTGCGGCCAGGAATGGGCGCGGGACTCGGCTTCGGCATCGCGAGCGCGAGCCTGACGGCGGTCAACCTAGCTTACCTGCTGCGCCGCTCGCCGCGCATCGGGCTCAACTGGGGCTCGTTGAGGCTCTGGATGACGAGCCATGTGGCCACCGGGGTTCTTGCCTTTCTCACCGCGTTGTTGCACGGAGCCATGGCGCCCCGGGACACGAACGGCGGACACGCCCTGTGGGCGCTCTTCGCGCTGCTGGTGACAGGCTCGATCGGACGCTACCTCTATGCCTGGGTGCCGCGCGCGGCGAACGGGCGCGAGCTGGCCCTTGAGGAACTGCGCTCCAAGCTCGACGGGTTGGCGGATCAGCGTGGTGGATTCGGTGTCCGCGCGCGACAGGCGGTGCAGGAACTGGTTCAAAACCGGCAGTGGGGTACGAGCTTCCCCTCCCGCCTGATGGCCCTGTTTGGCGTTCGCCGCGACTTGGCTAGTCTGATCGCCGATCTGGATGCCGATGCGCGCCGCGAGGGAGTCCCGGACATCGAACGGCTGCAGACACTGCGGCTGGCCCGCAAGGGCTACCACCATGCGCTGATCGCTGCCCACTTCGAAGATCTGCGCGGATTGCTGGCGACTTGGCGCTTCGTCCATCGCTGGGCCGCGGCCCTGATGGTGCTGCTTGTCGTGCTGCACGTGGCGAGCTCGCTGCTCTATGGAGCCCACTTCGGCGGTGGTGGATCATGAACTTGCGCGACCCCAGATTGTGGATTGGCGTGGTGACCGGCGCGGCTGTGCTGATGTTTGGCATCGTCGATACCGGCCGGGTTTCCCCGGGCGAGGTTGCGACCGTTCACGGACGCTTGTCTGACCTGGATGGGGGCGAGAATTGCAGCGCCTGCCATGGTGGATTCCGTTCCGACATGGTCGACGCCTGTCTCGAGTGCCACGAACCGATCGCGACTCAGCTCGATGGAGGGCGCGGTCTGCACGGGATTCTGGAGGACAGCCTCAGCTCGCGCTGCGCGCTGTGTCACTCCGATCATCACGGACCGGATTTTTCGGTCGTGAACGCCCTGTCGTTCTCTCTGGCAGGCATCGATGACGTGGACAACTTCGACCACGCTTCGATCGGCTACGGGATGAGCGGGCCCCACACCGAACTCGATTGCACCGAGTGCCATACCCACGCCTCAGCGGCGCCCCTGCCCGAAGGTGCGCAGCGTTACCTGGGCCTGGAAACCGCCTGTGCGAGCTGTCACGACGATCCCCACCGGGGAACGCTCGGAGTCAGCTGCGCGGATTGCCACGTGCAGGAGGACTTCGCGATCCAGCTCGCACTGCGGCACGACGAAGTCCTCCCTCTGGTGGGGGGGCACGCCGAGCTGGACTGCCTGGCCTGCCACGCCGAAGGCAGCCCCTACTCGCTGGAGGCGGAACGGAGCCGGCGCCGGGAGGTGACGCCGCGCAGCTGTGTGGAGTGCCATGAATCGCCCCATGGGGCCGGGCTCGACGCAGGAATCGCGCTCGTATCCGAGTTCTCGGCCGGCAACTCCTGCGCTGCCTGCCACGTTTCCGCCCACGACTCATTCCAGCAGGCCGAGAGCGAGGTCACGCCGCTGCTCCACGGGGCGAGCGGCTTTGACCTGGACATGCCGCACTCCGAGCAATCCTGCGAGGATTGCCACGGCGAGCCCGGGGAGGACTTTGCACAGCGCTTCCCGGGGCGTGAGGCGCTGGATTGCGCGGCCTGCCACATGGACCCCCACGGAGCCCAGTTCGACCAGAGCGTTGTGGCAAGTGCGTGCATCGACTGTCACGCGGCCACGCACTTCGACCCACCGACCTTCGGCACTGAGCTGCACGCCCACACCAGGCTTCCCTTGGAGCACGCGCACCTGGAGGTGGCCTGCGACGCCTGCCATGGGAAGCTCGCCGGTCAGCCCCGCCGATTCAGAGCTACGCCTAGCCGTTGCGAGGACTGCCACGACGATTCCCACAGGGGAGCTTTCGACCTGGTCTCAAAGGGGCTTCAGCCCCTGGACCAGGGCGAGTGCGCGCGCTGCCACGATGCCCGGGCTTTTGATGCGGTGGACCGGGAGGCATTCGACCACAGCCTCTGGGCGGGCTACTCGCTCCAGGGGGCGCACGCCCAGGCTTCCTGTGAAACCTGCCATCAGCCGCGTTCGCAGCCGGACGCGACCGGGCGGCGATTCGGCATCATCGCTGAGCGGCACGGAGCGCTGCCTTCGGGGGAGGGGCGAGTTTGCGCCGACTGTCATGACGATCCCCACCTGGGGGGCTTCGACGGCGCCGCCTTGCCGGCCGCCGTGGAGGGGCGCGTCGGATGTCTGCGCTGTCACACACAGGACTCCTTCCGCACCCTGCCCCATGGATTCGACCACGGGCTGTGGACCGGCTACGGACTCGACGGCGCCCACGGGGAGGCTTCCTGCTCGGCTTGTCACACACCCTTGCGGAGGGCGGAGGCCAATGGACGGTCCTGGCTCGCAGCCCTCGGTTCGAGTTGCGCGGACTGCCATGCGGATCCCCATGGGGGCCAGTTCGCCAAGCGCGGCAACACCGATTGCGCCGCCTGTCATACCCCCAGCGGTCGTTTTGAGGCCGATGCCTTTGACCACCAGCGGACCCGCTTCCCCTTGGATGCTGCCCACGCGAAAGTCGCCTGCGCGGCTTGCCACGAGCCTGAGCCGTTTGCGCTGCAAACCAGGAAGGAAGAGCTCGTTCGTTACGCGTCCCTCGGGCGCGAATGCGTGGATTGTCACGCGAACCCGAAGGGCGGTGCGCTGCGCCGTCGACGAGGCAATCGATGAGACGGAATTGCATGCAAATGCTCGGCCTGGCTCTGGTTCTCTGTTCCCCGATGTCGGGGATGGTGTTCCAGGAAGGCGCGAGTGAATCCCAGGCCGACGCCACCGAGCGCATCGACCTGCGGATCACCGCCACGGGGGTCGAGCGTCAGATCAACGTGGATCGCGGTACCCGCGACGGTGTGGAGGTCGGCGACCGGATCGCGCTGCGGCCCCGGGATGGACGCACCGCATGGGCTCGCGTGATCGCCGTGACCGAGCGTGGCGCGACGGCCGAGGTGCGCACCCCCGGTGCCCTGCCTCCGGTGGGCACGCGCGGGTATGTGCATGTGCCCTTGTCGCGCTTCGAGGCCCCCAAGCCCCAGGCGAGGGGGTCCGTTGTCGCCCCTCCGAAGGCCGAGGAGCCCGAGGGTGAAATCGCAAACGAAGAGAACCCGTGGTCGTTCGTCGAGGAGGGGTGGAACGAGGACATGCCGCTGCTGGCGGGGCTACCGAAGGTGCGTCCAGAGACGCGCCCGATGGACTACGCCGGCCGCGTGTACCTGATCGGCGATTGGATCCAGGGCAGCGAAGGCGGCCGCGGGGACCACTTCCTTCGACTTGGGGCCAGCGCCACCTTTGACAACCCCTTCGACTACGGCGGAGTGCTCAACTACGAGGGCGAGCACAGCCTCCGCAGCACGCGCGTGCCCGAGGACACGGGGGAGGGCGAAGACTTCAGCAACTTCCGGCTCGATCGTCTTTCCTACACATGGGGTGGGACCCGCTTCGAATCCCACCGCTACGAGTTTGGCCGCTTCTTGAACAACGGCATGCCGGAGTTCGGCGTGCTGGACGGGTTCGAGTGGTCGGAGCGCCGGGATACCGGAGCGCAGATTGGTGCCAGCGTGGGGTTCCTGCCCGAGCCGATCGCCGACGGAAATTCGCGCGAGGATGTGGGACTCTCCGTCTGGTACGGATGGGTGGATGACGAGACCGAGACCACCGCGGTGCGCGGCGGGTATCAGAAGACCTTCAACGACGGGGACCCGGACCGCGACCTATTCGTGCTGAAGGGCCATCACCTGCCGATCGAGGGCTGGAACCTCTACGGGACCTTGTGGATCGATCGCTATACGGGCGACGACGAGGCGAAGGGATCGGGTTTCGAGCTGACGCGGGCGATTCTGACCGCGGGTCACCGTTGGAAGAACGGGGACGGGGTGGACCTGAGCTACACCCAGGATCGCTTCCCTGAGATCCTCCGGACCGAGTTCATTCCCGTCGTAGCCGACGTGTTGGCCGACTACTACGACGAGCGATTGGGTGTCTCGGGCTGGAAGCAGCTTGAGGGCGGCAAGCGTCTGCGCACTCGCGCCGGCATCTGGCGGGACCAGGACGCCGAGGGCTTCGACCTCGACGTGGGCCTCGACGTGCCTGAAGTCGCGTTGGATAGGGACGTCGCGCGCTTCACCGTCTTCGCCAATGACGCGAAGTTTGCCAATACGCTGGGCCTGCGGCTGGGCTACGGCCGCACGGTGGGCAGTGGCCGCTGGGATGGCTTCTACGAGTGGTCGACGATCCACCAGACGGGCTTTGACGACGCGAGCGATGACTCCATTCAGCACCGTTTCCACGGTAGTCGCACGTTTGTGACGACGGGGCCGGTGAGCGTTTCGCTCTACGGCACCCTCATCCTCCAGGACATCGACAACATCTACACGGCAGGCCTGTATCTGCAGTGGAGCTTCTAGCCATGAGCGTGCCCATCACCCGCAGCCGTCTTCAGCGGCCCTGGATCCTCGCGGTTCTCGCCTACCTTGTACTCGCTGCCTGCATGTCCGGTTCGCGGGCCGACGCCGTCCGCCAGCATCGCTGGTGGTCGGGGCTTGGGGCGGTCTTGCCCCACGACAGCTTCCCGGCCGACTGCACTCTTTGCCATCTTGGTAGTGGGTGGCACACCTTGACCGGCGACTTTGCCTTCGATCATGGCGCGGAGACGGGGCATGCCCTAGACGGTGCCCACGCCCAGGCCCAGTGCCTGCGCTGCCACAACGACCGCGGCCCGGTCGAGGTGTTTGCGGCTCGCGGCTGCGCAGGCTGTCACGAGGACCAACACCTAGGCCGGCTAGGGCCCAGCTGTACCGAGTGTCACACCGAGAACACCTGGCAGCCCTACGGCCAATTTGAACGGCACCGTCAAACCCGCTTTCCCCTCGAGGGCGTGCACGCGGCGGTTTCCTGTCGTCGCTGCCACATCGGAGCCGAGGTCGGCAATTTTCGGCCTGTCCCGATCGAGTGCGCGGACTGCCACCAGGACGACCTGATACGCACCGGCAACCATATCGGATTGGGTTGGAACAACAGCTGCGATCGTTGTCACCAACCGACGAGCTGGGAGCGGGCAGAACTCGATCCAAACTTCTAGTCCAGCGGCGCTGGGGGCGGCCCGGGGTCTGGAACGTGTCCACCGCACTCTGCCTTGCTTGACGTTGTCCCATCCGATTTCGCCCAAGAAACCCTGCCTCGGATTGAGCGCTTGGGTGGCTTGAGGCCGCGCTAGGGGGGATTGCTGCGGGGCGGAGTTCCAAATCTCGAATGGAAGCTCCTGTTGCTGCCCGGTGCGTTCCGAAAGGGAATGGGCGCAGGTGCGCCCTGGGCGAATCAAGCAGGTCGGAATGAGGTCGGTGAGAATGTTGGGACGTGGACAAGGCTGGCTGTGGGGGCTCCTGGTGATCGCCGGGTGCTCTGGTGAGGCCGCGGAGTTCGGGTCTGAGTCGAACGTCTCTTCCTGCATGAAGTGCCACAACGGGTCGCCCGAGCACGACTACGCCGGGCCGGGGATCGAGAACCCGCACCCTTTCGGGGACGCCGCTCAGCTGGATTGCGTGGTGTGTCATGGGGGCAATGGAGAAGGCGAGGACCGGCTCGCCAGCCACATCCCGCCGCCGCCGGAGATCGGCGACCGCGAGTTCCAGGAAAACAACCGTGAGGCCTGGTTCAACCGGCTGACGCTGACCGGGATCGACACCTACGAGGACTACACCGTCGATGGCGTGAGCTACACGGCGCTCGACTACCTGCAGTTCATCAACCCCGGCGACCTACGCGTCGTCAGCGAGGGCAAGAGCTGCGGCCAGTGCCACGGCGGGCACGCGGAGTGCGTCGAGACGAGCCTGCTCGCCACCGAGGCCGGGATGCTATCGGGGGCGCTGTTTGCCGCAGGCATCGACAACAAGGTGCCCGCCAGCCAGGGGGTCTACGGGGATACGGCGGCGGACGTTGGGTTCCGCGAGGTCACGGATGAGGACTACGACGCTTTGAGCGCGGTCTTTGGGGCTGTGCCCAATCTCGAGCAGTTCCCGGTCTACTCTGTACGCGGCGACGATAGCCCCGAGGCGATCCACAACAATCCCGACTACCTGGTGGCCAACGGGGTCGCCAATGGACGCTCGGCCGACGGCCGGCTCGTGACCGGTAGCCCGCTGGCGAACCTCTACCACGAGCAGGTGGCTTTCACCTGCGGCGACTGCCACCTGGGCAGCGCCGGCGCCAACAACCGCTACGGGGACTACCGCTCTTCAGGCTGCACGTCCTGTCATATGCCCTATAGCCTGGACGGGCGCTCCCGCAGCCTGGATCCGACGCAGAACAAGCTCGAGCCCCTCGATCCGGACGACATCGACGACGGCGAGGTGCCCCACGTGCGCGGCCACCGGATCATCAGCGTGGCGCGCACTGAGTCCAATGGGGAGATCACGCCCGGCATCGACGACTACGCCTGCGCCGGCTGCCATCAGGGGTCCAACCGCACCGTGATGCAGTATTGGGGCATCCGCCTCGACCAGAACCAGGACGTGCGCCGCGGCAACCAGTACCCCGCCCAGCCTGCGTCGTACCAGGACACGTCGGGCGACGAGCGATTGTTCGACCCCGAGGTCGGCAACAACACCTTCAACGGGCGCAACCGGCGCCAGTACCTGCGCTTCGAGGACTACGACGGGGACGGCCGGGACGACACGCCGGCCGACGTGCACTACGAGGCCGGCATGGGCTGCATCGACTGCCATGGCAGCCACGACATGCACGGCGGCGACGTGGAGAACCCCGACGACGCAATCCTGTCCCGCATGGAGCAGGCGGTTTCCATCCGCTGCGAGGACTGCCACGGCAGCGTGGCGGCTTACGCTCAGGTGCAGCCCGGCACGACCTACGCCGGGGAGGCTGCCAACGTGGGGGTCGACTCCGAGGGCTTTGCCATGCGGCACGTGACCCAGGATGCGAACGGCGACTACTACATGACCAGCCGCCTGACGGGCAAGGTCCACTACCTGCCTCAAACGCGCGACTACGTTGTCGACACCGGGCAGATGTACCCGGGCACCGACACGCCCCTCTACAGCCAGCGAGCGTCCTTTGCCATGGGCCGTGACGACGGCAACGCCGCCACGGGCATTGGACCCCAGCAGGCCTTCGATGACGCCGGGCCCGACCCGCACTCGAACTTCATGCACGCCGACACCATGGACTGCGCGTCCTGCCACTCGGCCTGGACGAACACCTGCATGGGCTGTCACCTCGAAGGGGAGTACGTGGGCGGCAACCGTTTCAGCAACATCACCGGGGAGGAGATCGTGTTCCAGGAAGACAACGCGGACTTCACGTACCAGTCCCCGCTGTTCTTCCAGCTGGGCGTCGATGACCGCGGCAAAATCACCCAGACGAGCTCGAACACCAAGATGTTCTTCCGCTGGGAGGACCAGCAGAGCCAGACCACTGAGCGCATGGGCTTCTCGGATCGGCGCGGCAAGGGTGCGAGCCCGGCTGTCCAGTTCCCCGGCATGAGCCACAACGCAATGATGGCGCACTCGATCCGGGGCCGGGTCACGGACGAAAACGAGGGCAACCGCTACTGCGTGTCCTGTCATCTGACCACGAACTCGGTCGCGACCTACGGGACGGAGTACGACGCCTTCCGCAGCGCGATGCAAACGGGGGACTGGGCTAGCCTGGACTCCGCCATGCTGACCGAGCACTTTGGCCAGAACACGGGCAACCAGATGGACTCGCCCCTGTTCGTCCACATGGTGGCGGGCCTGGGATCGGGACTGTTCCTCTTCGACGTGCAGGGCCGGCCTGTGAACGACATTGACGATCACGACGACCGGGCGGGCACGGACAACGTGCCGCCGAACTCGGTCTACGACCCGGCCAATGTGTTCTACAACCTAGATCGCATCGTGCTCGAGAGTGGATTGTCGACGGCCTCCAGCAACCACGCGATGATCCCGCCGGCGAACGGCGCGGCGTTGCGCGATGGGGCAGACGACCTTGATATGGCTGGACCCCTGGGGGCTCGCATCCTGGAGCTGCTCACCGACCCCAATACGGGCCTGGTCCTGGATTCCTGGCTGGACGCGGATGGCGCGCCCCAGGGCTCCGCGACAACCCACATCACCGACTGAGACCGCGCCCGCTGGGTGGGCGGGAGAGGATGGGCTTTTTCTACCCCCTCGGCACTGTCGCTCGCGCCCGGGCATCCCTTATATAGCTGCCAGCCATGTCAGACCTTTCAACGAACACCCGGCGGGAGACCCTCCCCCGTTACGTCGTCTATTCCAACGGCTACGGCTGGGTCGTGGCGGATCGCCTCGTGCCCGGCACCGGGGTGGGGGATGTGCCCGCCGAGTACAGCCACGGCAAGCGCGGTGAGATCGTGGGGATCTACCCCACCCGTGAACTCGCCCTACGGATCTCCCGCGGCGAAGAGATCTAGTCCTCGTGCTGGGCCGCCACGGTTGGCGTGCCACCGCTTGAACCGGGGGAACTTGCTGCCTGGGGCCGCTTGGATTGCCCCTGGAAGGCTGTCCGGAAGACTTCGCGCATCGCGGCTCCGAAGTCGTCCGCGACCGTGTAGGCCAGCGGGACCACCCAGAGGGTGAAGAAGGTCGACAGGGTCAGGCCCCCGGCCACGATTGTGGCCAGGGCCCGGTAGTCGACCCCGTTGCCGCCGCTTTGGGACAGGGCCATCGGCAGCAGGCCGAACACCGTCGTCATGGCCGTCATCAGGATGGGCCGCACGCGGGTCGACGCGCCCTCCTGCACGGCCAAATCCCGGGGCATGCCGTCCTCGGTGCGCAGACGATGGATCTTGTCCACCAGCACGATGCCGTTGTTCACGACGACGCCGACCAGGATGATGATGCCGACGTAGCCGAACGGGTCCATTGTGGTGTCGGTCAAGAACAGGGTCCACATGGCGCCCAGGTAGGCGAAGGGGATGGTGCCGAGGACGGAGAACGGCAGGACCACGGACTCGAAGAGGATCCCCATCAGCAGGAAGACAAGGACGATGGAAAGCAGCATGGCGCGCTTCATGTCGTTGAACTCCTCGAACTGGCGCGTCACGACACTGGCGTCCCGTCCGAGGCTGAAGCCGCGTGGGAGGTCGAGCTCGGCCTCGAGGGCGTCGTAGCCGGCGGTGACCAATTCCAGCTGCCGGGTGGGGCTTTCGACCCGGGCCTGAATGTCGAAGGTGGTCATGCCATTGGAACGCCGAATGGTCTGGCGACCGGGCTGGAAGTCGATGCTCGCGAACGCGGAGAGAGCCACGGGCCCCTCGTCCGTGAACACGTTGAGGTCGTTCAGGGTGTCGAGCCCTGCGAGCTTCTCCGAGTCGTACTCGATCAAAAACGGGACCTCGCGGCCAGCCTCCTGGTAGCGGCTGAGCTGGGCGCCGCGCAAGGCCCAGCCGACGCTGCGGAGCGCGCTTTGGGAGGTCACGCCGAGGGCGAATGCGGACTCGCGGTCGATCGAGAGACGCAGTTGCTCTGGCGCCTCCTCGAGCATGCTGCGCACGTCGGACAGGCCGGAGATCGACGACAGGATCGTGGCTGCCTGAGCGCCGAGGGCGTCGAGCTCCTTCGCGTCCGTGCCTCGCAGTTGGAACTCGACGAGCTGCTTGGACGTGGTGCCTTCGGATAGCTCGCTGGCGAATACGAGGCGGTGACCTGGAAAGCGCGGGAGCTGGCGACGGAGGCGCTTACGGAGTTCCTCCATGGTTTCTATGTCTTGGGCCTCCTTCCAGCGCAGCGACAGGTAGCCGCCATCACTGCGGAAGCGCACGATGAGGTTCTGAAAGCCGATGTCCTCGCGCAGGGGCTCAAGGAACTCCTCGTAGCGCCTCATCTCCGCGCTCGCCTCGCCGAGGGTGAAGTTGTTCTCGAGATCCACGTCGATCTCCAGCTCGGTGGCGTTTTCTTGGCTTTCGAAGCTGGTTTGCTGGATCTGGCTATTTGGGATTCCCACGCTCGCGAGCGAAGCGAACGCGAGGAAGGTCGCCAGCAGTCTGTGCTGGATGGTCCAGCCGAGCAGCCTGCGGTTGCCGGCCTGGACCCAGCCCAGGATCGAACCACCCTGGGGCACCAGGGAAGCAGCAGCTTCGCCATGGGTTCGGGCCCGCAGGGCGCGGCGCATCGTGGGCAGGCAGAGCAGGACGAGCAGCCCAGTGATCCCGGCTCCGATCGCCATGGGAAGCATGGCGTTTGGATCGCTGGCCACTCCGCTTAGGCCCAGGCCGTCGAGCTGCTTGTTGGCGTTGGCGGCGCTGCGCATGCGCTGGACCTGCCAAACGATGGCCGCGACCAGGCCCGCGGCCACCGGGAAGCGCAGGGGCGTCAGGATGGTGACGATCAGGCCCTCGATGGCGGCCATGCCACGGAAGAACAGGGCCAGGCACCAGCGGAGGCCGCCGATCAACCAGGCGATCGGGCGCACCAGCGCCTCGGTGAAGGGGGCGAGGCGCTCGGCGATCCAGGCTAGCCAGCGCGGGCGGTCGCCGAGCACGTTGGCCGACGTGACTGGCAGGAAGATGAGGGCTACGGCGAGGCTAAACAGGAGCGCCATGCAGAGGGGCAGAGCCATGGCCGACAGGAACAGTCGCAGCTGCTGGTTGCTGATCATCACCACCAGCGGCAGGAACACGACAACCGTCGTCATCGTGGCGAGCGTAATCGCGAGGCCCACGTCCCGAGCGCCTTCGATAGCGGACGTGCGGCGGTCCTTTCCCTCGCCGCGCAGCCGGGCGATGTTCTCGATCACGACGACGGAGTTGTCGACGAGCATGCCCAGCGCCAGCGTGAGACCCGTCATCGTGAGCACGTTGAACGACCCCCCCGTGAAGTACTCCCAGGTCAACGCCAGCAGCACCGAAACCGGGATCGAGAGGGCCACGCAGAGGGTCATTCTGAATCGCCGCAAGAACACGAAGAGCACGATGACCGCCAGGCCGCCGCCCCACAGGGCGGTGTTCTCAAGCTGCTCCAAGCTATTGCGGATCACGTCGGCCTGGTTGAAGAAGACCTCCAATCCAAACTTGCCCGCCAATACGGGGTCGGTCTGGAAGCCGTCGATGGCCTCTTGGACCCGATCCCCGACCTCGACCACGTTGGCGCCCGACTCCTTCTGCGCAAAACCGTAGTAGGCGATCCGGCCGTTGATGCGGGTGAGGCGATCGCGGACGGTCTTGACGCGCTCCACTCTGGCGATGTCGCGAAGTCGCAGGCCGTTGCCGACGGGGTAGTCCTCGACTTCTTCAAAGTCCTCGAAGCGCATGTCGGAGCGCAGCAGGAAGCGCCTGCCCCCGTCTGAAACCTCGCCCAGGGGCTTGGAGAAGTTGTCGGCCGCGAGGCGCTGAATCAGGTCGCCCACGTTCAGCTTGGCGGCGGCGACCTTGTCTTCGTCCAGCAGGATGCGAATCGAATCGTCCAGGAGCCCGAAGATGTTGACGCGGCTGATGCCGTCGACGCCCTCGAGTTGGCGCTGGATGCGCGTCTCGATCAGGTGGTCGATGTTTGGAACGTCGCTGTCCGCGAGGATGGCAAACCACATGATCGGCGGCTCGCCATCGTCGTTGGCCCACACCGTGATTCGGTCGACCGTGTCGGGAAGGCTGGGCCGTGCGCGTTCGATGCGATCGCGGAGCTCGGCCTTGGCGAGGTCGAGGTTGCCGTCGGAGCTGAAGGACACCGACATCCGGCACGAGCTGTCGCTGCTGCGCGAGCGGACCTGGTCGATGTCCGGCAAGGTGCGGATCTGTTCCTCGAGGACCCGCACAACCTTGTCGTCGTTTTCCTGGGCGGACGATCCGGGGTGCTGGATGAAGACCGTAAAGCGGGTGCCCTCGAAGCCGGAGGGCAGCAGCTGAAGGGGGATGCGCGAGTACGAGATCAGGCCTAGCACGATCAGCGTGATCAAGATCACCAGGGCCGCCACGGGGCGCACCACGGTCGTGGCGTGGAATCCGCGCATGGGCTTGGGGGCGGTGTCTGACATGGGGTGATCGGACTAGGCCGCGGTGGAGGGCTGGACCTGGGGAGTTTCAGCGCGCTTCTCACGCACCACCAGCCGGTAGAGCACGGGAATCACGATTAGGGTAAGCAGGGTGGAGATCACCAGGCCGCTGATCACGGTGATCGCCATGGGAGCGCGCAGCTCTGCGCCCTCGCCCGCCCCGAAGGCACCGATGACAGGGACGTTGGCCAGCCAGCCGGTCAGGGGCAGCAGGCCCAGGACCGTGGTCGCGGTGGTCATCAGGATCGGCCGCAGACGTGCGTGTCCGGCCTCGACCAGGGCCTCCTTTTGGGGGAGCCCCTCGGCGATCTTCTGGTTGACGCGATCCACCAGAACGATCGCGTTGTTGACGACAATGCCGGCCAGCAGGATCAGACCGATGAAAACGACGACAGAAAGCGGCACCGCAAGGATGTCGAGGGCGAAGACCACGCCGACGGCGGCGAGCGGAACGCTAAACAGGATGATCAGAGGCTGGACCAGGGACTCGAACTGCGTCGCCATGACCACGTAGACCAGGAAGATCGCCAGAAGGAGTGCCAGCCGCAAACTGTTCGTGCCAGCCTCCAGCTCGCGCTTCTGGCCGCCAAGCTCGACGGTGACGTCATCGGGGTGACTCAGGTCGGACAGGGCCCGCTCGATCTCGTCGTTGACTCCGCCCAGGTCCAAGCCGTCCGAGCTGGCGGTCACGAGAACGGCGCGGCTGTTGCCGATGCGGCGGATCTCGGCGGGCCCGCGCACCTCGCTGATGGTGGCGACCGAGCGCAGGGGCACCGGCCGGTCCGAGGTGGGGTTCACCACCATGGAGATCACGTCGTCGACCGAGCCGAGCACATCGCGGTCTGCGCGCACGCGGATGTCGATGCGGTCGTCGCCCTCGACCAGACGTGTGTCGACGGTGCCGAGAACCTGATCGCGCACGAAGTCGCTGACCTCCCCTAAATTCAGGCCGTACTCCAGGGTCTTGTCCCGGTCGAAGGTCACCAGCGCCTCGGGGTGACCCTCGCGCACGGTGGTTTGCACGTCGGTCAACCCGGGAATTGCATTCAGCCGGTCGCGCACGTCGTTTGCAACGCTCGCCAGGACGTCGAGGTCCCAGCCTCGCACCTCGACGGCGATGGGAGCCTCGAGGGTGAAGGGGGTGGGGC
>CAYWNK010000128.1:0-17289 GCA_964459495.1 uncultured Planctomycetaceae bacterium
GGGGGGCGCGGGGGATGGCGCTGCAGATTTTGAACTCGGCTGAGGAGCTCCGCGTGGCGCGCGACTGCCGCATCGCCCAGGGCTTCCTTGCCGTGGGCGGCGATACGCTCCGGCAGCGCTTGCGCAGCAGCGTCTTGCGAACCCGCAAGGGTGTAGCGCCCGAACGCGACGTCGGCCAGGGACCCGGCGAGCGTTTCGGCGCGGGGCACGATTCGACCGTGGGCGTACTGACCCCCGCGCCGGTTGCGGACGTGGAGGGCGAGCGTGTTCGGGCCAGCGGTCAGGGCCTTGCGCGCCTGGGGGCTGAGCTCGTACACGCCGTAGTCGCGCAGGAAACCCGAGGCCTGAAGGGCCGGCACGCCGTTGATCCATGCCTTGAGATCTTCATCGTGGTGCGCGACTAGGACGGGGTCCTGGTCGCGCGTGGGATCCCACTCGAAGGTCTGGCGCATCCATAGGTCTGCGCTCTTCCACGCGGTCCCGATCTCGGCGCCCGGTGTGCCTTCACGCCCGAAGCCGGCCGGGCTCTGCGGCCAGTCGGAATCGTCGAAATGGAATTCTTCCCAACCGCCGGGGGGCTCGGCCTCAACGCTGCGCCAAAGGTTGGCCTCGACCGGCGTCATGCGGATGCGAACGGCGGCCCCGCCGACCCATTGGAAAAACTCCAGCTTCACGGGTTGGGGGCCTGGCTTCAGTACGACCTTGGCGGTCCGCGGGGTTCCCAGTGGACCGAGGTGGTCGTACTCGACGGCCACCTCACCGTCGATCGTGAGGCGCGCTCCATCGTCGGCATCTAGCTCGATCATCCAGCGCCCCGCGTAGGGCACGCGCAGGATTCCCTCAAAGACGAACCCGAAGTCCTGGTTTCGCGTGGCGGGGGAAAGGTTGAAGCGCCCCCCCGTGAGCTCGCCTTCGTCCTCGTGCCGCAGCCCCTCGAAGTCGTCGAGCGACCGGAAGGGATGCCTGTAAAAGCGGTAGGACAGCTGCTCGAGCAGGGTGCGACCCGCACCCTCGCCGCGGGCGGCGAAGGCCTGGCGAAATTCGTTCTCGAGGTCCAACAGCTGGACCTCCGCCGCCGCGAGTTCTGCTGCATGGCGCTCCAGGGCCTCGGCATGCTCGCGCTCCTGGTCCGGGGTCAGGATCGGAACAAGCCAGCCCTCGGTTCTGTAGTCCGCGAGCCCCTCGAAGAACGACATGAACGAGTAGTAGTCGGCCTGGTCGATGGCGTCGCCTTTGTGGTCATGGCAGCGGGCGCAGCCGATTGTCGTCGCCAGGAACCCCTCGGACGTGGTGCGCACGATGTCGTCGAGCACGTCGTAGCGCGCCTGCACGCGACCCTCGGGGGGCTCGTCGTCCCACTGCATGAGGCGCAGGAAGCCCGTGGCGATCAGGCCGTCGTGGGTCACCGGCTGCAGCTCGTCGCCGGCTAGCTGCATGCGCACGAAGTCGTCGTAGGGAAGATCGTCGTTGAAGGCGCGCACGACCCAGTCGCGGTAGCGCCAGATCTCGGGCTTGTCTGCGTCGCGCTCGAAGCCGTTGGTCTCGGCGTAGCGAACGACGTCCAGCCAGCGGCGGGCCTGGTGCTCGCCGTAGTGGGGGGATTCGAGCAGGCCATCGATCACGCGTTCGTGGGCGTCGGCGCTGCCGTCGGCGAGAAAGGCGGCGGTCTCTGTCGGGCTCGGGGGAAGGCCGACCAACGCGTAGCTGACACGACGGAGCCAGGCGGCGCGGTCGATCTCTGGCGCCGGCTTCAGGCCGGCCCCTTCCATGCGCGCCAACAGGAAGGAGTCGACCGGGTTGCGGGGCCAGTCTTGACGAATGACACTCGGTGGCCCGAGCTCCCGTAGGGGGTGGTAAGCCCAGCCCGTGAGCCCATCGCCCTTGACCAATCGCTCAGGGGTCGTCTCGGCGTTCTCCGGGAAAGCGACACTCGCGTGCCAGGGGGCGCCCGCATGGACCCAGCGTTGGAGAGCAGCAAGCTCGGCCCCGTCGAGCTGGCCCTTCGGTGGCATGCGGTGGGCCTCGTCGCGGTAGGAGATCTTGGCCAGCAACAAGCTCTCGGCGGGTTGCTCACGATCGATCGCCGGCCCACTTTCTCCGCCTTCGAGAAATCCCTCGCGGCTGGTGAGCCAGAGTCCGCCGCGCAGGCGTTCGCCGGAGCCGTGGCATTCCAGGCAATGGGCTTCCAGCAGCGGGGCGATGGTCTCGCGGAAGAGCTCCGAGTCCTGGACGGATCCAGCTTCCTGGGCTTGCGAGAGGGTCGCAAGCAGGGTGCAGGCGAAGGCTGCTCTGGGGACGGGGTGCATCTTTCTCCAGGTTAGTTCACCCGGGGAGTTTGTACGCGGGGAAAGCCCCGGAGCCCTGCCCTGCTTCCTGCAGGCTCGAGTCCAAGTCAAAAGTGCTGATCCGGGCCTCATCCAGAGCGGGCGCGACGTGCGTACGCTCGTATTTACGGACCCGAATTCCGTCGGGTTTCCGCGGCTACCTCGATGCGGGCGCCGGCTACGCCGCGACGGTGTAGCGCGTGGACGGCGAGACCCCCGACTACCGGGCCGCCTGTAGGGCGTTGGAAGACGGCCGCCGGGAGGCCGGGGGACTCGCCGGATGGCGCCAGGCGTACTAGGCTCTGGAAATGCTCAACATTCGATCCGCCGCAGTTTCGATCTTGCTCGCTGCGTGTCCCCTGCTTGCGGGGGCGCAGGACCCGCCGCCCGCCACTGGCACGCTGCACTTCGAGGTTGTCGATGAAACGGGCGAGGGCTTGTTTCAGGTGAAGATCTACCTCCAACCCAGCCAGGCGGAGCTCGATGCTGCGCAGGGTGGCTTGGTTAGCAGCCAGGTCAAGACGGATCCCGAGGGCTTCGCGAGTCTTTCGATTCCGGCGGGCGAGAGCAGGACAGTGCGGGTCGGGGGCTTTGGACCCCAGCGCGTGGAGTTGTTGGAGATCGAACCGCTCGAGGCCGGGGAGGAGCGCGAGCTGCGCGTCGAGTTGCAGACCCAAGAGGACCTTGAGTTAACGCGCCGCGTTGTGCTGGCGGAGACCGGCGAGCCGGTGGTTGGGGCCGCGATCACCGTGATCAACAGTTCGGGCATCACCCTGGGTGGTGCAGGCCGGATGGTGATGGGGCGGAAGCCGGGCGGTAGCTTCTTCGGGCCGATTGTGACGCGGACCGACGGGGAAGGGCGGTTCCGTCTGAAGGTGCGCTCATGGCAGGCGGCGACGGTCTTTGTCTTCGAGGATGGACTGACTCTGCAGGGCTGCGTGCTCCATCACCCGGGCCACGAGGTTCCTGAAGTCGACATCGCCATGGCAAGGTCCGGGCGCTTCAGCGGGGCGCTTACGGGGGAAATCACGGACGACCTCCTTGTGGTTGTGCAGATCAAAGGTCACTCGCTTCCGATGCATGGCAACGCACATGATTCCTGGAGGGAGATCCGTCTCCAAGACGTGGAGTACCGGACCGCAGTGACGGACGATGGCGCGTTTGTGTTCGAGGACCTGCCTAGCGGCGTGCCCTTTCAGATCTCGGTGATGCGCGGCAATACCACCGTCTTGCGGGAGGACGGACTGCGCAGCCTGCGGCCCGGAGAGGCGAAAACCGAGGCATTCGAGCTGGCTGGGGGGGGCACGATCCGAGGCCTCCTGCGCGACGAAAAGGGCGAGCCAGTGCCCGGCCACCCGATGGGGGTCCAGGCTGGGGCGGAGAAACGCAAGGTCTTCCAGCCCTACGAGGATTTCCTGCGCCAGACCGTGACGGCCGAAGACGGGTCATTCGAGTTCGCGGACCTGCAGCCCGGCAGCTACGAGGTCGGGGCTCGGGTGAACCCGCGCGGTGTTCGCATTGCGTTGACGGTTGCGGTGGAGCTGGAGCTGGCCGGAGAAGACGTCGAGGCCGATGTGCTGCTCCAGCAGGGTCGATTCATCGAGGGGCGAATTCTCAGCGTGGAAGGGGATCCCATCGAGCTGTACCTGTTGGGCTTTTCGCTGGGGGTCTCGGTCTACGCGTCGGAGAGGAGCAACACGGACGGCACCTTTCGGCTTGGGCCCTTCCCGCCGGCCACTGTTCAACTGTCGGCGTCGGGTGGAATGCACTGGAGTCACGACCCTCTGCAGGCTCCTTGGACGCCGCTTGAGGTCGAGGCGGGAGCCCGGGACGTCGAGCTGCGACTGCAGCCAGGCGGGAGCATCACCGGCAAGGCGGTCGACGCCGAGACCCGCGAGCCCGTCGCGGTGAGCTTTCAATTTTCCCAGCTCGGCATGGGGTGGAGGACCCTGGGGGGCAAGCCTGTTGTGGACTTTGCCTATGGGGGGCTGATTCCTGGCAGTTACTCGCTCGTCGGGACCGCTGCGGATGGGCGCATCGGCGGGCGCATCTACGAGATCGAGGCCGGCATCTCGCAGATCGATCAGGAGCTGCGGCTCGGGCCAGGGGGCAGCATCGACGTCACCCACAGCGGTGCATTCGACTACCTCCAGGTGGAGTGCCTGCAGGGTGACTTCGTGTACGACTTCTACACGGTGACCAAGGGCGAGACCTACACGTTCCGCGTCCCCGTGGGGGAGGTGCAGGTCAGGCTCTTCAAGACCGGTGGCGTCGATGCGCCGCCCGCCTTCGAGGAGGTCCGCAGTCTGCAAATCGCGGAGGGGCAGACTGCGAAGGTCCTCTTTGAAGGCAGCGAGGAGCGCTGAACCACGGCCCGGTACATGGCCCCAGCGGCAAAGGGTCGCGGCGAGGTGGGTGCCTAGGCAGATGGTCGCATTGGCACCGAGCTTGGAGTGGGGAGCGC
Organism: uncultured Planctomycetaceae bacterium; assembly: GCA_964459495.1. Taxonomy (GTDB): domain Bacteria; phylum Planctomycetota; class UBA1135; order UBA1135; genus CAYWNK01. Next base: position 4,789 of record CAYWNK010000128.1, read on the forward strand.
TCTGCCCTTCGAACAAGGGCATAGGATGGAGTGCATGCTCGTCGCCACCGCCCTTGCTCGTCGCTGCCATCTTTGGCTGCTGCTCCTGTTCGCTTGCTTTGGATTCCTTGCCCAGGTTTCGGCCCAAGAGAGTCCGCCGGAAAGACCAGGGACGGGAGAGTTGCGTATCGAGGTCGTCAACGAAGCGGGGGAGGGGATCGAGAAGGTCCACCTGTCGCTCTCCTCGACTCCAACAGAGGGTGCGAAGCCGCCGCAGGGGAGTACCGACGCAAATGGGCGCCTGAGCCTGGTGGTTAAGGCTGGGGTGGATTGCAGGATTTCCGTACGACCGAAGGAGCGGGGCTCCCAGGAGGACGTGGATCTCAAAGCCCTGCTGCCGGGGGAGGTGCGCGATGTGCGCATCTCGCTGCGTACGCAGCCGGACCTAGTCGTGCGGCGTAGACTCGTTTGGTCGGGCACGGAGGAGCCCGTGCTCACCGCCGGCGTGGCCATCCTTTCGGAGTGGGAGGACTACATTCCCGGACAGCCTGCGGACGTGCATACGGGCCCTGAAGGCGTTTTTACGGCCAAGATCAAGAGCTGGGAAACGACCTACGGGATCGTCTTCGGAGAGGGAATCTCGCCACAGGGGGTGTTGCTGAACAGCTTGGTCGAAGAGACACCTGAAGTCCTCATCGAGGTCGAGGATGCCGCAAGCGTGATCGGGAGCGTGGAGGGCAGCGAACGCGACGGGCTCACCGCCGTCATCAGCGTCAAGAACCAGGAGTTGCCGTTCGCCGGTAGGGCTTCGGGAATCCACTTCGGGGCCAGTTCGGACGTCATGGAGTACCGCGCGGCCGTGCTGCCCAGTGGGCGTTTCGAGTTCTTGGACCTGCCTGGCAATGTGCCGCTCTCGCTGAGCATCGAATCCGATGGGAAGCTGGTCTACGAGCGTGTGTCCTTCCTAGAGGTGGCGAATGGGGGCACGCGCCAGGCAACAATCCAGTTGAGCCAGGGGCTCGTGATTCGCGGCACGCTCGTCGATGAGGACGGGAAACCGGTCGCCGGCGAGACCGTCGCGTTGGACCGCGGCGGGCTACGGGGCCGCGTTCTTTACGACTGGCAGGAGTTTGATATGAAAGACCGCACGGACAGCTCGGGTCGCTTCGAGCTGAAGGGGCTGGCGGCGGGGACATGGAACGTGGGGCCGGTCAGCGGCGACGCAAGCGCGGGAATTGGTGTGACGTTACCCGTAGAGTTGGAGGGCAGCGACGTGGAGGTGACCCTCACCCAGTACGAGCCACGCTACGTCTCTGGTGTCGTTCACCTTGTGGATGGCGCGCCGGCTGACTTGGTCGTCCACGGTCAGATCACCGAGTCCTTCTCGTTCCACGCGAAGCCGACGGAGCCCGATGGGAGTTTTCGTCTCGGCCCCTTTCCGCCAGGGGACGTGCAACTGACGGCGCGTTCCACCGGTTCGCGCTGGCCCTATCGCTATCAAGCAGACTGGGAAGAGACGGTGATCCCCGCGGGCACCATGGGCGTCAAGCTCCAGCTGCGCGAAGCTGGCGGCCTGAGCGGTCAGGCGGTCGATGGGACAACACGGCAGCCGCAGCTGGCCTTCTTTCGCATGGAACAGACCGGGGGCGGGCAGCTGAGCGTTCGCGTGAAGCCCAAGCCGGACTTTGAGTTCTGGGGCCTGCTTCCGGGGTCCCACACGATCTTTGCCAGCACGATCGATGGGCGGTACGCGCTGCGAAAGTTTGATGTGGAGGCTAGCCGAGCCATCGAGGGGCGCGAGCTACGCCTCAAGCCTGGCGCGTTCGTGAGCGTGGTGCATCCATTCTCAGGCAGTGTGTTCGAGAAGCCTGGCGGGCACGAACGGCTGAGGATCGAGGTCTTCCATGGGGGCATGCTGCTGCACCACGCAATCCTCAGCCACAACTCAACCCAGCGCTTCACCGTTCCTCCCGGAGAGGTGAGCGTGCGGGCGTTCATACCACGCGGGAGTGGATCGGAGACGGCAAAGCTGGACGTCACCAGGACCTTGGTCGCAGAGGAGGCGGAGACCACGGTTTGGGATCTGGGGGACCTTTAGCGGGCCTGCTCGCGGCGCAGCAGCCACAGGTAGCCGTGCCATTCCTTGCCAATCGTGCGGTAGTCGCCGAGCAGCAGGTCCATGTCGCCGTCGCCGTCCCAGTCGACGGCGTCGACTTGGGAACGGCGCGAGGGCCGATAGGGGTCTTCGTCTTCGGGTGCTGCCGGCACCAGCTGCTGCGGTGGGGCAAAGTCGGGCTCGCCGGCCCGGCCGAGGTTGCGCCACCAGAGCACCTCGCCGTCGCGGGCGCCGGCGAGCAGGTCGAAGTGGCCGTCCCCATCCCAGTCCCGCGCGATGGGGGTGGCTAGACCGCTCTTCAGGAAGACACTGCGGCGGCCCCACTTGATCTTCTCGTTTTCCACGACGAACTCGGGCTCGGTGGCCGAGCCCTTGTTGCGCCTCAGGAACACGCGGCCGTCGCTGAGCCCAAGAACTAGATCGAGGTCCCCGTCGCCCTCCCAGTCCACGGCCTCGGCCGAGATCGAGTGGGCGCGCGCGTCTCCGCTGGTCTCGGTGGACGTCCAGGTGGACGTATCATGGTCGTAGAACTTGCCGGCGATCAGGTCGTCGCCGGTGAGGTCGGTTACGGGTTCGGGTGCCGCGAACGCGAGCTGTTTCGCGTCCCCCAGGCCGCGCGCCCAGTAGACGCGGCCGCTGTAGGAGCCAGCGATCAGGTCGTTCTTGCCGTCACCGTCCAGGTCCGCCAACTGCGGACGAAGGCCGGTGCATCACCAATTCGGGATCTCGAGGAGCTCCCCGTTCGCCTCCAGGCGCTGGGGCGCGAGCAGGACGGGGTCGGGATCGCTGCCGGGGCCCGCAGCGAAGAGGTCCACCGTCCCCTTGAAGTTGCCGAGCAGCAGGTCGAGCCTGCCGTCTCCGTTGAGGTCGCGAACCAGAGGCGCGCTATGGCCCACGTCTTCACCGGTGTCGATGGGCTTCCCCGCGGCGCTGATGCGGACCGGGGCGGCCAGCGTGTCTTGGATTACGGCTTGGGGGAGCGGATCCTGGGCGAAGCAGATGGCGGCGAGGCTGAGAAGGAGCATGGCTCCAGCTTAGCTCCTTGCCCCTGTTTCTGTTCGCTGGCTAAGTCTCGAACCAGAAGGACGAGCCCCCGATGCAGTAGTCGTCCCACTCGGCCTTCATCTCGGGCTGCTCCCAGGCCCAGTATCGGGGGATGATCCCTTTCGGATTGGGGGTGCCCAGCAGGTGCATCGCCAGGACGTACTGCTCGCCATACCAGTGGCGATGGAGCTTGGGCGGGTCGTCGAACGGAAGCCGGATGTCGCGCAAGTGGAGCAGCACGCCCTTCGGCAGGTTTGGCAGGACTTCGACGGCTTGCCGAAGCCCCAGCCAGGGAGGGGCAGCGCCGGGGTTGGGGATCGGATCCCCCGGGGTTCGCCGAGCGCCCCTACACCTGCTGGCTGACGCCGAGCAGGCTGTAGAGGCGGCCTTTGATCTGCGCGTACTCCGGCGTCGTGATGTCCCTTGGGTGCTGGGAGTTCACGTCGACGATTCCGGCGATGCGGCCGGGTCGGGCGCTGAAGACCACGATGCGTTCGGCGATCTGAATGGCCTCGTCCACGTCGTGGGTGACAAAGAGGATGGTGGGCTTCTGGCGCTGCCAGATCTGCACGATCTCGCGCCGCATGGTCAAGCGGGTCAGCGAGTCCAGGGCCCCGAAGGGCTCGTCCATGTAGATCACGTCGGGGGACACGGCCAGGGCCCGGGCGACCTCCACGCGCTGCTTCATGCCGCCCGAGAGCTGCATGGGATAGGAGCGCTCGAAACCCGTCAGCCCGACCAGCTCGATCACCTCTGCGGCGATGCGGTGCTGTTCTGCTTTGGACTCGCGCCGCAGTCCGAGGACGACGTTGTCCCACACCGACGCCCAGGGGAAAATGCCGTACTCCTGGAACACGAACACGCGGCGCGGGTCGGGCCCGTTGACGGCCACCCCGTCGATGCGCACGGAGCCCGCGGAGGGCTGTTCGAAGCCGCCCACGATATTCAGCAGAGTGGACTTGCCGCAGCCCGAAGGACCCAGCAGGCAGACGAACTCGGCCTCACCAACCTCGAGGTCGATCTTGTCCAGCACGTGGAGCGGCTCGGTCTTGGTGGCGAAGTGCTTGGAAACGCCCTGGAAGATGATCTTGCTCGGGGGGGCGTCTTTGCTCGGCTGATGGCTCATCGGTCTTCGTACCCCCAACGGACTTCCTCGAAGCGCTCGAGGCGGCGAATCAACAGGTCGAGCACGATGCCGATTAGGCCGATCACGATCATCGTGGCCACGACCAGGTCGTATCGACTGCCCGCGTTGCGCGCGTCGTTGATCAAATAGCCCAGGCCGGAATCCATGCCGACCATTTCGGCGGCGACGATCACGAGCCACGCGACGCCGAGGGCGATGCGCAGGCTGGTGATGATTTGTGGCATCGCTGCAGGCAGCACGACGCGGCGGAACATGTCGAGGCCCTTGACGCCGAAGTTCAGCGCCGAGCGCCGATGCACTCGGCTGATGTTGCGGACGGCTGCGGTTGTGCCGACGGTGACGGGAAAGAAGGTCGACAGGAAGATCAGGAACACGCCGGCCCCGTCGCCGATGCCGAACCAGAGGATGGCGATCGGGATCCAGGCGATGGGGGAGATCGGCCGCAGACCCTGAACGATGGGATTCAACGCCTCAAAACCCCGCGTGGACCAGCCGATGACCAGGCCGAGGGGAATGCCCACGGCCACGGCCAGCACGAAGCCCCAGGTGACCCGGAACAGGCTGGCCGCGATATCGCCGAGGAGCCGGTCGGACTCGATGAGTTCGCCGAACGCGAGCGCTGTGTCGAGGGGCGTGGGAAAGATCTCAGTGCCGGAGAGCACGCAGCCCAGGTCCCAAAAGCCCAGCATGGCCAGACTCACCGCCAGGGGGAGCAGCGTGCTACGCAGGCCGCGGCCGGTGCGGATGGCGATGAGCCAAAGAGCGATGGCACCCGCGAAGGCGAGGATCGGGAAGAGCATCTAGAGGTCCCCCTTGTCGGCGGCCGGGAGTTCGTCAAAGCTCCAGCCCGCGGCCTCGACCGCGACCGCGAAACGGTCGTCCGCGTACTCCTCGAACTCCACCCGGCGACTGAGCACACCGATGTCGAGGGCGAGCTCCATGATCTCGTCGAACTCGTTCCTAAGGGGCGTTAGCCGGGTGTACTTCACCCGGTCCACCGGCTTGGAGAGCACGTACTTCAGCAGTTCGGGCGGCTGGAAATAGTAGTGCTCGGCGGCGATGTCCGCGGCGTTCATGCGATGGTCCATATCGTCATCGAGCCATTTGCCGGAGCGTGCGATCCCAGTCACGAGCTCCTGCACCAGGTCTGGCTGGTCCTCGATGAGGTCGTCCCGCACGACGAGCACACACGAGATGAAGTCGGGCCAGATGTCCTTGGTTTGGTAGAGCACGCGGCCGATGCCGTCGATTTCGCCCTTGGCGGCAAAAGGCTCGCCCACGATGTACCCATCGATGGAGCCCGACTGCAGGGCGATGGGGTGCTCCGGCGGGGGCAGCTCACGCAGGTCGATCGAATCCTCAGGCATATTCCATTCCCGCATCAGCTTGTGCATCAGCAGGTTCTGGTTCGCGTAGCGGCTAGGGATGGCGATCGTCTTACCGGCGAGGTCGCCGAAGTCCTGGGCTGACGACTGCTTGTCCACGACCAGGGCGGTGCCGTCGCGATGGCCGAGGTACACAACCTTGATCGGTACCCCGTCGGCGACAAGCTGCATGGCCAGGGGCGCGAGGATGAAGACGCCGCCGACCTCCTTGGAGATCAGGGCTTCTTTGACCGTGGGCCAGTCCGTGAACTTGCGCGACTGGAAGGCGGTGCCGGTATCGGAGTGTGTGGTCACCCAACTGGTGACCGGGCAGGTGAGGTGTCAGGTGACCGGCAGGAAGCCCACCACGAGCTCGTCGGTTTTCTCGCCGAGCTGGGATTGGAGGTCGCGGGCAAGCTTGGACCAACCGACGTTGAGCTGAACGTGGAGGACGCTGATGAGCAGGGTCCAAAGGATGGAACCCAGCAGGACTTTGCGGATCATCGGGCGCTCCTCGCTTCCTTTTGGCTGCCCGGCAGCCGATCTGCGGATCTGTTCAGGGGACACGAAGAAACCCGGGCGGACTCCCCGTGCAGGGGAGCCAGCGCGGGCTCAATTCGGCGGCTGGAGGGGGCGTGGATTCCAGCCCGTGGCGGAATCGTGTTGAGGGCCCGTCGGCAGTAGATCTGGAGACTGAACATGGGACGCGCGGAATGGTATCTCACCCGCAGCGCTAGGGCTCTGGCGGGACGCGGAAAGGCCCCATTCCGGCGCAGCTTGGCGGGCTAGTCCGGGCCAGTCTTGGACTGACTCACAGGATCGACTCGATGCTCACCACCTGAATGCGCTTGTGGCCCTCGAAGGGAGGCACCACTTTGCCCACAAGCCGCACCGTCCCCGTCTGGGCCTCGATGTCTCCCTCCAGCTCCAGCTCCACCCCGCCGCCCTTGACGGCCAGGAGCGTGCTCGTTCCTGACTCGCAGTCGTCACAGGGGACTTCCTTGAGCTCGCCCTCGGCCACGATGTCGACGTAGCGTAGCTTGTAGCCGCAGTCGGGCAGCAGCTGCTGCAGGTCCGTCACGTCGCTCACGTCGAAGGGACGGCCAGCCGGCAGCCGCCCCTCGATCCACTGTTCTTCCGCGTCACCGATGATTTGAGCGCCGTACAGGCGCTCCAGGCTCTTGACCAGGCCGAAGAGCGTGTCGTTTCATGTTCAGCCGTAGAGCTGAAGCCGGAAGCTCGCGTGGCTTGCGAATGGGCCGCTGGGCCCGCTGGCGCAGCTGGCGGCCAGGGGCGTGAGCGCCGCCGTGGCCAGCAAGGATCTCAGCAGGGATCTACGAAGGATCATGGCTCGAGGCTAGAAGCGGATGCCGACGCCCACAAGGGCGCGGTAGTCGGTGGCGATCTGAGTCCCATTCCAGTCTGCGTAGAGGGGGGCCTCCAATCGGAAGGAAACGTCCCACTCGGGGGAGGGGTGCCAGCCGGCAGCGACGAGGGCGGCCAGCTCCTCGCCGCCGCTGTTCGACAGTGGAAGTCCGGAACGCTGGCCGCGGCCAATGTTGCGGTAGCGCATCCCCGCCTTGGTGCTGAGCGTTGGGCCGGGGTAGCGGGTCATGAGGACGCGGTATCCGATGTCGAATTCGGCGGAGAACACGTCGCCGGGCCGGTTGTCCTGCTCGCCTTCCCCGAACCTTTGCCAGAAGAGCTGAGCATCCAAACGCATGCGCCCGCTTTCGTAGGTGCTTGCGAGCCCAATGAAGGGGTCCCAGGAGCCCGAGCCCGGCTGCAGATTCGGTGGGTCGAGCGCGCCGGCCGTGCGGCCCGAGGTGTCGCCGGTGGGGGTCTCGACACCGCCCAGTAGCGCGGCGTTCCAGGCGCCCTTGTTCCACACCTCGTGGTAGACGCGTTGCTTGAACACGATGGCGAGGTCGCCGATGCCGCGATTGTCGGTGGACAGCACGCCGCCGCCGCGCTCGAAGGTGCCTGACGCCACGGCCCAAGGCAGCACCAAAGCCACGTCTAGCCCGCGCCGCACGTTCGTCGCCACGGACGCTACGAGCACGTCCCGGTCGCGCTCGAGACCGCTGGGGTTCGGCACCCCATCGCTCCCCGAGACCAGCTCCCCGCCCTCCTGCCGCAGCCAGGTGAGCGCCACGCGCGTGCCGCTCACAAACAGGGTTTCGCCGACGAACAGCTCGAGGGCGCCCTGCTGGGCGGCGGCCGGAGCGGCGACTGCCAGCACGGCCAAGGCCCGCAGGAGCATGCCTCTCATCGCTATTCGCTGCCGCTGTCCCCGTCCGCCGGCGGGCGCCCGTCGAAGGGGTCGCTGGCGGGGGCGGGGTTGCCGGCCTGCCGGCGCCAGGCGCTGATCTGGCCCACGTGGGTCAGGCAGTCGGCGATGGGCCCGTTGATCAGGACCCAGAAGACGCGCTCCCCGCGCTGCGGGTGGTGCACGCTGACGCCCTCCAGATCGCTCGCGCCCATCGTGGTGAGGGCTTGCTCCAACGCAGCGAGGTTGCGCAGGCAGCACTCGCGGCGCTCGGCCGGTGCGCTACCTTCGGGCAGTTGCTTAGGGTCGGCCACGCCGTCCAGGGCCCGGGTGAGCTGGGCGTGGCTCCAGGCGACCAAATTGTCGACGTGTTCGAGGACCTCACCGATGGACTGCGCTTCGGCGCTCGGCCGATACCCGAAGTCCTCCTGGCGTAGGCCCTCGGTGGCCCAGCGCAGTCGGAAGCCTAGGCCGGCAATGAGCCGGCTGAGCACGGTCCCGGCAGTGGTCTGCGATGGATAGCCGCCGAGGCGGGTGTAGGGTTGTTCTTGGCTGGTATTCACGCCGCCAAGAATAGCGCCTGGGGGCTACGAAGTCCCCAGGCGCTATTCGAGGGCCCAGATCCTCGCGGCCACGGACCTGGACTCGCTTGCCGGTCAATTCGCAAGCTCGCCCTCGATGTGGTCGAGATCCGGCCGAGCTTGCCCGGGGCCCGTCAACGCCGCGGTCGATCGCAGGCCGTGGAGCTCGAGGCGGAGCTGCTCGACCAGATCGGGCATCTGCCCCTTGCCGCGGATGGCGGCGAGCGCGGGCAGGGCGCGGACCCGAGCAGCGAGCGCTGCTGCCCCTAGGGACAGGAAGCGTTGGCGATAGACGTAAGGTCCGGGCAGCTGGTCGCGGGGCCGCTCGTCGGCGAGCAGGCTCGCTTCGACCACGGCGGCCTCCTCGGCGCAATCCTGACCGTAGAGCGCCTCGATCAGCCGGACACGCCCTAGGTCGACATTCGCGCCCTCGTCGATCATCCTGCGGGCGGCTGCCTCGAGATCGGCGTAGGGCCAAGCCTGGCCCATGTCGGAGGCCAGGGTTGCGGCCGTGCAGCACATGTCGAGGCTTCCCAGCAACGCTTCACGGAGATACGCCAGGGGTTCTTCGTCGATGCGCTTGAGGAGCGCTGCCGTGGCCAGCGGCACGGCGCGGTCCTTCTTGTTGCAATCGATCGCAGCCGCGGACAGTGTCGATGCGAGGTCGAGGCGCGAGCGCGGGTCCTCGTTCTCCAGGCCGCCGGCTGCGCTGAGCAGCTTGACCACGCCGAAGTTGGTGGTCTTCTCAATCCCGTGCCAGCTTGGAGTGTGACGGCCGGCTTCAGCGAGCTCGTGGGAGAGATGGGCGTAGTGTTCGAGTTCGGGTTCGCCGTAGCACAGCGCCCGCCCGAGCACGAGATGGGCGAGCAGCATGGCGTTGCCCGGATCCCCTGCGGCGTGGAGCGCGCTGGCCATGTCGAGGAATTCGACTGGGAAGCGCTTGGCCAGCTGCTCGTGCAGGGGGTCATTCTTGGGCAGCACCGTTCCGTATCCGATCCAAACGCGGAGCCGGTCGCGCCCGCCGCGCGATGCGGCCCAGATCGAGGAGGCCAGCGTGAGAAGCGCCGCCGTGGACGCTTCGATGGACCGCCCTCCGGCGCGGACGACGGTGCGGCCGGGCTCGGCAGAAACCAGCTCGTATTCGGGCACACCGGCGGGAGCGGGCTGGTCGTAGTCGAAGTCCTGGGGGCTGCATTCGACCGGCAGGTAGCGATCGGCCAGGGAGGCGACCGCGGGAACCAGCTTGTCGAGCAGCGCCCGAACGGCCCCATCCAGGTCAGGGCAGGCGGCGCGTGGGTGCGGGGTCGCCTCGCCGCTCAGGGGATCCAGCAGCAGGAGACCCGCGGGGGTCGAGTAGGTTCCGCCGGCGATCCAGCGCAGCTCGCTCGGCTCGACGTCGCGAACGGCTTCGGCACCAGCGTAGAGCACGCTCCCGGCTTGGACTGCCCCGGGCCCGATCAGCCTGGGCGTATGGCCGCGCGCCCCTGGGATCTCAGCGCCCTCGAAATACAGTCGCTGGCCGTCCCACAGGTAGTGCTGATTGCCCAGCAGGGCAACGTCTTCCCCAAGCCGTTCTGCCGCCGCGACGTCGATGCCCGTGACATCGGTCCAAGGCAGGGTCCAGGACCGGTAGTAGGTGCGCGCGCCATCGCTGAGCAGCACGTCGGGCATGTTGATGGCATGGAACTCGAACGCGCGCACGCTGGCCTTGGCGAAGTCGAAGGGAGCGCCGTCTTGAGCGGGAGGCTCCAGCTGGGATCCAGCGAAGTAGAGCCAGGCGCCGTCGGTCGCGAACGGCGCGCCGATCTCGCGCAGCTGGTCGAGGGTTCCCGCCCCCTTCTTGAGGCGCAGGCGGCTGGCCTGAAAGTAGGCCCTCTCCCTGTCCCTGGCGTAGAAAGACCCCAGCGCCACAAAGCTCCTGGCGTCGGCCCCCGAGATTGGCTTGAGCTTGGTCTCCATGACCAGATAGGCGCGCTCCGCGTCGCGCGCGTAGCCAGCGCTCAAGCTCTCGAACGAGGCGGCTTCGGCGTTTTGGGGGCGGCCGGCGAGGTAGACCCTGTCCGCGTCGATCCCCAAGCGTCCGCCGAGAGCGCGGAACGAGCCAGCGCTCGCCCCGCGGATCTTGCGGCCTGACCAGCGGACGACGTCTGCTTCGATGGCGTAGCTCATGGGCCCGCGCAGCCTACCCAGGGGAACCGGGCACGGCAGCAGCGACATGTGGTGGATCGACCACAGGCGCAGGCTTCTCCCGCGGCCCGTCCGCTCAGCGGGGCGGGGCGTCGACCTCCTGGACGTGGGCTGCGCCGTCTTCTGTGAGCACCAAGAGTGCGAAGCGGCTATCGCCTGGAGTGCTGCCTCCGGCGAGTGAGGCATAGTCAAAGCGGCCGCGCAAATCCGTGGCGCCGTCCTTGTGGAACGAGACCTTGCCGCCCTCGCTGCGCCGGAACACTTTGACGTAGGCCCCGCGCACCGGTTGACCGTCGAGGCGGTGGGTGACCTGCAGCTGGCCGTAGGCCTGGGACAGGCGCACGTCGAACCAGCAGGAGAGCGCGAGCTTGCGCGCGACCTGGCCGCCGCCGCGGGCCTCGACCAGGGTGTTGCGGTCGGCAAAGGCCATGGGCATCGGGCGCTCCAGGCCATAGGTGCTCGAGGCCGGCCGCAGAACCTCGACCTCGCGAGGCTGCACGTAGGCGGATGCGCTGCGCTCGCCCTCGAGGAAGGGGCTCGCGGAGAACAGCTGCTCGATGTCCATCTCGTAGTAGCGCAGCTCGATCTCGTCTGCACCCCTGGAGGCCAGCTTGATCATGCCGTCGACGACGTCGAGACTCAGCTGGGCATCGACCGCGGCGAGTGCGCCCTGGCGCTGGGCTTGGCTGCTGGGGTCGGTGACCAGGGGCGCGGCGCCCGCGGCCTCTTCCAGGTGGGCGATGACCTCGGAGAAGCGCATGCGCCAGCGATCGACGGGGTGCTCGGTGTAGGCGGCGGCGATGCTGCGCGCGGCTTCGGGGTCGTCGCCGAAGAAGGCGAGGTAGGCGCTCAGGTAGTCGTATTGAATGCGCGTTCGGACACGGGCAGGATCGACAAGCGCGTGGCGTTCCAGCGCCTCAGCGATGCGGCCCTGGGCCAGCAGATAGACCGACAGGGTCAGCTGGTCTGCGCTGTCTAGGTCCGGCTTCTTGGCAAGCCAGCTCAGCAGTCGGCGCCACTGGGCGCGCAGCGCGTCGTTTTCGATGTGCTGCTTGCCACCAAAGGGATGCATGCGCGCCTGGATCAGGGGGCTGAGCTCGACCTCCATGAAGGCGCCGGACTCGAAGGGGTCCAGGTAGAGCAGGGGGCTGCGCAGGTAGCCGCCTAGGGCTTCGACGAGGCGTGGCTGCTGGCGCAGGTAGTCGCTGGCGGCTTCGGTATCCCGGTGCAGCAACCCGTAGGACCAGACCAGGGGGTGGTAGTGCAAACGAGCCGCAAGGTCGGCATGGAGGGCAGAGTAGAACCCTGGATCGGCGAGGCGCCAGGCGATCAGCGATAGGTCGGTTTCGCCGAGATTCGCGGCGCCGAGGGCCGCGAGGACCTCTTCCGTGGTCCCGCTCGCGGCGATGGTGGACCAGGCGCCGGGGTCAGGCGCAGGGCCCTCTGCGCGCACGTCGAGGTTGCGCGGCTGGGCGGCGGCCTGGGGGATGCCTCCGAGGCTCACCTGGGCTGGCGCCATGGGGTAGGTCCCCGCCGTGGGGAAATAGAACGCCACCTCCGCGGCAAAGCTCGAGCGGGCCTGCAGCTTCTTCTCCAGGGCACGCGTGGGGTTGGTGCCCCGCAGGGGGACGGCGCCAGCGGGTACCTGCACAAGCACCTGGGCGTCGAGGTGTCCGGCGGTCGGGTTGGTGACGTTGACCAGGGCGGCGTAGGCCACGCCCTGCTGCAGTTCACCCTGGACCAGCTTGTCGAGGACGCGGCCATCGACGGTCTCGAGTCGATCGTCCAGGCGGATCAGGTCTAGGGTGATCGCG
>CAYWNK010000129.1:0-17180 GCA_964459495.1 uncultured Planctomycetaceae bacterium
CGATTGGTCCCACATTTCCGACGCCTCCGACAGCTATCGCTTCCCCGAGATCATGGGCGGCGGCCTTGGGCTGCTCGACTACGACGGGGACGGCTTCCTCGACATCTACCTCGTGCAGTCGGGAATTCTCGAGCCGGGGGCGGAAGGCGCCCCCGAGACGCTGCCGGGCAACAAGCTGTTCCGCAACAAGGGCGACGGGACCTTCGAGGACGTGACCGAAGCCGCTGGTGTAGGCGACACCGGCTACGGCATGGGCGTCGCGTGTGCGGACTACGACGGCGACGGGGACGTGGACATGTACGTGACCAACGTTGGCGCGAACGTCCTTTACCGCAACAACGGCAAGGGCAAGTTCGATGACCGCACCGAGAAGGCCAAGGTCGGGGATCCGCGCTGGGCTACAAGCGCCGCCTGGCTCGACATGGATGGGGACAAGGACCTCGACCTATACGTGGTCAACAACCTGGTGTGGTCGGCGACGACCGAGACCCCGTGCTTCAACTACTACGGCGAGCCCGACTACTGCAGCCCGACGAACTACAACGCGCCGAGCCCCGACGTGATCTTCACCCAGGGCCGCCTGGGCTTTCTGGAGGCCAGCGCACTCTCCGGCGTCGGCATGGCGTTCGGCAACGGCCTGGGCATCGCGATCGGCGACTACGACGGCGACAACAAGCCCGACATCTACGTGGCCAACGATGCGACCGCCAACGTGCTGTGGCACAACAAGGGACGCGGCAAGTTTGAGAACCTCGCGGTCAACAAGGGCTGCGCCGTCAACGCTGAAGGAACCCCCGAGGCCGGCATGGGTGTGCAGTTCGTCGACATCGACATGGACGGTGATCTGGACCTGTTCATGACTCACCTGCGGCGCGAGACCAACACGTTCTACATGAACCGCAATGGGCGCTTCCGCGATCGCACGTCGATGACAGGCATGGTCGAGGCCAGCGTCAAGATGACCGGCTTTGGCATGGGCTTCCACGACTTCGACCAGGACGGATTCCTCGACCTCTACGTCGCCAACGGCGCCGTGCAGGCCTGGCAGGAAGAGGAAGCATTCCTGGAGAGCGATCGCTACGCGGAGCCGAACAATCTATTCCGCGGCAAGGGCGGCGCCCGCTTCGAGGAAGTCCCCAGCGGCGGGACCGCCAAGCCCCTCATCGGGACCAGCCGCGGCGCGGCCTTCGGCGACCTGGACAACGACGGTGACGTCGACGTCGTCTACGTCGACAAGGACGCGCCGGTCAAGATGCTGCGCAACGATGCCCCGAAGGCTGGCGGCTGGATCGGATTCCATGTGCGCAACAAGCGCGGTCAAACGGCGATCGGGGCCCGCGTGGGTGTACGCGTGGGCGAGACTTGGCGCTACCGCCAGGTCGAACCGGCTTACAGCTACCTAGCCAGCAACGACAGCCGCGTGCAGATCGGCTTGGGCCTCTTGGACGGCGAGTCGGTCAAGCAAGTCAACGAAGTCACGGTGGTCTGGCCCGACGGAGACTCGGAAAGCTTCGGGCCGATGGAAGCCGGCGCTTACGCCGAGCTGCGCGAGGACAAGGCTCCGAAACCTGAAGCGGAAAGCAAAGAGTAGGCATCCTCCTCGACCTCACCCGGGGTCGTGGTTTCGATTCGGCGGCCGGCTGCTTAGAGCAGCCGGCCGCTTTTCGGTTCCATGGAGAGGGCGGCGCTGGAAGGTGGGGCAGGCTGAACCCAGCCATCTCTCGCGCATCCTGCGTCATCGCTTTCAATTCTGCGAATGGGTGCAAAATCCTGATATTGGATCGTTCCGTTGGCAGCCCTCCAGCGGCCCACGCGCACAGGCTTGGTATGCCGCACCGCTGGCACGGGAATTCCGCGTCAATCGCACTGCCCGGCGCGGTAGCCTGGGGCCCATGGCGGGATCACTCACCTCGGGCAAGCTTGCCAAGGAGCTGCGCCTCTTCGACGTCTTCGCCCTAGCGACAGGCGCCACGCTTTCCGGCGGACTCTTTCTGCTGCCCGGCTTCGCGACTGCACAATCGGGCCCCGCGGTCGTGCTCTGCTACCTGCTGGCCGGCGTGCCGCTGTTGCCGGCAATCATGTGCCTGGTCGAGCTGTCGACCGCCATGCCCAAGGCCGGTGGAGTGTACTACTTCCTCGACCGAGCGCTCGGCCCTCTGGCCGGGACGGTTGGCGGACTGGGAACCTTCCTTGCCCTCGTCCTGAAGACCGCGTTTGCCCTGATGGGCCTGGGCGCCTATGTCGCGCTGTACCTGGAGCCCAACCCGCTGCTGACGCGCGGGATCGCCGTCGGCCTAGCCGTGCTCTTCGGGATCCTGAACATCGTGGGAGCCAAGAAGAGCGGTGGGTTCCAGCGCATCCTGCTCGTCGGGCTACTGATCATCCTCGCTCTGTTCTTGGCACAGGGCTTGCCCGCCGTTCATCTGGGCTCGTTCGATGGCTTCTTCGCCAAGGGACCCGAAGCGATCGTGGCCACCGCGGGGCTGGTGACCATGTCCTACGTCGGCGTCACCAAGGTCGCGAGCGTCGCCGAAGAGGTCAAGGACCCAGAGCGCAACCTGCCGCGTGGCATGTTCCTCGCGCTGTTCGTCTGTCTGGCCGTGTACGCCCTGTGCACCACCGTGCTGGTCGGAGTGCTGCCGATGGACAGGCTCACGACGACCAGCACGCCGATGGCCGATGCCGCGTTCGCTGTGGCCGGCGGCTTTGGCAAGGCCCTGCTGACCGCTGCCGCGGTGATGGCGTTCTTCTCCGTCGCCAACGCAGGCATCCTCTCCGCGTCGCGCTACCCCCTGGCGATGGCACGGGACGGGCTGATGCCCCCCAAGTTCGCCAAGCTGGACGGGAAGGGCGCGCCTGTGGCCGCGATCCTGCTGACCGTGGGCCTCGTGGTCGCCTCCGTGCTGCTGCTCGACCCCCTCAAGATCGCAAAGCTCGCCAGCGCGTTTCTCTTCGTGATGTTCGCGCTGCTCTGCCTCTCGGTCATCGTGATGCGCGAAAGCGGCCTGGAGTCCTACGATCCGGGTTACCGCACGCCGCTCTACCCGTGGATTCCGTTCTTCGGGGTGTTCGTGCCCTTTGTGTTCATTGCGCAGATGGGCCTACTGCCGACCCTCTTCAGCCTCGCTCTCGTGGCCGGCTGCGTGGTGTGGTACTGGACCTACGCGAGGCACAAGGTGGATCGCCGGGGTGCCCTGTTCCACGTGTTTGCGCGCCTGGGGGAACAACGCCACGAGGAGCTCGACGGCGAGCTGCGTGGCATCCTGAAGGAAAAGGGACTGAGGGACGCCGACCCCTTCGACGAAGTGGTGTTCAACTCCGACGTCCTGGACCTCGACGAGATCGAAGGCTTCGAAGAGCTGATCGAGCTCGCCGCCACCTCCCTGGCCCAGACCACCGGCAGCGATCGTAGCCGCTTCGTCGAGGGCTTCCGCGAAGGTACCCAGACGGGGGCGACTCCGGTCGCCAAGGGCGTTGCACTCCCCCACATGCGCCTCGGAGGCATCTCCGAAGCACGCATGGTCATGGTCCGCTGCCGACGCGAGATCCGCATTCTCGCCGGCGACGTGTTCGGTCACTCCGCCATGTCCGACCGCGTCCACGCGGTGTTCTTCCTGGTCAGCCCCGAGGACGACCCCAGTCAACATCTGCGCATGCTCGCCCAGCTGGCCAGCCGCATCGACGAGGACGATTTCCTCGAGCAGTGGCTCGGCGCACGCAACGAGGTGCAGCTGCGCGAGGTCTTCCTGCGCAACGAGCGCTACATCTCGATCACGGTCGAAAACGCTGGCCCCTCCGCTCGGCTGGCGCGCCGCAGCGTGGCTTCGATGGAGCTTCCAGACGAATGCCTGCTCGTCGCGATTCGCCGCGAAGGCCGCACGCTCGTGCCCAGCGGCCGCTCGGTGCTCCAGCTGGGTGACCGCCTGCTCATCATCGGTGAGCCCGCCCCGATCGCCGAGCTGTATGCCGTCTACGGGGGCATGGTGACCGAGTAGCGAGGGGGCGCTTCAAGCCCCCTACACCGTCGGAGGCTACGGTTCGTGGCCCTCAGCCGGGATGCAGCAGCCGGGCTGGGTTGAGATCCCCGCCAAGCACCTCGAAAACCCCGAGTTCGCACGCAGGCACTTCGTCCGGTCGGCGGGCCACCACCTTCCCCTCTGAGGACCCAGGCCCGGGTTGCGGCCTGTCGTGCTGCGCTCGACTTTCTCCCCCCCAGCGGGCCGGCTGCGGGTCATTCATGGTCGAGGCGCCCGACAACCTAGGGAGCTGCTCTTCCACCGCTCGAGTCCCGTACCTGCCCTATGCAACGCCTCCTCGCCGTCGCCGGCCTTGGCGATATCGACCGCGACGTGCTGGGCCGCAGCGTGGCTGGCGTCGGGGATTGGAATGGCGATGGTCTCGGAGATTTTGCCGCCGGAGCCCCAGGCGATGACCTAGGCAACAATCTGTTTGGTCAAGCGCAGGTGTTCTCGGCCTTCGATCCCTACTGCTTCGCGGACGGCAGCGGTACGGGGTGCCCCTGCGGCAACCTGGATCCAGATGGTGAGCGGCATCGTCATCATCGGCACCGCCCCGAACCAGCTCCCGCTGGCCGACGGAGCCTTGTGCATCGGTGGCTCGACCCAACGCTTTCCCGGACAGTCGACCACTGCCTTTTGTGCCTTCACCTACGAGGCCGGCCTGCCCGTCAGCGTGACCGGCCTGACGGAGAGCTACTTCCAGGCCTGGTTCCCGGACAACGGCGGCCCGTGCGGGAACGGCAGCAACTTCTCGAACGCGGTGCGCGTGACCTGGACACCCTGAACCGAGGGCGCGCCGCAGCCGACAAGCAAGGGAGGGGGTGAGCAGCGATGCTCACCCCCTCCCTCGGATATGGATGAATCCTATACCAGGCCGTAGGCCAGCAGCGCGTCGGCCACCTTGACGAAGCCCGCGATGTTGGCGCCGCGCACATAGTCGACGTAGCCACCATCTTCACGGCCGTAGCAAAGGCACTTGCCGTGAATGGCCTCCATGATTCCTTGGAGGCGCTCGTCGACCTCTTCGCGGGTCCAAGACAGACGCAGGGAGTTCTGGCTCTGCTCTAGGCCGCTGACCGCGACGCCGCCTGCGTTGGCGGCCTTGCCCGGCGCAAAGAGCACGCGCGCCTCCTGCAGAATGTGCAGGGCCCCCATCGTCGTCGGCATGTTGGCGCCCTCGCAGATCACCCGCACGCCGTTCTCGACCAACACCTTGGCGTGCTCCTCGCGGAGCTCGTTCTGGGTCGCGCAGGGCAGCGCCACCTCGCACGGCACCTCCCAGGGGGATTTGCCCTTGTGAAAGGTCGCGCCCTTGTACTTGTCGGCGTACTCGGAGATCCGCCCGCGGCGAACTTCCTTCAGGTTCTTCACAAAGGCCAGCTTGTCCTTGTCCAGGCCGTCGGGGTCGTGGATGTAGCCGCCGGAGTCCGACAGGGTCACGACCTTTCCGCCGAAGTGCATCGCCTTCTCGGCCGCATAGATCGCCACGTTGCCCGAGCCAGAGATCGCGCAGACCTTGCCCTCCATGGAGTCGTTGGACTCCTTGAGGATGTTCTGGGCGAAGTACACGCAGCCGTAGCCGGTCGCCTCCGTCCGGATATTGCTGCCGCCGAAGGCCAGCCCCTTGCCTGTCATCGTCCCGGTCCAGCGGTTTTCAAGGCGCTTGTACTGACCGAAGAGATAGCTGATCTCGCGCGCTCCCACGCCGATGTCACCGGCCGGGACATCCGTGTCCTCAGAGATGTGTCGCGCAAGCTCGGTCATGAACGAGTAGCAAAAGCGCATGACCTCGCGATCGCTCTTGCCCTTGGGGTCGAAGTTCGAGCCGCCCTTTGCGCCGCCCATCGGCAGGCCGGTGAGACTGTTCTTGAAGACCTGCTCAAAGCCGAGGAACTTCAGCACCGACAGCGTCACGGTAGGGTGGAAGCGCAGACCGCCCTTGTAGGGGCCGATCGTGTTGTTGAATTGCACGCGCCAGCCGCGGTTGTATTGCGCATTGCCCTCATCGTCCTCCCAGGTGACCCGGAAGGTCAGGACCCGGTCGGGCTCGGTCAATCGCTCAAGCAAACGATCCGCCCCGTACCTCGGATTGGCCTTCACGAACGGCATCAGGCTCTCCATGACCTCTTGGACGGCCTGGTGGAACTCGGGTTCGTGAGGATCACGTGCAATCACCCCCTCCATGAATGACTGGAGATCGGCGGATGCATCGGGAGCGGTCTGGGTCATAGAGGTTCAGGCCTCGGTAGGGGACCGGAAGGGTTGGATTGCATGTATTCTGTCGATTCCCGTACAGACCGGGCCACAAAGGGCTCGAAGTAGCTCGAAAACACCTCCGATTCCACCATGCTCTCCACCCTGCGCCGCCCCGTTGCCTGGGCCATCAGCCTCACGCTCGCCGGGGCACTGCCCACCGCTGCGAGCGCCCACGAGGTCGCCGGTCAGGTGCGCCTCGTGCGACCCGACGGGGTGATCGGCTCGGACTCCGATGGGTTCGTGGTTCTGCGCACCCGCCAGACCGCCACCTCGAACGCCGAGAGGGTGAAGGTTGCTATCGAGGGTGGCCGGTACACGACGGACCTGCCCGACGATTCCGAGTTTCAGGTTCAGGTCGTGCGCATCGAGGAAGGCGACTGCTACCCGGTGGCCGAGGGGCGTTGGATGCCCCTTCCGGTCAGCCATGTCTTCGACTTGGACGTTCGGGTTCTGCGCTCGTTCGCGCTGCGTGTCTACGGATCGGATGGACGGCAGGAACTGACCGACGTTTCGATCGTCCGCAAGCGCCGACGCGACGCCCGGCTTCCCCACCCCGACCTCGCCAGCAGTAAGACCGAGGTGGTCACCGGTCCCTCGCCCTCGCCCGTGGACATCCGCGTCACGAGCCCGGAGAAATACACCTACTTCGCCAAGGCACCCGGCCACGCTTGGGGCCGCATCGAAGTCGATCCGTTCCTGGGCGGCGTCGCGACCCTGCAGCTCGAGGCCGGCGGTGAACTGGACGTGCAGCTGAGCCAGCTCGGCCCCGAACGGGGCAAGGTGTTTCGCGTCCGGCGCCATCTCCAAAACAAGCGCGAGCTGTTCCTCGAGCTCAAGCGCTACGACGAACGCGAACTTGTCGACGGTCTGCCCGTGGGAACCTACACCGTCACCTCCGAAGAACCTATCCGGCCCGACAACATGCCGGTCTACGGCAGCACGGAGGCCGTCGTCACCGCGGGAGTCACCACCCCCATCCAGGTCGTGATCGAGCGCGATCCGACCTTCAGCCCAGCGCCGGTCGCGGGCAAGCTGCTGATCCCCGAAGGCTGGGGCGACCTCGAGGAGCTGACCGTCGTGCTGAAGCGCATCGATCGCTTCGGCATCGAAGGTCGCTACTACGAGGTGCCCGGCAGCGCGCTGAAGCCAGTCGTCGGACGGCCCCGCATGTTCCAGTGGGACATCCCTGAGGTGCTCCCCGGCGGGTTCGACATCACCGTCCGGCCCCTTTCCATCCACGCCTTCCGTGAGGTGCACGGCGGCGGGAACCTGAGGCTCGACCTCGAGCTCCCGGAGCCGCGCGAAATCGTCGTCAGCCTGGTGGACGAGAGCACCGGTGAGCCCGCGCCCGCCTCGGTCCTGCACTGGCAGGGGGTCGCCCCCGAGGTGGGACGCAGCAAGATCAAGGATCTGCCAGCCATCGACAGCGAGCTGGTTCCCGTCGAGGCCACAGGACCCGGCGAGTTCCGCTTCCGGGCCCCCCAGCACCCCCTGGTCCTGACCCTGGATGTCCCCGAGTACGAGCGCGTGGTCGCCGACCTGGACGCCACGACCGTCGACCCCAAGGCCTGGAAGGTCCGCCGCTCCACCGGCCTGCGGCTGCGGCTGATCCGCAATGGGCAACTCGTGGACTGGAAAGGCGATGCCGCCATCAGCCCACGCAGCGGCCCTGGCCAGGTGATCGGCTCCCGCCGCTTCGGAGATTTCCGCCAGTACGACCTATCCCACGCCGGGCCCTACCTCGTCGAGCTGCCCAACGTCCCGGGCTACGGACGTGTCCCGTCCCGCACCGTAGAGATCGTGCAGGGGGAGGTCCTGGAGTTCGACGTTCGCCTAGACGATTGAACCCCGACGCCCCCCACCGGGCCCGCCGGTCGCTACCCTGCGCCCATGGCCTTCCGTTCCGCGCAGTCCTTCGAGCCCGCCCCTGACGACCTCGCCTCGTTCTCCGAGGCCCTGGCGATCTTCGATGAGACTTTGGACTGGACCTTGCTCGGACGAGCCCATTGCTTTGAGGGCGGCGAGGACTTCTTCGGCGAACCCGAACGGGAAGCCATCCAAGACGCTGGCCTGCACTTCGCTGGCGACCTAGGTGAGCGGCTCGAACCCAAGGGGCGCAGCCTCTATGTGGGTGCCAGCCTGGCCGAGCTGATCCCGATGGCCTTCGAGTCCATGGTGCTGCACCGGGACGTGCGCGCGGTGTCCCTGCCCGGCGAGATCCCCGACGAGCTCAACCGCGCCCTGCAGATCGCCCGCGCCCGCACGCACGGTCGCCTGGCGGTCATCGAAACCCACCCCTGGAAGTCCGCCGACCATCGGCCCATCGACCACCTGTGGATGGTCAGCGTGCTCACCGATCCCGAGGCCTTTCCCGCTCTGCACGACCGGTTGTACGAGCGCCGCGGCACCGATCTGGCCATGGGCAAGGGCTCGGTCAACAAGGAGCGTCCGAAGGCCGAAGCCCTGATCGAGCGGGCTCTGGGTGCGCTCGTCACACCGGCCATGCTGACGACGACCGACGAGGAGCTCGAGCTGATCGCACCCGCCGCCGATGGCCGCGGCATCCATGTCCAGGTGCCCGAGACCGCCCGCTTGTCGGCGATCGTCGGAGATCCGGTGCGGCACTGCCGGCTCGTCCGACCGGGCGCCCTGCGCAAGAAGGAAGACCGGCGCTAGGACCCTTGGCTAGAACGCGAACTGAAGGCCCAGAAAGAGGCCGTCGATGTCCGCGTTGTAGTCGATCGTCTCGTCCTCGTCGGTTTCGAACATGAGGTCGAGGTCCTCGATCCGGTAGCCCAGGGAGAGCGCCGCCCGCGCCGGCGACTCGAGGAAGGACCAGCGCACGCTCGCCATGGCGCTGGCGTAGTCCGCCTCGGCGTCATCGATCTCAAATTGGGAGTAGCTCGCGTCCAGCTCCAGCTCCCAGTCGCCCCTGCGCAGCGCCCACTGGGCAGTCAGCAGAGGAAGCGGCGCAGCTTCGTCGTACTCGCCGCGGTCAAAACCACCGTCGACCTGGATGTCCAACGACACGTAGGCGAGGCCCAGGCCGATGGCCAGGTCCATGGTGTCCGACGAAGCCAGGTCGAACAGGTAGCGGAGGCGGGCGAAGGTGATCTCCTGTTCGGACTGCACCGTGGTGCCCGCGCCGATGTCGACGCCGTCCAGCACGAGGTCATCTTCGAGGACTCCGACCCCGACGGTCTCCCGTGAGAAATAGTCCAGCACGATCGTCGATGGCGCGGTCTCCAGCGTGATCGACGGCAGTGCGCTGAGGTTCGACTCCTGGATACCAAACGCGCCAAACGAATTGCTCGAGGTGCTGCCCGCGAACTCCGTGTTCACCTCGCCGTCCACGTCGAGGTCGGCGATGCGCTGCTCGATAAACACAGACTGACAAGACGAGGCGAGCAGGAGCACGGCCAGAGCGCTTAGAGCCTGGCCGCCCGTCGAGGGGCGTGGTTGATGCATAGGGCGCTGGATCCTGGCGGAACGTCGGACAGACTATACGATTCTGTCCGAACCGTTTGCATCGAATCGACTAACCTACCCGCCATGCTGCGCATCCCCCTTGTCGCCACAATGACCCTGGTTCTCCTGGCATCGAGCCCTGGCCAGGAAGCCACCAGCGGACAGGACCTGCCGGTAGGACCGGGCCAGACGGAAACCTATCAGCTCGAAATCTACGAGAAGTTCAGCACCACAGGGGACGAACCGTCCCAGTGGGCGTCCTTCTCGCGCAGCGACGCGGCGCGCCGGGAGGTGACAGCCGGACTGTTCGAGTTCACCTTCCAGCTGCGCGAGATTGAAGCCAAGCTCGGCAGCGCGCAGACGGTGCGCTTCCTGCCGACGTCGGGCGTCTCGCGCCTGCGCATCACCCAGGACGCGCCCACCCAGCAGCTGGACCTGCCCAAGGCCGGACTGCTGTCTGGCTTCCTCAACAGCTGCCTCGAGGACCTACAGCCGCTTGGCTCCACCTTCGTCACCAGCGCACGCCTCTTCGACGGCAGCGTGGTCCCCGGCGCCGACGAGACCGCCACCGAGCTCAGCTGCCGCTCCGAGGTCATCGCGAGCGGCGACCTGGTCTACACGCTGCTCGAGTTCGTCTCCCAGCCGGTGAGCTACACCGCCCGAGGCTCGGAGATCGAGTCCCTCTTCCGTGGCGCCGCCATGATCGACCGGTCCCGCGGCGAGGTCCTACACATGGCTTTCCAGCAGACCGGCTCGGTCCGCACGGGCAACCTGCGCAGCAACTTTGATCAGCTCACGCGCACCGAGCTCGTGAACTCCCTCGGCCAGCCCAAGCTTCCGATCACCGAAGCGATGGCCGAGCGCCTCAAGGTCTTCTTCTACAGCCCGTCCCTGGAGCTCGATGATCTGGACCCTGACATCCTGGACGACAACCCCCGCCCGGCGTGGGCGGTGCCGACCTGGCTGGCCGGGCGCATGGCCGAAGCCTCGCTGGGCCTGGTGGCCGAGCAGGGCACCAACCCGATTCCCGTCACGTCCTTGGGCGGCCTGATCCTGACGGACCAGTCGCTAGGCTTCGCCGGCAACATCCTGTTCGACAACACCCTGGTGGAGCTCGGCCAGCGGGACGGATCGGAAACCGATCCCGCCGACTGGGAGATTCGCTCGCCCCTCGAGCGCGCCCTCGGCAGCCTCAACGCCGACCCCAGCGAACCCGATACCCAGCCCGTCCTGTTCGGGCCCGAAACCCAGGGCTCGGCCCAGGTGGGCGAGGAGATCATCCCCCTCGGCATCTCTTTCTCCGCCGCCAGAGAGCTGATGGACAACGCCGGCCCCAGCAATCTGAACAGTCTCTCCACCGGCGGGCCCGCGTTCTCCGCAACCGGCGGCTCGACCGCCCTCGCTGCCGCCGGCAGCGTCTGGCCCGCGCTCCTCGCCGTTGTGGGCACCGCAGCGGTCGTCACCGTGATCGAGGACGGGGACGAGGACGAAAACGACGCGAACAGCCCCGCGACCCTCATCTACAACGAGTTGACCAACGGCGCGGGCTGCAACGAAGGCAGTATCACCCTGCGCGTCGAGGGCGATGAGCCCGGCGTGGTCTGGCGGATGGTTGGCGACGGGATCGCGACGGTGGAGTGCACCGTCGGAAGCGGCACCGCCTGGAGCGAGACCGGAATGGATGTCACCAACGGGGCCGGTGTCGCCGAGTTTTCGATTCCCGTGCGGCCGTTCCGCGACTGCCTGGACGCCACCTTGACGGTCACCCGGGACGGACAGTCCGCCAGCTTCAACTATTCCTGGCCGGAGGAGGGCGTTAGCGGCTTCGCGGTTGGCTCGATCTCCAACGACTGCCTCTAGGAGCTCCTTTTCGGTCCAGGGCCGGCACCGGGCCCGGGCCGCAGGGGCCATCTGCGCCCCTTCTCCGGCTTGCAAGCCCGGGAATAGGGCCCTTCCCTGCATCCCAGGGGCCCTGACAGGCGCCCTTAACACGCTCTTTATCCCCATGCCTGGGAAGGGTCGGGGACACTGGTTTTCGAGGCGTTAGGTCGAGCCCCCCGGCTGGCCGATGGCGTCCGTGGAACGAGTGATGACAGAGGACCGCAGACCCGCCCCCAAAGATCTGGACGATCCGCGCCTCTACCTGAACCGAGAGCTGTCGCTGCTGCGTTTCAACCAGCGCGTGCTCGCCCAGGCCCGGGACCCGGAAACACCGCTCCTCGAGCGGCTGCGCTTCCTGACGATCACAACGTCGAACCTGGACGAATTCTTCGAGGTGCGCGCGGCCTCCCACAAGGAGAAGGCTGCCCATGGCTCCACGACCTGCACGGTCGACGGTCGCACCTCCGGCGAGACGCTGCTCGACATCGCAGAGCACGCCCACGAGCTGGTTCAGCAGCAGTACGAGGTCCTGAATAGGACCCTGCTGCCCGCCCTCGCCGAGAGCGGCGTGCGCCTCATCAAGCGCACCAAATGGAACCGTTCGCAGGCCGCTTGGGTCAGCGATTACTTCGAGCAGCAGGTTCTGCCGGTCCTGACGCCGATGGGTCTGGATCCCTCCCATCCGTTCCCGCGCATCCTCAACAAGAGCCTCAATTTCGTGGTTCTGGTGGCTGGCGATGACGCCTACGGCCGCGAGGCGAGCATCGGGGTCGTCCAGATCCCGCGCGCGCTGCCGCGCCTGCTGCGCCTGCCGATCCACTGCTCGGACGGGCCCGACGACTACGTGTTGCTGTCCTCGATCGTGCACGCCCACATCGAGCGCCTGTTCCCCGGGATGGACGTCAACGGCTGCTACCAGTTCCGAGTCACCCGCAACGGCGACCTGTGGGTCGACGAGGAAGAGGTCGAAGACCTTCTCCAGGCCATGCAGGGCGAACTCCCCGAACGCGGCTACGCCGAGGCTGTGCGCCTCGAGGTCGCCGACGACTGCCCCCCGGACGTCGCGACCTTCCTGCTGGACAAGTTCGCACTTGCACCCAGAGACCTGTACCGCTGCGACGGGCCGGTCAACCTGAACCGGCTCGGCTACCTGCGCGACCTCGTCGATCGCCCGGATCTGAAGTACAAGCCGTTCAACCCGCGCGTGCCGCGCCGGGCCTCCTACGGCGGCGACCTCTTCGAAGCCGTGCGCCAGGCCGACATCTTGCTCCACCACCCCTACGAGTCCTTCGGGCTCGTGGTCGAGCTCCTGCGGCAAGCGGCGAGCGACCCCCAGGTGCTCGCGATCAAGCAAACCCTCTACCGCACCGGCGACGAGTCGGCCGTGGTCAAGGCCTTGATCGAGGCGGCCCTCAAGGGCAAGCAGGTCACCGTGGTCATCGAGCTACGCGCACGCTTTGACGAAGCCAACAACATCGACCTGGCTACCCAGCTGCAAGAGGTCGGTGCGATCGTGGTCTACGGCACGGTGGGCTACAAGACACACGCCAAGGCATTGCTCATTGTGCGCCGCGAGGACGGCGAGCTGCGGCGCTACAGCCACCTGGGTACCGGCAACTACCACGCGGGCACCGCGCGGGCGTACACCGACATCGGCTACCTGACCGCCGCGCGAGACGTCGGTGAAGACCTGCATCGACTGTTCACGCAACTGACCGGCCTCGGCACCGTGCAGGAGCTCGACGTGCTGCTCCAAAGCCCGTTCACCCTGCACCGTTCCCTGCTCGAGCGCATCGACGCGGAGGCCACGCGAGCACGCACCGGCCGGGAGGCGCGCATCGTCGCCAAGATGAACGCGCTCACCGAGCCCGCGGTGATCCGCGAGCTGTACCGTGCCTCCCAGGCCGGCGTGCAAGTCGACCTGATTGTGCGCGGCGCCTGCTGCCTGCGTCCGGGCGTGCCGGGTGTGTCCGACAACATCCGCGTGATGTCCATCGTCGGTCGCTTCCTCGAGCACAGCCGCCTCTATTACTTCGCGGGCGACGGCAAACCGGAGCTGTGGTGCTCGTCGGCGGACTGGATGACCCGCAACCTTCGGCGGCGGGTGGAGACCTGTTTCCCGATCCGGGATCCAAACATCGCCGAACGACTGCTAGGCGAAGACCTCCTCAACTACCTGGAGCCCGGCGTACGGGCCTGGCACCTGCAGGCGGACGGAACCTACATCCCAACCACCGCAAGCGCCGAGAGTCCCACGCACGACGCCCAGCAGGCCCTGATGGCCGCAATCTGCGGTTTCGAACCACGCCCCTAGCCGAGTGGGCCACCCCAACCGCGTTGGCCGGGCATCCAACGGATTGGGCTGATGGTCCGCAGAGCCCGCAGTTCCGGCTAGGATTGAATGCGATCCGTCTCGCAGCCGGATCCACCTCGCTAGCTCCACTCCTCGCACTCGCCGGCGTCTCCCCGCCGTTCCGCCCAGAGGATTCGCGTGAATCCCCACTCCGACTCGCCCGCATTCGGCGTCTGGAGAGCGCTCGGCCCAAGGGCCCTGCTGCTCACCCTGGCGGCCTGTTTTGCCGCCTACTCGCCCGTCCTCACCAGCTACTTCCTCGCGGATGACTTCCGCCTGTTCGGCTGGTCGCCAAGCCAGGGCCTGGGCCACATCTTGCAAACCCATGGCAGGTACATGCGCCCCCTCCCGGGGTGGACGATGCACCTGGAGTACCGGCTGTGGGGTTTGAATCCGCTGCCCCCGCACCTGTTCAATCTAGCGCTCCACGCGATCGTCAGCGTCCAGATCAGCGCGCTTGCCCTGCGCATCTCCGGCGGCTGGTCCGGCCGTCGAGTCTTCGCCTGGTCGGCGGGCTTGCTCTTTGCGCTGCATCCCATTCACACCGGCGCCGTCAGCTGGCTAGCCGCCCGCTACGATCTATTCCTCGCCGCCTTCGGTCTGGGCAGCGTGCTGAAACTCGACGACTTCCTGCGCACGCAGAGCCGCCTTGCCCTCGCCGCGTCGGTGCTGCTGCTCGTTGGCGCCCTCCTCAGCAAGGAAACCGCCGTCGCCCTGCCCGGTGTCCTGATCCTGTGGGCGCTGTTGCGGCGCGAGCGCAGTGAGCCGCTGCCGTGGACGATCTCCGGCCTCATGGTGGCGGTGTTGCTGGGCTACTTTGCCCTGCGCATCGCGGCCCTTGGCGAGATGTCGCCCGGCGCCAGAATTCGGCCATCGCTGGCGGGCCTGCCCTACAACCTGTTTGTACTGCCGCTTCAGCGATTGATCATCCCGGCGGACAACACCCTGTGGGCTATGGCCTGGACCCCCCTTGTTTCGGTCCTTGCGGCCCTAATGGTGGTCACCCTGATCGCTGGCATTCTCGGCCTGCGGGCGCAGACCAGGAGCGGCAACAGCTCTGACCTAACAGGACCGCAGGCCCTCAAGATCCTGGCCTTCGGGTTCGGCATGCACCAAATGTGCATATTCGCGATGGTCTCGGTCGTGGATCGACTGACGGCTCCCGTCATGCCAAGCCGCCTCCTGTACCTGCCGTCCGCGGGATTCTGCCTGCTGCTGGCGGCCGGGTTGGGCTCGATGGGCGCACGCGCCCAGCGCGTGTTGCTCGGCGCTTGGCTCGTGGTCTACGGCAGCATCACCATCGGCAACAACATGGCGTGGCGCGCCGCGGGGCAAATCACCCACGCCGCCATAACCCAAGTCGAGTCGATCGTCGGTGAGTCCGAGATCGAACGCCCGACCCTGTTGGTCACTGGATTGCCCGAGACCATTCACGACGCGTACGTCTTCCTTCCCAGCTCGCTTCGCAACGCCCTCAAGCTTCACCTACCGGGTGCCCATAAGCTGCAGCGGGTGGGGACCCGGCCGGCCGACTCCCAGAAAGACCTGCGAACCCAGATGCCCCTTCGGCGCATGCTGGCGCTGCGCTGGAATGAAACCGATAGCGAGTTCGTCAATCAGACAGGCCAATTGAAGGCGGCGATCCAGAAGTACATGAAGTTGCCTGGCAATCCCAACACCTGGACGGGAGAGCGACTTCAGGCATGGACGACCAAATCCGAGGGCTTCGTAGCCAGCAAGGGCGGGATGCGGGGCACCGCCACCTCGAAGTACCTTGCACTGCACAGCCCGGAAATCCCGCTCAATTCCAGTGTCATCGAGGTTCGTCTGGATTTGCGGCCCGCCACCGGCACCCCCACTGACGGGGTCGAGAAAAAGCCGCGCCTCTTTGCTGAGTGGACCAGCAAGGGAAACCAGTCGTCAGCTCGCACGCAGCGGATTGGCCTAGAACCCGGCAAAAGGCAGACCGTCCGGATCCAGTGCCCTCCGGCCCTGGTGGTGGAAGACCTCCAGCGCGAGGGCCTGAAGCTCGAGCTGCTCTTCGCGATCCAAAACCACGAGATTCACATCCATCAGATCCGCGCGAAGAAGCTCCCTAGGGCTGGGAAGACCCCCCGGAAACAGCGGCGATCACCGCGTCCGGCGCCTCCTCCGCAATCAGATGCCCCGCGGTCTCCACAATCTGCACACGATCGCTAGACACCCCCATCAGCTTCTGGAGTTGATCGAGCTGGGCGCCGGCCGACAGGAAGTCGTCGTGCCGACCCCAGACGATCCCGACCACCTCCAAGTCGGAGCCGGCGAGTGCCAGCTGGTAGCCCGACAATCGCTCTCGCAGGTCATTCGCCTCGAAGTAGAGGCAGCGATAGACCACGTCTCCGCCTTCCACGAGTGGACGGCAATATCCGTGCAGCATGCGCCCGTTGGCCATCGCGGCGTCCTCGACCATACCCTTCACCGCCATCTCGTAGAAGGCGCGATCGAAGGGGGGCGACGTCCCCATCGTCGTAGCCGCCTTGGTGATCCCGCTGAGCCCAGGATCCCAGCCGTCGTCGAAGGCGAAGGTGTTCAGCAGGACTAGCTTCGAAGCCCGAAAGCGCTCATCCCCCAGCATCTCCCAGGTGATCGGCCCGGCAAAGTCATGGACGACATGGGTCCAATCCCGCAGCCCCAGGTGGTCCCCAAACAGCTCGAGCATCGCTTCTGCCTGGGCCCTCACCGTGAGCTTCGACTCGTCTTCGATGCGCTCGCTCGCTCCCATCCCCATCAGGTCGGGTGCGATCACGCGGTGCCCGGCATCGACCAGTCCTCGCACCACCTTGCGGTACATCCAGGACGAGGTCGGGATCCCGTGCATCAACACCACGGGCGGCCCTGATCCCTCATCGATGTACGCCATCTGCCCGCTCGACAGCTCTGCTGCCTCCATGCGCAGCACGTGATCTTCGTAGGTCACGACCTCCGCATAGGTACGCGTCGGTGAGCCCACAGGCGTGGATGAAATGCAGGAGGCGAGAAGCAGGAAACAAGGGAGTACGCGGATGATGTTGTTCACGCCTTTACTCTAGTGCGGCACGCCGTGGTCCCTCTACGGCAAAAGGCACCCTACGGCGGGGGTGGCAAGCGGTCTCGCACCACACCGCTCGCGCCCCCGGCGCTAGAGTGGTCCCGTGAGCAGCCCCACCCCCAAGCCGCCCCAGGCC
>CAYWNK010000130.1:0-17177 GCA_964459495.1 uncultured Planctomycetaceae bacterium
GGTCACCGGAGGGGCGGGGTCCCCCTGGGTGCGTTCGGCTCGGTCTCGGGCCGACGGCGGCTTTGACCTGCACCTGCAGGAGGCGCTCGTTCGAACGCTTAGAGCCGGGGGCGCGTGGTCGCTCACCGCCCGTGCGCCGGGAATCGGAACGGGCTGGCGCCATGAGCAAGGCCTTGAGGACGAACACCCGCTGCTGCGGCGCACGCTCAAGCTCTCCGGGCAGGCCGAGTTGCGTGGCCGGCTGGTGGACGCCGCGGGCGGCGCGCTGCCCGGGGTCGAGGTTCGTGTGGTGAATTCGGAGGAGCCAAGCGGCCCCAGCACCGGCCCCAGTGCATTGGGGCCCAGGGCCATGGGGCTCAGGGAAACCAAAGTGGTGTCGAACGCTGAAGGGCGCTTCGCGGCCACTGGCCTGGCCCCCGGCCGCTACGACATCGAAGCGACTCTGGCGGAAGAGTGGACGGTGGTCCCGCGCGACCCCGGCGGTCGATTGGTCGCTGGTCTCGATCGCAAGCGGACTCCGCTCGCGGATGAGCCGGTCCCTGCGGACGGCATCGAACGGGACTACATCCTCGACGCGCGTTTGCTTCTCGTGTCGCTCCTCCGCGCGAACGGCGAGATTGACTTGAGCGAGGTCGACCTGTGGAGCAATCGAATGGGGGGGGACAGCGATGTTGTCGGCATCCCGCGCTGGCCCCGACTGCGCGTCCAGGCCGGCGAGCTCGATGGAAAGCAAGTCGAGCTTCGGCGCCTGGGCGATGGCCGCTTTGTGGGGATCGTCTCTGGCTTGAAGACGGCTGCCTTGAGCGTCTTTGGAGCGGGGTCCCCGGGCGAGGGCTTCGCGCCTACGGTCACGATGGTTGACCTGGAGGGGGAGGCGAGCATCGTTGAAGTGTCTGTTGCGGCAGAAGCGCCAGCTCCGTTCGGGCGGCTCGAAATCGAGGCCTGGGTGACCCCGAGGCTGCCCGAGCCGTTCCACGTGCCGGTGCTGGTTGAAACGACCACTGGCGACAGGTCGGGCGTGGATCCGAAGCCCCCAGAAAGCGAGCGTCTGGCGCTTGGCCCGCGGGAAGAGCTGAAGTCCGGCCGGCGTGTCGTCTTCTTTGACGCCCATACGAAGCGCGAGGTGCTCGAGTATGGTCAGGGCAACATCTACGGCCCGGAGGCTTCGGTCATCCCGGCCGGTGACTACCTGGTGCGAATCACACCTGCGTACGACTTCGGACATGCGCTTTTTGGTGGCGCCTCAAAAGCCGTTGCGGTTCACAGGGGAGAGACAGCTCGGGTGAGCTTCGAGATCGGTCCAGGCGCAACACTGCGCCTGTCCTTTGAGGACACGGATGGGAAATTCGGCCCCTTCTACCTGGAGGACGGCGAAGGAGTCCGCTTTGACGTTCTTGGCCCAGCGCCTCCCATGGATCCCTTCTCATCGTCCTTCTTCCCGAAGCCCTCGGTGACCTTCCCCGGGGAAACCGCGACCGAGACCCTCCCGCTGCCTGCGGGGACTTTTCGTCTGCACGGCCAAATCGGTTCACGCGAGATCGACCTCCCGCTCACGCTGCGCGACGGCGAGTGCCTCGACCTTCGCCTGTAGCGCTTCGGCGTTTCGCCGAAGGCTCTGCAAGTCCAGGAGCGGGGGCGTTCGCGCTGCAGTGGTGCGCATGACTGACCCTTTTCGTGCGGTGTTTCGCTTCCAATACCTCTTCACGGGGGTGAGCGAATCCGGCCTGTCGACGGTAACTTGCTGCCGTCTTGGCCCTAGTCCCATGCGCTCGGTTGAGGCCGCCTGGGGCTGAGATCGTGGACTCAAGTAATCATGAAAAACAGACTCGCCAAGTTGGATCACTCACCTGTCATCACGCTCGGCCTTTTGGCCCTGTTCACATCCACCGCCTATTCTCAGGGGAATTACCTAGAGGTGTGGGCTCAGCAGTTCGGTACCTCGGGGGGCGACCACGTTCGGGACGTGGCCGCAGGTCCCAGCGGTGTCTTTGTTGGAGGAGACCACAGCGTCGGCATCATGGGCGGGATGTTCCCGCAGCCCGACGGTTTCGTCTCGCACTTTGACGGGGATGGCGTTCGCCTCTGGGATCGCCGACTCAGCACCCCTGAATCCGACGAGATCCGGAGCGTCGCGTCCGACGGGCAGGGAGGCGTGATCGTGGGGGGCAGAACCCGCGGTAGTCTTGGGGGAACCGCACAAGGGGAGGCGGATGCTTTTGTCGCCCGCTACGACGCGCTGGGCAACCAGGTTTGGATCCTGCAGTTCGGCTCACCCGAGTGGGACACGGTTCGAGCCGTAGTCGGAGACGGGATCGGTGGCGCATTCGCCACTGGCACAACCCAAGTGGACGGAATTGACTCTACCTTTGTGACCCGGATCAGCCCGATGGGCACGCAGGTTTGGACGAGGGAATTCAGGGGCTTGGGATTTGACGAGCCCACATCTCTGGCTCTCGATGGAGCTGGCGGTCTGTACTTGACCGGACGATCGAGTGCATCTTTCTGGGGTCCGAATCTCGGAGGCCTCGACTGTTACCTGGCTCGCATGGATGGGGCGGGAAGTCTGCTGTGGTCCAAGCAATTTGGATCCAGTGATTCTGACTCTGCCTTCGCTATCGCCGTTGTGGGGCCGAACGAACTCTACGTGGGAGGCTCGACAAGGGGCGACCTGTTTGGTCCGAGCCCCCTTCGGTTTCAGGATGTCGCCTTTGTCGCGCGTTTCGATGGGAACGGCGCCCTAGTGTGGGGAAGCCGGGTCGGGAGCCCGATGATGAACCGTGTCAGCGACATCAAGTCTCTCGTGGCTGCCGCCGGTGGAGGTGTGGTGGCACTCGGATCGGAGGGCCCAATTCCGGGGGGGGCATCGGTCGGTTCGTTCGACGTCTACCGGACCCGCTTGGATGACCAGGGACTTCAGGGCGATATCCGGTCCTACAACACAGCAGATGTGGACTTGGCCGCTGGCCTAGCCCTGGGGCCTGACGGACAGCTGTACTTGGCGGGAACGACGGCAGGGGAACTGCTGGGCCTCAATGCTGGCCAGGTCGATAGTTTCCTCATTCGACTCGAGCCTCAGGTCGGTACGGCCTACTGCGGAACAGGAGTGCCGAACTCAACGGGCATGCCAGCTCGCATCTTGGCCACCGGCAGTGACCTCGCCAGCGACAACGCCCTGCGCCTGCAGGTGCTGGGCATGCCGCCGGGGAGGATTGGGCTCTTTCGGGCCAGCATGGATCAGGCCTTCGTGCCCGGCGCTGGTGGTAGTCAGGGCAACCTCTGCCTTGGGGGCTCGATCGGCAACTACGCGGCAGCGGGCCAGGTGCAGCAGTCCGATGCTTCGGGGCGCATGCAGCTCGCCGTGGACCTGACGCAGACACCCACTTCGATGGGCACGGTGGCTGTGCTCAGCGGGCAGACGTGGAACTTCCAGGCCTGGTACCGCGATGCGAACCCGGCGGAGACCTCCAACTACACGGACGGTGTTACGCTGGGTTTCTAGCCTGAATCGTCCTCGCTAGGCGCGAGCACCTGGGGGGCTTCAGGACACCGGAGCCTGGGGCCCGTCGTCAGCCCCGTCGGTACTGCTGCCGGTGGAGTCTCCGTCCGGGTGTCCTCGACGGCGCTTGCGGGCACTCTTGCGGGCCTGCATGCGCTCTTCCATCCGGCCACCGGAGTGGCGGCTGGCGCGCCGGCTGCGGCGCTTCTCGCGGCGCTGAAGCATCTCGAGGCGCATGAGGATGACCTCGGCGCCGAGGGTTGCTCGGAGCTCGTCGATGGCGGCCTCGGGCGGGGTGCCTTCCCCGGCCTTCGTGGCCAGGCGCCTAACCATGGGGGCGACGCCCTCGGTCATGGCCCGGCCAATCTGGGGGAAGGTACCGCCCAGCAGCTTGCCCATCAGCTCGACGGCCACCGCCGGGGTCTGCAGCAGGGCCTGGGCGATCTCCGCGGAAACCTCCTCCCTTTGGCTGCTGCCCCCTTCGTCCAAATGGGCCTCGAAGGCCTCGGACGCCACCTGGGACCAGTTCATGTCGTCTCCGGCGCTGTCCATTCGAGCCTTGAGCTCGTCGCTGACGCTGATGTTGATTCTTGCCATAGGCTGCATCTGTATGCGCATTTGCGTGCGCATTCAAGTGCGCATCCAGTGGGTGTCTTTCGCATTACCATGGCTTTACATGGCTGGCCGGGGAGGGGTGGGAGCTTAGGTGGATGACGTGAGCCGCCACGTCCACGTGCAGGGCGAGAACTCCGGCCTGATGGGCTCGGTGGCCGAAGCCCAACTGCACGGTCCGGCCTCCCGATCGGGTACCTCCTGACCAGCAGCCGGTCGCGTAGAGCGTGGCGCCCATGCCGGTGGATTCGGTGCAACCCGCCATCGTTCCTGCGCTGCCGCATGGGCCGGCGCCAGCGCCGCAGTACTCAGGCGCGGGGGTGCCTAGCGACAGCTCGAAGACCCCTGCACCGCCGCTGCTGCGGGGGAACCGGGTCAGTGCGCTGATGATCAGTGCGGAGCCCTGGAATCCAAGCGCCCGGCCAAAGGAGCCGTTGACCTGGGGTGTGGGCCGCTCGATGCGCGCCGCGAAGGTCCAGCCTGAGGCACGCCGCTCGGGGAGGTGCACCACTCCTCGTGTGCCGAACGGCAACTCCGCGTTCGGTGCACCGACCGCCAGCTGGTCCCCGTCGAGGGCGATCGTTCGACCGATGGAATGGCGGCCCGGCGGTCGGCCGCCCAATCCGCGCTCGCCATGCGGATCAGGATGGACCTAGCCGCTCAGGGAGCCTTCGTCACTGCTCGCTTCCCGCATGGAGAGGGACTTTGATCGTGGCGGACACTTGCCCGCTCGGGGCCGGCGGCAGCACGGGGACGCGCTCGGCGAGGGCGTCGGCCCAGGTGTGCATGTACAGCACGGCGTCGTCGCGCCGGGAGCGCTGCAGGGGCAGTCGATCCGCGGGAATCCGGCGCAGGACCAGCGGGTCGTTCAGGCGTTCGAGCTGGGCCAGATCCCGGCCCGTGAGGCCAAGGTCCAGCAGGCGACCGACCAGGGCATCGATCTCGAGGCCGCTGGTGGGGCAGTACTCCAGTGCCTGTCCGGCCCAGTCGCCATGGCGCTCGAGGGCGGCCGCGTGGATCTCCGCGGGCGTGGCCCCGGTCACGGTGTGGGCCAGATGTCCGCAGTTGCAGCGCCCCATGTGCCCCCAGTGGAATGGGGCGTCCTTCTGAAGGCGGCGGGCGGTGTCGCGCAGGGCGCTAACGAGTTCGCGGCTGGGATGGGCCATGCTGGGTCGTAGGTTGGGAGAGCGGGGCGTGCCACTAGCTTGGCGTACTTCGCAGATCCATGCTTCCCGGGTCCACCGAAAGTGGCAGGTCTAGGGCCAAGAAGCTGGAATTGGGGTGGATTCTGGGCATTGGGGCCAGCGGGCCGTGGGACCGGGCCGGGACTGCGGTCCAAGCAGCAGGCAGCCGCGCCCTCAGGATCGACTTGGCGGCGAATGCCGCCAGGGCCCGCAGGGCTCGTGCGCGAGGAATCGGAACCTGGTGCGGCTGCCCCTATCTGTGGGAGATCCGAGCCCTGGGGTGAGCGAGCTCGGCGCAGGAAACTCGCTCTGTGGGATTCGGGAGGCCGGGGCTGGCCGCGACCCAAAGGAGCTCCGCTTTTTGGCATGATCCCGGCGCATGGGGCACCTGCGGCCCCATTTGCTCCCACCAGAGCCCCGTCGACCCCCCGCGCCTCCAGCCCTCGATCGCCATGTCCACCACCCGCTTCACCTCGGACGTCACCGGCGACCCCGCAGCCCCCAAGCTGCACGTGGTCACCTTCGGCTGCCAGATGAACAAGTACGACTCGGGGCTGGTCGAGGGGCGCTTCCTGCGCAAGGGCTACGCGACGACCGACCAGATCGAAGAGGCCGACGTGGTCCTCTTCAACACCTGCTCGGTGCGCGATCACGCCGAGGAACGCACGTGGAGCTGGGTGGGGGAACTGAAGAAGGTCAAGCAGGAGCGGCCCGACCTCGTCGTCGGGGTGTTGGGCTGCATGGCGCAGCGCGTCGAGCAGGAGATCTTCAAGCGCGCCGGTCACGTGGACCTGGTGGCGGGGACGCGCCAGTTCCACCACCTGCCGCGCATGGTTGACGAGCTGCGCGCCCGGCGCGCCGATCCCAACGCGCTGCCCAGGGACATGCACCTGCTCGCCACCGACATGGCGGATGACGTCGAGGTCGATCGCGAGGGCGACACCTGGATCGGCGGACGCCACGCCTACCTGGCCGTCATGCGCGGCTGCGACCTCAACTGCACCTACTGCATCGTTCCGACCACCCGCGGGCGCGTGCGCTCGCGGCCGATCGACGACCTGGTGTCGGAGGCGCGCTGGATGGTCGACAACGGTGTGCAGGTGATCACCCTCCTGGGCCAGACCGTGAACAGCTACGGTGAGGACTTCCCCAAGCCCAGCGGCGGACCCGTCGGGACCGGCCGTCAAGGGCGTCCTTCGCTGGCCGACCTACTGCGGGCCCTGCAGGAGATCGACGGGCTGCAGCGCATTCGCCTGATCACCCTGCACCCCAGCTACGTCACCCACGCCCTGGCCGAGGCCGTGCGCGATTGCGACAAGGTCGACCGCTTCCTGCCCCTGCCCGCCCAGGCCGGGACGGACGACATGCTGAAGGCCATGAAGCGGGGGTACACCCTGGACCTCTACCGCCGGCGCGCCGATATCCTGCGCGAGGTCGTGCCGGACATCGAGCTGGGCAGCGACTGGATCGTGGGCTTCTGCGGCGAGACCGAGGCTGACCAGCAGGGCTCAGAGGCTTTCCTCGAGGAGCAGGGCTTCTTGGTCAACTACATCTTCAAGTACGATCCGCGTCCGGGCACCAAGGCCGACGATCGGCCCGACGACGTACCGACGCAGCTCAAGAAGGAGCGCCACCGGCGCCTCATGGACGTGGCCGAACGCGTGCAGCGGGCGCGCTACGAGTCGTGGATCGGCCGCGATACCCGCGTGTTCGTCGAGTCGGTCTCCGAGCGCGAT
This sequence comes from uncultured Planctomycetaceae bacterium, assembly GCA_964459495.1. Taxonomy (GTDB): domain Bacteria; phylum Planctomycetota; class UBA1135; order UBA1135; genus CAYWNK01. Next base: position 7,029 of record CAYWNK010000130.1, read on the forward strand.
GGGCGCGTGCTGCTCGGCCGTAGCATCCACGGCATGGCGGTTTCCCTGCGGGGCCCCGAGTCGCTTGTCGGTTCGATGGCGGACGTCACCGTGGAAGAGGCCACCGCCTATGGAATGGGCGGCCGGCTCGCGGAGTCGGCCGAGTAGCGCAAACGCAGCCAGGCCGCAGGCCGCCGAACAGCCCGCGGCCTCCGCCAGAAGGTCAGTCGAAGAGGATGCTGAGGCCCTGCGTGAAGTTCGACGTGCTCGCGGGATTCATGTCGCGGAACCAGGCCTGGAAGTTCCAGGTCTCGCCGCTCTGGATGGCGGCGGTGCTGGAGGGCTGGGGCACCATGCTCGGGTCGACAGCGAAGGTCAGGGTGCCGCTGACGTCGGAGGTCTGGGCCAGATCGATGAACCGGCCAATCGATCCGCCAAGGCAGAGATTGCCCTGGGACATGCCGGGCTGCATGACAAAGCCCTGGGTCTGGGAGAGCAGCAGGTAGCCAAACTGGTTGGCGGGCACGCCGGTCGCGGTCAGGGTGAGATCATTGTCGGCGGCGGTGGCGCTGCCGGTAGCGGCGAGCACGGCGGGGCCGCCGCTCGAGTTGCCCACGGCCGGACCGCAGTAGTCCAAGCCGAGGCCGCCAAGGGTGTACTCGATCGTGAGCACGGGGCGGTTCGCCATGTTGCCGCTCTCGCGGCTGCTCAGGCGGCGGGACGAGCCTGTGACCACGGCATCGGCCCTCAACAGCCAACCGAAGTTGCCAGCGGGATCGTCGAGCATGCTCTGGGCGTCGAGGGCCAGGTCCGCGGACGCGAAGGTATGCAGGCCGAGCACATCGAGATCGGTGCCCGCGCTCGGGGCGGCGGCGAAGTCGCCGCCGGGGTTGGTCCAGGTGCTACCGGGGAAGAAGGTGTGGATCCAGGTGGCGCTGTCGTTGGTCGAAGCGCCGCCGCCGCCTCCGGTGCCCATCGCGACGGTCGTTCCCTCGCCCCAATCTTGGTCGATGACGTGCAGGCTCTGCGGAGAGGTGGTGGAGCCGGGGGTGATCATCTCGACGTTGACGGTGAGGCTCGCCGAGGTGATGGTTGCGCCGCTGGGGACGGCGCCTGCCACATCGAAATGCAGTACGGCGTGACGGCTCAGCGAGGCGTTGGTGGTGCCGGTGAACAAGCTGCCTCCTGCGCCGTTTGCGAGGTCTCCGGTGGGGGACTCGTAGAGCGTGGCGTCCCGATCGGACTGCAGGGTGACGGTGGTCTGAGCGCTGGCCGAGCCAGCGAGGAGGGCGATCAGGGGGGCGAGGGCGAAGGTGCGCATGCGATAAAAGGTCCGGATTCGGATTCGATGGGGGACGGGAAAGGCTACAGCCCGTGGGGCACTTGGGCGTGGCCAGCGCAGCGCAAGACGTGGATTCGACTCAAGCCGAGAGCCAAGCTTGGGTGGCTGGAGTGACTGTCGAGGGCAGCACCTCAGGAAAGGGGCGGGCGCCCAGTGATCTGGACGCCCGCCCCTGTGTCGGTTCCAACGGGCCCAAGTGGCCCGAACATGCACCGGCTCAGTTGAAGACGATGCTCACGCCCTGCGTGAAGTTCGACGTGCTTGTGGGGTTGGCGTCGCGGAACCAGGCTTGGAAGTTCCAGGTCTCGCCGCCCATGATCGCGACCGTGCCCGAGGGCTGGGGGACCATGGTGGTGTCGACATCAAAGTTGAGGGTGCCGGCCGCTCCCGAGGACTGCACCAGGTTGAGGAAGCGCCCGATGTTGCCGCCGAGGCAGAGGTTTCCCTGGGATGTGCCGGGCGTCATGATGAAGCCCTGGGTCTGGGAGGCGACAAGGTAGCCAAACTGGTTGACGGGGACGCCGGTGGCCGAGAGGTTGAGGTCGTTGTCCGAGGCGGTTGCGCTACCGCTGGCGGCGAGCACGGCGGGGCCACCGCTTGAGTTGTTCACGGCCGGGCCGCAGTAGTCGCTGCCGATGCCGCCCATCGTGTACTCGATTTCGAGGGCGGGGCGGTTGGCGACGTTGCCCGCTTCACGGCTGATGATGCGGCGCGCGGTTGCTGGGTTTTCCGTGTCGGACTTGAGCAGCCAGCCGAAGTTGCCCGCGGGGCTGTCGAGCATCGCCTGCACCTCGCTGGTCAGGGTGGCCGAGCTCAGGCTGTAGAAGCCAGGCCCGCCGAGGGCCGTCGTGGCGCTGGCAGCGGCGGCGAAGTCACCGCCGGCATTGGTCCAGTTCGAGCCGGAGAAGAAGGTGTGAATCCAGGTCGCGCTGCCGGGCGTGGAAGGGCCGCCGGATCCCCCGGGCGCCGAAGCCACAGTCGTGCCCTCGCCCCAGTCCTGGCTGATGAGGTGCACGCTATGGGGAGTGCTGCTGGAGCCTGGTGGCGACATGTTCACGCGGATGGTCAAGGTCGCCGAGGTGATCATCGCGCCGCTGGGGACGGAGCCGGCCACGTCGAAGCGCAGGAGGGCACGGCGGGGCTGGCCGCCCTGGGTCGCGCCCGAAAAGATGCCTCCGCCGGCCCCGTTGGCAAGCGCCCCGGTGGCGGACTCGTAGAGTGTGCCGTCACGGTCGGGGTTGATGGTGACGGTGGTCTGTGCGCCGGCCACGCCGGCGAGAAGGGCGAAGGTGCCCGCAAGGAGAGTTGTACGCATGGGGGGACTGGGGAGAGTCGAGGACGTTTGGGGCGCCGCTTCGGTCCGAACAGAACTTCAGCATTGTGCCTACGGAAGCGCTGTCCGTGTGTGACCGGGCGCGCGCGCGCTCGGACTGGCTTGGCCCATCTTCCCAGGCCGTGCCCTACCCGGGGCGAATTCCTTCCCACTTTGGCCCATGTGTAGCCCCCAGGGTCCATCAGGTTTTTCACCTGGCGGGGTTGGCGACTCGGGCAATCGGCCGCTCGGGCAGCTCCTAGCTCGGAGCCGGCGCGGCCGGGGGGGCGCCCGTGGCGGCCCCCCGGCGCGACTTGGCGGCTTGGGCTACGCGGGGGTTAGGAGGTCCTTGACCGCCTGGCGCTCGCCCTCGAGCTCCTCGATCGTCGCTGCGAGGCGGGTCGAGAGGAAGTCGTTCATTTCCAGTCCGCCGACGATCTCCCAGCCACCCTTACCGTCGGCGGCGACGGGGAAGGAGCTGATCAGACCGGCGGGCACGCCGTAGCTGCCGTCGGACTTCACACAGACGGAGTTGTACTTGCCCTTGGGCGTAGCCGTTCGCAGGTCGCGCACATGGTCGATCAGGGCGTTGGCGGCGGAGGCAGCGCTGGAAAGTCCGCGGGCGGCGATGATCGCGGCGCCGCGTTTCTGGACGGTCGTGATGAACTCGCCGCCGAGCCAGGCCTCGTCGCCGATGACCTCGGCGGCGGGCTTGCCGCCGATCGTGGCGTGCACGAAGTCCGGCACCTGGGTCGCGGAATGGTTGCCCCAGATCAGGGTGCCTTCGACGTCGGTGGTCTGGACGCCAGCGCGCCGCGCGAGCTGGGCCTGGGCGCGGTTCTGGTCGAGCCGCGTCATCGCGCTGAAGCGCTCATCGGGCACGTCGCCGGCCGCGTGCATCGCGATCAGGCAGTTGGTGTTGCAGGGGTTGCCGACGACCGCCACGTGCACGTCGCTGGCGGCGTGGTCGTTGATCGCCTTGCCCTGGCCCACGAAGATGGGTCCGTTTTCGCGGATCAGATCCCCGCGCTCCATGCCCGGACCGCGGGGCTTGGAGCCCACCAGCAAGCACTGGTTGGCGCCTTTGAAGCCGACGTTGGGGTCGCTGGTCAGGACCATGTCCTGGAGCAGCGGGAAGGCGCAGTCATCCAGCTCCATGGCTACGCCCTCCAGGGCGGCCATGGCCTTCTCGTGGGGGATCTCGATCATCTGCAGGATGACCGGCTGGTCCGGCCCAAACATCTGACCGCTGGCGATGCGGGGGAGGAGTGCGTAGCCGATTTGGCCGGCGGCGCCGGTGATGGCAACGCGCAGGGGTGCCTTACTCATGATGGGATGGCCCCGTGCGATGGCGACAGGGCTCGGGCGTGGGGGTGGGCTCGCGAGGAACCGGGGGATTTCGGGCCCACAGTGTGCCGATCCGCCCGCTGGGGCCCAAGGTGGCGGGCGCCAAAACCCGGCCTGGGGGGCCCCGGGGCCGGCCGCGGTCCGACGGTCCGGGAGAACCGCTCCCATTCTGAGCGCCCAGGCAGCTGTGGGGGCCTCCTTCCGGCCGCCCAGCCGCTCCGATCCGCCCCGCGGGACGGCCGATCATGAGCCGGAGACTTACTCGGTCTGTTGATGGTGTGCAGCGCTCCCCATGGCCTAATAGGTAGGGGGCGTTCCCTCCGCCCCCCTCCGCCATGACCAGCTCGACCCTCGACAAGGATTCCGCCGCACTGTCGGAACTGCTGACCGTGCTGGGGCGGGAGGCTCAGGCCTTCCGCTTCGAGGTGGCGCCCAACCCCTGCGTGGGGGCCGCGGTGCTGGCGGGTGGCGTCGAAGTGGCCCGCGGATTCCACCGCGTGTGGGGCGGACCCCACGCGGAGGTCGAAGCGCTCGAGGCCGCGCGGGCCGCGGCTCGCCTGGGGGGGCCGGGTCCCGAGTCCTGGGACACGCTCGTGGTGACGCTGGAGCCCTGCAGCAGCACGGGCAAGACTCCCCCCTGCGTCGACGCCATCGTAGCCGCCGGCATTCGCACCGTGGTGGTCGGCGCCCTCGACCCAGATCCCCGGCACCGCGGGCGAGGGCTGGAAAAGCTGCGTGAGGCTGGACTCGAGGTCGCGCTGATCGACGGGCCGTGCCCGCTCGAGTCGGTGGCGCCGCACTTCCTGCGTTGGACCAGCCGCGAACGCCTTCGTCGCCCCCGGCCGTGGACGGTCGCCAAGTGGGCGCAAACTCTCTCCGGTCATCTGCGCCCACCGAAAGATGTGGGCGATGGCCGCTGGATTTCAGGCCCCGGCGCGCTGGCTGAGGTGCACGAGTTGCGCGGCCGGGTGGACGCGATCCTCACCGGCGTTGGTACCGTCCTGGCGGACGACCCGCGCATGACCCTGCGGCCCCAGGGTTCCGCCGCCAATCTCGGTGGTCTGGATCCCGTAGGGATCCAGCCGCCCCAGCGCATCGTGTTCGATAGCTGGCTGCGCACGCCACCCGATGCACGGCTCTTCGCGCCCGCTGAGCCGGGCGAGTTCGCGGGGGGCGTGGTGATCTTGAGCCTTCCAGCTCCCGACGTGCAGCGCAGGCGCAGGCTCGAAGCGGCCGGGGCGGAAGTCGTCGAAATGCGCGGCACCGATCGCAAGCGCCTGCACTTGCGCACCGTGCACGAGTGGCTGATGGAGCGAGGCCTCCGCCGTGTCCTGCTGGAGAGCGGCCCCGAACTGCTGCGCGCCCACCTGACCGGAGGCTTCGTCGATCAGGTCCGGGTGGTCACAGGCGATGTGCGCGGAGGCCGGGGCGAGAGCCTTGCCAGCTGGCTGGCGACCGCCGACCTGCAGGAACGTCTCGACCGCGAGGTCGCTCCCGACGCGGTGCTCGAAGCCTTCCTGGAATCGAAGTGATCGCTAGCCCGACGTCGGGCCTAGGACCCAAGATCGATGGCGCCGGGCCTGCTCCGGCTTCCTGCTTCCAAACCTCATGCACCATGCGGGCTAGACCCTTGGAGTTCGGTCGACCGGGCCGCTGGAGCGCAGCCGCGCTGACGACGTTGCTCTTGCTGCCGGCCTGCGCGGGCACGCCCAAGCGCAAGCTCGACCCCGTTGGGGAGGAAGCGCGTTCGGCATTCTTGCTCGCACGGCGAGCGGGCGCGGCCGGGAATCGGGCTGAGGCCGAGGAGGCTGCCCGGCGGGCGGCCCGGCTGGCTCCGGACTGGGAGTCGCCCTGGCGCTGGCTCGACGACTCGCTGAGCGCCGAGCTGCGCGGCCCCGCGGCGCTCGCGCAGCACTGGAAGGCGCTCGAGAAGGACCCTGACGATCCCCTGCACCTCTACCTCGCCGGCCGCCTCGAACGGGCGGCGGGCGCCCCTCGCTTTGCGCGCGCGACGCGCGTGGCCCCGGGCTCGGCCTGGGCCTGGCACGGTCACGCGTATCGATCCGACCTCGCGCGTCGCCAGAAGGCGGCCATCGAATATCAGGAGCGGGCACTGGTTCTTGCGCGTGCTCCGCACGACCGGGCGCTCTTCGCGTCGGCCCTAGCGAGGTATCTGCGCAAGGCGGGACGCCACGATGACGCGGCCGAGATGCTGACCGATCTCCTGGCTTCGGAGGACTTTGAACAGGTCGAGCGCCTGGAGCTCCGAGTCTCCCTGGCCGAGTCGGAGAGTGGTTCTGACGACCCGTCGTTGAGCACGCGAGCAGAGCAGCGCGCCTATGACCTGCTTGGGCATCCCGAGCTTTCCGCCGCACAGATGGCGCGGCTGCTGCGGCTCGACGACTTGACTCCGGCCGCAGAGCTGCTGGCCATGGGAGCCGATGCGAGTTCGGTGGCTGAGTCTCTGCGCACCTCACGCCTGCTGCGGGAAGGGGCGAGTCCGCTCGCGATCCAGCTCATCCAGCAGGCGCTGGATGGGGGCGAGACGCTGGTGGCCGAGCGAGCTTGGCAGCTGGCGAGCTTCGAGGCCGGCGACGTTTCGGCAGCCCTGGCGCGCTGGCGTGCGGCGCTGCCCCGTCAGGTGATCGATGCTTCCGGGATGCCCCGTCAGCGCGAACTCGCTCGCCTCGTGAGCGCGGGGCGTGCCCTCAAGGGCCAGGCGGTCGAGGGGGTCGCGCCCGAGGTGGCGCGCGAACTCGGCGACGCGCTGCTGGGCTGCGGATGGTTCGCCGAGGCCAAACGCCTGGCCCAACGGGTCCCCGGGGGCGATCTCGACTATGCCTTGGAGCTGGACCGCAAGGCGCGTGCTGGCCTGGAGATGGTGGCATCGGTCGCTGAGATCGCCGACGAGCTCGACGGCAAAGGCAGCGGCGCGGTGACGATTCGACAGGTCGGTGGCCGGGTCGAGTTGGGGCGCAAGCCTGTGGATCGCAAGCTCGACAACCTCGACCAGCTGCTCGAGGCCTTGGCTACTCCGCTGGCCCGCACGGCGCGGGTGCTTGCGGAACCGGGGACTTGGAGCGGCGGTCCACAGCTGCTCCATGACCTGGCGCGCGCCCCCCGACTCGCATTCGGGTGGATCGGAGCTGTGCTGCACCCCGGTCCCCTGTTTTCAGCCCAGGATCAACGGCTCGGACGCGGCACCCAGGGCGAGGTCGTGCCCGGCACCGCGGCCGCGTTTGCCGAGCTTGGACGCCTCTTTCTGGCGGGCGATGCTTTGGGCGTGCCGCTGGACCTGACCTTGCTGCGGGTGCTCTTCGTGGAAGAGCGAGCCGGCGAGCACATGGGGCGCCCGTGGAGCGGGACCGTGTTTTGGTGCGATGGCGCGGAGGTCAAGGGGCGGGCAGGCCGCGTCGGGGCCAACCTGTCCGGGGCGGCGCTTCATGAGGGCTACTGGATCGACGTCGAGGTGTTGCGCTCCGAGCTTGGGCGCTGGAAAGCGGTCATGAACCGCTTTCAGGGCCGTCCCGAGGCGATCGCCGCCGCGCTGGACCAGCCCGCCCTGCCGGCGCTTGCGCCCAAGGGGAGCCCACAACGCGGCGACGCCGCGAGCGTTGCGCCGCTGCTCGGCCAGGCGGACCGCGTGCGCTTGGCGGTTCTGGCGGATCGCGGCAGCGCAGGCCGGCTCGGTGCGGTGGCGCTGGACGAACTTGTGGAGACGACTGCCGTTCACGAGGAGGGGCACCTGTGCGACCGCGCGGAGTTCTATCCGATTGGCGCGCACCTTTGGCGCGTGATCAGCTTTGCCGTTGGCTCGGGCTTCTCGGCGCAGGTGGTGCAGCAGCGGCTTGAGTACCGGGCGGAGCTCGTGGCGCTGGCAGCGGTTCCCGATCCTCGACTTCCGCTGGTGGACCTGCTCGACGCCGCGGAGAATGGGGGCACTGTCACGCCGCATGCGGCCGCCTACACGATGCTGCTCGAGGACCTGCTGGACCTGCTGGTCGAGGCCGTGGAGGCCGATCCCGCCGCCTGGCCGGACCTGGACCCGACGCGTCGCCTGGCGCATCAAACCCACCGAATCCAGCCGGAGCAACTGCGCGCGCTCAGCATCCGCTTGGCCCGCAAGAGGGGCCTGGTGGGATCCGGCTTTGAACCCGCAGAGGGCGCCGCCGCGCCGCTTGCGCCCCAGGCTCAACCCTAGCCCGCTGACAGGAAGTCCTGCCCATGCTCGCCTCCCTCTTGCTGACTTGCGCTGCGGCGCTGGCTCCCGATCACTGCGACGCTTGCTCGGCGAAGGCCCCATGCAAGCCCCATGCGGAGCACGTAGCCGCGGCGCTCGAGTCGTTGGAGTCCGACCTGGAGTCCGACGACCCGACGACCCGCGGACGCGCATGAACGCGCTGAAGGACGTGGCATACCTCTCCGACGATTTTGAGAACGCGCCGAGCAAGGTGGCGGCTGAGGTTCTGGCCGCTGCGCTGGAGGACGAGCGGCTCGTCGTGCGAGAGAAGGCCGTGGATCTGCTCACCGAAGGGCAGCACCCCGAGGTGGCGGTCGTGGCGACGGCCCGGCTACTCGAGTCCTACAAGCGCTCGATGTGGACGCTGGTCGAGACGCTGATGGGGCGCGACGGCAAGCGCGGGACCACGCAGGAGGCGATGCGCCTGCTCGAAACCAGCATGCGCTCGGCGGGCCGGCTGCGCGACGATCGGATCGTGGATGCGCTCGCCGGCGTCCTGAAGGCCTTCCCCGAAGAGATGCGCGGTCAGCCGGTCGCCCAAGCGGCCGTGGAGGCTCTGCTCGATCTCGGTTCCCAGGGCGCGATCGCAGCCGTGATCGGCCAGTTCAGCGGCCTGCGTGACCCCGAGCGTGCCGGCGCGATCCAGCGCTCCTTGGAGAGCATGGCTCTCGACCACGAGTTGGACGATTCCCCCGAGGTCGAAAAGGACTGGAAGAAGGCCTGGAACGCCTGGTTCAGGCGCCATCGCAAGGCCTTCCCTCCGAAGCTCGGCAAGTGGAAGGGCGAACGCCAATAGGGTGAAGCCGCCTGGGGCCTCGGCAGCTTTCGGATTCGATCACCCGCTCAGGCCAGGCAGGTGTCCATCGCGCTGAGCAGGTTTTCGAGGCCCGCTTCGGTGTGGTCACCCATGTGGCCGACGCGGAAGGTGTTGTTTTTCAGCTTGCCGTAGCCGTTGCCAAGGGTGTAGCCCCGCTGGGCGAGTCCGTCGATGAGGGCGGGGACGTCGACGGATCCTGCGCGGATGCAGGACACGCAGGGGGAGGCGTGTTCGCGCTTCGGCAGGAGTTCGAGCCCATGGCTTTCCGCCCACTCGATCGTGCGCTCCTGCATGCGGCTGTGCTTGGCGAAGCGTCCCGCCCAGGCGGCAGCGCCCTTGAGCTGCTGCTCTCCCTCGGGGAGCGTACGGCCCGCGCTGATGTCCTCGAGCTGCTGGGCCAGCGCGTAGTAGTGGGGGATTGCCGGAGTAATTGGGGTCTTGCGATCCACGTGGCCATCGATGAAGCGCAGCGGATCCAGGTAGAAGCCGCGATTGTTCACCTGCTTGGCCTGCTCGAGGTAGCGCTGCGAAGCGCAGACCACCGCCACGCCCGGGGGCAGGGCGAAGGCCTTCTGCACGCCCGCAAACGCGAAGTCGATGCGGTTCTCGTCGAAGTCGATGGGCCGGCCCGCGATGGCGCTGACGCAGTCGGTCAAGAGGAGGGTGCCGGGATGATCGGCCATCACGTCGGCGATCTTCTCAGGGGGCGTCAGCGTGCCCGTGCTGGTCTCCGACATCACGTAGGTGACGGCGTCGAAGGGACCGCTGGCCCGGAGCTTGAGGTCCAGGGTCTCGGGCGGGACAATTTCCCCCCACTCGGCCTCGAGGATGTGGACGTCGCGCCCCATCGCTTTGGCGATCACCGACCAGCGTTGGCTGAAGGCGCCGTTCACCAGGCAGAGCACGCGCGGGCCGCAGCCCAAGAGGCTGGCCTCCATCATGCCCGTGGCGCTGGTGGAGTGAACCGCGGGGACCGAGGTGCTTCCCGACACCAGACCGAAGGCGTGGGGGAGGTGGGGATCCAGACGCTCGATGAGCTCGACCATCGCCCCGCTGCGGTGGCCGATCGCGGGACGGCTGAGTTCGGCGAGAAGTTCGGGGCGGACCTGGGT
>CAYWNK010000131.1:0-17086 GCA_964459495.1 uncultured Planctomycetaceae bacterium
CACCTCTATGCCCATTCTCTTATAAAAATCCGACCCCCCCCACGCCCCCCCCCGCCGCAGGCTCCCGCCCGAACGTGCTCCTGGTCACCCTCGACACGACCCGTCCGGACTACCTTTCGACCTACGGCCAGCGCGGCGAGCAGACCCCGCAGTTCGATGCCCTAGCGGCAGACGGGATCCGCTTCGACCAAGCGATTTCAGCCTCTGCGGTCACCCCCGTTTCCCACGCCACCATCCTGACGGGACGCTTTCCCTACGGGCACGGGCTGCGGGTTCTGTCGGGCGCAGGTGGGTACCGACTCCCCGGGGACGTCCCGACCCTAGCGACGGAGCTGCGGGCCGCTGGCTATCGGACAGCCGCCGTACATTCGGCCTTCCCGGTTTCCAGCTACTTCGGCCTGACCCGCGACTTTGACCACGTCGACAGCTTCGACGGCATCATGAAGGAGGGCAAGGGCACCAGCATCACCGCCTGGGAGGTCGAGAAGCTCCAGCGCCGTGCCGACGAGAGCGTCGACCGCTGCCTGGAATGGCTAGCCGAGCCCTCCGAGCAACCCTTCTTTCTGTGGCTCCACCTGTGGGATCCCCACGATGTCGTGATGCTACCTCCCACCCCCTTCTTGACCGGGCTCAAGAAGGCCCAGGCGGAGGCCTACCACCCCGAGCAGATCTACGCGCGCGAAGTCGCGTTCGTCGATCGCCATTTTGGCCGCCTCGTCGAGGGCCTGCGAACCCTGGGAGCCTGGGACGAGACCCTCGCCGTCGTCACCTCCGATCACGGTGAAGGCTTGCTCGACGGCGTAGAGCTGCATGACTGGTACCACCACCGCATGCTGTATCGCGAGCAAATTCACGTCCCGTTGATCGTGCGCCTGCCGGCATCCGGCGCCGAGCGCGGATCTTCATCCGAGGCCCTCGTGCGAAGCGCGGACATCGCCCCCACCGTGCTGGACTACGCGGGCATCGCGGCCCCCAGCGAGATGCACGGCCGAAGCCTTCGCAACCTGATTGAGGGTCAGCCCGATGAGTCCCGTATCGCCTACGCCGACCAGGTCAACGCGTTTGACTCCAACGCGGCCATGGTCAAGCGGCGTCCCGATGCGGCCTTTCTGTTCAGTATCCAAGACGCGGAATGGAAGCTGATCTGGCGACCCCACATGCGCAACGCCAGCGAGCTCTTCCACACCTCCGAGGATCCCCTGGAGCGCGAGAATCTGTGGCGCACCGAAGTCGCCGTACGCACTCGCTTGCTCGATGAGCTGGCCGAACGCCGGCCTTGGGTCCTGCAGCCCTTCCCCGCCCTGGATGGCTCGGACTTCGATGCGGCCGGTGCTCTTTCCGCGCTCGGCTATGGAGGAGGCGAGGGCTCAGAAGGTCTGGTGTGGACATGGACCTGCCCCAAGCACTTCGGGCGCAACGAAGAACGGGACGGCCTCTGCCCCACCTGCGAGAGGAGACTGCTGCCGGTCACGCGCTGGAAGTGAAGCGAAGACCGATCCCAAGTGGATCGATGGACTGGAGCGCCAGCGGATCACAAATCGACGCGCTGTAGGATCAGCGTCTCGTCCTCGGGGAAACCATCCACATCATTGAGCGGATGGACCTCGAGCGTGCACGGCACTTGGTCGGGGTCGATATTTTTCGCCAGGTGTTTGAAGGCGGGGTGCGTGTACTTGATTCTCGCCGGTAGCTTGTGGAGCAGCATGGCCTTGCAGAGCCCCGCGCTGAGAAAGGTCAGGCTTCGATCGTGGAAGAACTCTGGCGGCGCGAAGCGATCGTGCCCCGGCGACCGCAGGCGCTTGATGGGCGGAGGCCGGAGCATCAGCGCCTTGTTGGTCAATCCGTAGGTGTCGTACAGGTAGATGTCGCAGTAGTAGCCGATGGCTCCGACGCCGCCTGCAGCCAAGGACTCGGTTGGCTTGGTGAACAGAGACATCGCCTTCCCAACCAGAACCCAGTGGTCCACGTTGACGCACATGTCGTGCCAGCGCTCGTACTCCGACTGCATGCGCTTCTCCCCAGACTTCACGTCCTCGATCCTGTGATTCCAACGGAAGTGGTAGGCGACTCGGGTTTCGTAGGGCACCGCGTGGTGGTTCCAAGCGGGAGCCAGGGAAACGCAGATCCCGGCGCCAACCAGCAACACGCCAACCGGTCGGCTCGCTGCCCAGACTCGCCCCAGGAGCATCGCGGAGACCAAGACGATCAGTGGCAGCGTCGGAACCAGGAAGCGCCCCATCGCCATGAAGTCGCCCCCAACCTGCCGGGCGTAGAGCCAGTGGCCACAAATGGTCAGGACTGCGGGAATCACCCAGGTCCGTTGGCTTCGATTGCGTCCCAGCAGCAGGAGCGGACCGAGGACTCCCAAGACGACACTCGGAAAAGTCAGCACGAACGCGATGAGGTAGTTGGTCCCCCGAATCTGGATGCCGTGCTTGAGGGTCTCGGGAAGTTCGTCAAGCGTGACCTTGGCGCGCGCGGTATTCGGCAGCCAGTCCCCGTAGTACGAGAGTCGGAAAGCGGCGTGAGCTCCGAAGAGGGCTAGGCTCGCGACGCCGATCAAGATGACCGCCTTGCGCAGCGCAGCCCGCTGGGAGCCCCAAGCGACAAGGCCGCTTGTGGCGAGGATCAGTCCGACGACCCCGATTCCATCCGCCCGAAGAAGTACACCGCAGGCCGCGCAAGCGAGGCCAAGGCCAAGCCGAGGCCGCGTCGGATCCAGCCACAGGGCAGCGAACAGGCCGGTGAGCGCCAGCGCAACGGACATGGTCGCCAGTCCCCCGGTGGACCACATCGCCAGGGGGGGAAATGTGGCGAAGAGCAGGCCGCCGATCACAGCGGTGGATTGTGATCCACCGCGGGAAGGCTCCGAAAGAAACTGCCCCACCAGGAGGAGTAGGCCGGCTCCGCAGGCGATCGAAAGAATGAGCGAGAACACGGGTGCCGCGACCCCCATGATCTCGCCAGCAGCCATCAACAACACCCACAAAAAGTTGGTGTAGCCTTCGACCGGACCGTCCACATTGCCGGGGTTGAAAGTCAGCCCTAGCCCGTGGGCAAAGTTCTTCGCGTACCGGAACGAGATGTAGGCGTCATCGCAGACGAAGAGAAAGCGGTGGACCAAAAATCCGAAAGGCAGCAGGGCAACCCAGAATATCGGAGGGAGACTCAGGCGAATGCCAAGCGCAAAGCGGACCATCCGCCCAGGATAGCCTGAGCCGGTCATGAAAAGCCCTAGCGCCGGGGAGAGATGCCGGTTCCGCCGTCACGTATTCGAGTGCCAGCACCGTTCCCGCCCGATCCCCGGCCACGGGTACGCGCTGCACTAGCCAGCACTGACCTGGCCAGCCCAAGCCTAGGCTTCACTGTCCGAGGCTGCCCAGGCCTGAGCTTCCCTGCCCTCCAGACTGCGCGAACCTCGAGGCGAAGCGGTCCCCAACCCGCTCCGACATCAATCCTCTTCACCGCCGATGTAGCCGTGCTCGCGCAGATTGTCGAGGTAAAGCAGCTGCTCATCGTTCAACTCCCCTGAATCGGGGAGGACCCTGCGACCCCGGGCAAGCACTTCCAAAACGCGTGCACGCAGCCGCGCGACCACCTCGGGGTGCTGAACGGCGACGTCCTCTAGCTCGTACGGATCGCCAGTCGTGTCGAAGAGCTGCTCGTGGGGCTGCTCGGGATCGCCTGATCCATAGTAGCGCCAGCGGCCCTCCGAAAGCCCGTAGCGTTGCTTCCCCGGCCAGGTTTGGGGATTCTCCCGGTCGGGGTGGTGGGCCCGTTCGGAGAGCACGTACCCACGATCGAAGTCCTCGGAGAACAGATCGCCCCCATCCGCCTGAAGATAGAAGCCTCGAAACTCCGGCGCGTCGATCCGTGAGACCAGCGTCAGCATCACATCGACGGCCGACACCAGGTCATCGACGCGCGATCCGCGGGGCGGTAAGTCCCTGGAAACCGAGTCTGGAAAGCGAAACACGAGGGGCACGTGAACGTTGTCCAGAGTGATCTGACCGTGCTCCAGCCAGTCGTGCTGCCCGTTCGATTGACCATGATCACCGGTGACGCAGATGATGGTGGACTCCCACAGCCCCATCTCCTTCAGCGTGTCGAACACCCGCCCCAGCTGGTCATCTACGTAGCGAATCTCGGCGTCGTAGCGATTGTGCAGATCGAGGACCGATCCGCGGTCGATGGGCTCGATCACCGGTGTGCTGCGATCGCTCGCCGACATCACCTTGTCAGGATAGAAGGAACGTGCGAGTTCCTGGGAATCGAACCCGGCCTCCAGCCTTGCGCTGTCGATGTGTCGCGCGGTGACGAGGTCCTCGAGCTGATCGTCCGTTTCGAAGTAGCCCACATAGCCCGGCTGAGGTTCATTCGGCTCATGGGGATCCCAAAGGTGCAGCCAGGCAAAGAACGGCTCATCCGACGGTTCCTGCAAGAAAGCCAGAGCGTCATCCGTTGCCTCCACCGCCGGACGTTCCAGGTCGCGCCAGGTGCGAAACCGGTCCGCATCCGGCTCCGTCCATGTGGAAAATCCGGCGTGAATCCCAGTCGTACTCTTGAGGGTCTGGCCGCTGACGAAGCCGCCCGTGCGATAGCCGGCGCGCCCGAAGAACTGCGCTGCGGACTCCACGCCATCGACCGGCGTGTAGGGATTGGTGCCAGCTTTCTTGTTGCTGGTGTATCCGTGCTGAAACGGAAAGAGACCCGTGTAGAGGGAGAGATGAGCGGGCAGGGTGGTCCCCATCACGGAGAGGCAGTTCTCAAATAGAATCCCATCCCCAGCCAAGGCATCGATCTGCGGAGAGGTCTCTCGGAAGTAACCGTAGCAGCCCAGGTGATCAGCCCGGAGCGTGTCAATCGTCACAAAGAGGACGTTGAGCTTGGGCGTGGCCGTCTCTCCACCGCAGCTGGAAATTCCCCCGGCCAGAAGCAATGCAGTTGGCAGGGCTAGGTGAGCTTGCATCGCACTACCGTGCCGCGCACCCTGCGGTTGGTCAACAACAGGCGAGCACCGCAGGCATCGCCGAAGAGGTTTCGGCCTAGTCGACGTCGAGTTCAGGCTAGACGTGGGCGATTTTCCAGCCGAAGGTCTTCGCATGGTCTTGAGCCATGAAGCTGGCCCGCACAACCGGACCTTGGGTTCGAGTCCACGGACCCACGTCTCCATGGGAACGGCCGACGACAGCGGGACCGTCTACGGATCGATCCGGGCGATGGGCGGCCGGAAGCGCTAGCTCAC
The DNA here is from genome assembly GCA_964459495.1 of uncultured Planctomycetaceae bacterium. Classification (GTDB taxonomy): domain Bacteria; phylum Planctomycetota; class UBA1135; order UBA1135; genus CAYWNK01. The sequence continues at coordinate 5,246 of CAYWNK010000131.1, forward strand.
CGGGATCGCCCCGCACCGGTTGCAGACCAAGGTCGGGCGCCTGGAGACCAGCCAAGCGCCCAGCGCAGTCCCCGCCAGGCCAGGAACCAAGATCCGCAGAATCCCCGCCCGCGCGGCAAAGAAGCCGGCTTCGGATCCGTCGGAGACCATCGTGGGCCCCATGAACAGCGAACCAAGGAACGTATACAGGCCCGTCGACGCCGCCCACAGGGCCGGGACGAGCAGCACAAAGCCCACCCCGACCACCGGGGAGGGGTAGCGCCTGCGCTTCTGGCGGTAGAGTTTCCCCTCGCCACAGTCCTGACAGACTGGGTTGCGTGTTCGTTCTCCGCTCATGGGCGCGATCCTAACGCGCGATGGGGCTTCGAGAGTGAGCGGTTGGATCCCACCCCCTGGAGTGAGCCCCCCCGGGCACTCTCCCCGGGCCACTCCAGCCAGCGCGGGTGCCCAGAGACCAAAATTCACGGTTTCCTGAAACGATTCGGGCATGCCGAAACACTGGCTTGGACACAGGACTGCAATGCGCTACGCCCACTCGACTCCCCAACTCTGGCCTGTGCGCTGAACCATGCGGCGTTCCGATTGGAAAGAGCTAAGAGCAGGAACATCGCCGTCGAGGGGCCGTCAGGGAAACTCGCCTAGTTCTTCAGACCCACATTCTCCAAGCCGCAGCTTGGATGCGCCGTCAGGCTCCGCGCCCGAGACCCTCGGCAGCCAGCGCCCTGTAGGTCCGCACCCAGACATTCACTTGGCCCAGCGCGTATTGGGTGGCGAGAACCAGGCCGTGGATGAGTTCCTGGAGAGGATGTTGGTCGTTCGCCGGGTGCTCCAGGCCAAGAACCTGCGTCTTGGTCGGCGGCTTGATCCGTCGGGACTCGAGGACGCCATTCAGGACACGTTGTTGGCCATTTGGCGCCGGCTGGACAGCTACGAAGGACGGGGCAACTTGGAGGCTTGGGCCTACCACTTTGCCCACCGCGTCTTGCTGAGCAAGACTCGTTTGCGGCGGAACGGCCCTGAGCTCAGCCTGGATGCAACGCCTTCCGAGCCCGAGAGCGAAGATGGGCAGGTGGACCCCTTTCTGCAGGAGAGTGTGTACGAGGCCCTCGAGAGACTCGGTCCGCCGGGTTCGCACGTCCTGCGCGCCAAGCACTTCGAAGGTCTCACCTTCGAAGAGATCGCTGCGCGTGAGGGCGAAGCTACCAGTACAGTCAAGAGTCAGTACTATCGGGCACTGAAGAAGCTCCGCGGGCCTCTGGGCTCTTTGGCGGCTGAGTTTGAAGAACAAGGGGATCAGCAATGAGCTCCAAGAGCAACGGCCAAGGGGCGCCCGACCAGCACGGGGAACTCGACTCCATCATCCATCTGCTCGATGAGATCGGACGTCAAGAGAGGTCAGACCTGCAGCGGGCCCAGGGCCCTTCCCGAGCGGCGCCCGGCCGGGCAGAGCAAGCCCTACGGTCGGCCATTGCGAGCTCGCAGACGAGACCTTCTCGATCCCGCCGTTGGGGCAATTGGCTGCCAGTACTGTTGGCTGCTGCAGCGACCATCGTGGCCGTCTGGAACTGGCCCCGAGAGAATTCCAGTTCGCTCGAGACCACGCTGGGCGAGTCCCTCGAGATCGTCGGACCCATCGGAACAGTCGACGGCTACGGCACCTTTGAGGTCGTTCTCGACGAGCTACCAAAGCCCGGGTTCATCGAGATCCGTGTGTTCGACGCGGATCGGCCAGATGACTTCGATCCAGTCACCTCTGTCCGAATTGAGGAGCTTACATGGACACCTGTCGAGACACTACCCCGCCGGATTCGCTGGACGGCCGATGCCTTCGCCGGCAGCAGCATGCCCACGCTTCTCAGTGGAGACGAGGCCTTCGCCGAGTTGCGGCCCTAGCTGCGGTCCTCTTGATCGCCGCTCCCCTTGGGGCCCAGGACCGACAGGCCTTTGATGCGGAGTGGTTGCGCATCCAGTCACTCCTGCAAACCGCCCAGGGTGAGGAACGACAGCACGCGGTCGAGGACTGGATCGAACTGCTGCACCAGCTGGACCAGAACGGACAACAAGGGGACCTTCTGTTCCCACTCGCTTACCGGCTCGGTCACGAACTCCATCGTGGATCGGACTGGGGAATGGCTGCATGGGCTTACGCCCTGGCGGGCCAGAATGCCACGCCAAACTACCGGCAGCGCAGCTACCTGAACGCCGTCAATTGCTTCCGCACAGCACGTGACTTCTCGGGTGTGCTGGCGAGTTGTGCAGAGGCCCGGAAGGTCGAGCCCCCTACTGCTCGCGAGCAGGCCCACTATCGTTTCCTGCAGGCGGAGGCTTCCTACTACCTTGGCAGAAGCCAAGCGGCCTTGGTATTCCTCGACGAATTGGAGGACTCCCTGCAGGCCAAAGCGGCGGAAACCACCCGGTACCGGGCGCGGAGTCTAGCCTTACGGGGGCGCATCTTCGCGGACAGACAAGACGAAGGCCAAGCTTTCCAGTACCTAGAGCGAGCACTAGCGCTTGCCGAACAAGTCGAGCGCGACAGCGAATCAGGAGCCGGCCAGCTGATCAACGCGGTCCGCAGGGACTTGATCGAAGGCCTGGCCCGCTCCTCCTCCGCGAGGCGAACTCTCGACTACCTGGATGCCTTCTTGATCGACCAGGCGAATCTCGCGCGCGACCCAGAGCTGCACGACTTCTATATGGTTGCGCGCGCCAATGCGACCCTGCAGCTGCTGCCTGAAGTTCACGAAGGCGTCACCCCGCGGCAGGCCCTGGAACAGGCCCTATCAAGGCCGCTTGGGCCGGTCTACGCCCGGCGTGCCCACCTGCTCTTGGCACGCCTGGAGATCTTGGAGGGTCACTACAAGGCGGCCCTTGCGACCCTCACTCGGGTCGAACAACAAGGCTTGGCCCAAGGGCACGGGTTGCGGAGCGAAAGCCGTCTCGAGCATGCAGCACTGCTCTCGCTATGCGTGCGAAACCTAGGAGAAGCTGAAGACCTGGATCTGCTGTCGCTGCGTGATCGCCTGTTGATGCACTTCGAGGATCTCCTGCGTTCCCGCCAAGAAGTGGACGGCGGAGAAGCTGGCGTCGGTTTGCTCGTGTTCGATGCACACCGCAACCTCCTGACCGAACTTGGCCTCTTGGAGATTCGGCTGCGGGGCGAGGCCGAGGGAGCCGCTAAGGCTCTGGAGCACTTCGGTCGCTACTCCGGACAAGGAAGCCTGTTGGAGCGACTGGAAGGAACAACGCGGGCAACGATGACCGACATGCGGCGCGCGCTGCCCGAGGGACACGGTGTGCTCGTGTACTTCCCGGCGGTCAATCCCGAGTCCTTGGTGTTAGCTGTCGACCGCCATGGAGTCGTTGCGGACTGCATCGCCAGCGAGGACGCCTTCCGCAATCGTCGGCGCCGAGTCCAGGCGACTCTCGAGAGGGGGATTGGGATGGGTGAGCGAATCACCGACTCCACCGCACGGGAGTATCACGCAGGAGCCAAGGCACTTGCCGATCAGCTCCTTCCTGGGCGGGTCGCGGAGCGCCTGAAAGGCTGGAGCCATGTCAGCCTCTTGGGTTCCGAGAGCCTGGGCTACGTGCCCTTCGAGTGGCTCCCCCTGGGAGGTGAGCCTTACCTGGGTGCAAATCGGACCTTGGTCACTTGGCCCTCCTGGCAGGTTTGGTCCCGGCTGAGGGCGCGTGAAGGAGTGTTCGCTACGGACTATCTGCTGGTGACCGGTGCCCAGCCCTCTGCCGAACTGACTGCATCCAACCCGAAACTGAGCTGGATCCGCCTTTCCCGTGAGCACCGCGCAGCCCTGGCCGATCCGTTCCTTCCGCGCTCGCGCGTGCTGGAGGAGGGACAAGCCCACCCCGCTGGGCTATTGGGAGCTCTCAAGGGCGGCGTTCGAATCCTGCATGTCCTCGCCCACGGCTACATGGATGGGAGCCAAGCCCGACCGGCCTCGATCGTCTTGAGTCCGAACAAGGGCTCCGACGGTCTCCTGAGATGCACCGATATCGAGGCATTGGAAGCCAGTCTCGGCTTGGTGGTTCTGTCGACCTGCGACTCAGGCTTCGCCTTTCCCCGCCGGGGAGATCCCCAGTCCGGGGATCTAGCAGGCGCCTGGTTGACCGCGGGCGCACGCGCCGTCCTCGTTTCACACTCCAAACTCAAGCTGGGCGCTGTGCTTGAATCTTCACCTCCCGTACTTGACTCGATCCGGAAAGGAGCGTCCCCGGCGGAAGCCCTACGCAGGCAACGGGCGCAGCTGACCGAAGAACTCGGCCAGCTTGCACCCTTTCGGTACGGCATGCTCCAGCTCGTGGGCGATGGTCAGCGCGCTCTCTTTCCGTAGCCGGACAATCAGAGGTGGCTAGTTCCCCGAGGGATCGGGGATCGGAGGCAGATCCACGTTGTCATCCGCCGGGGGAGGGTTGTCGTTGTTGGAGACCCCGCCGATCGGCGCACGGCCGGTGGGCAGCTCGACCTCAACCTTGAACTGGACCTGACCGTTGGATCCCGGCAGGCTCTCGATCGCCTGCTGAGCCTCGTTGTTGAAGGCGATGCAGTAGCTTGCAAGGGGTCCTCGCTCAAGGATTTGTTCGCTGCTGTCTTGCACGACGGGAACAATGTCCATCAGCAGCACTTCCGAATCCGGATCTAAGGCAGCTAGATCGTTCATCAGGAAGTTCACCGAAGTGGTCGTCGGCCCAAAGCTGAGCACCTGCGTGCCCAGGCCGAGGGGGTGCATCACCAACTCCGTCGATCCCATGACCCAGACCTGGCCGCTGCCATCGGTCATCTCATACCCGCGCCATAGGCGCAGCTCCACTCCAGTGGCGCCGGGGAAGTGATTCTCAAGGTCGAGCAGCACATCCAGTTCATCCGTATTGGGGTTGTAGTACAGCTCAGAGTCCGTGTGATCTCCGGAAGAGTCTCCCTCGAACGCGAAGGACACACGCAAGGATCGGTGGTCGACGGTCGTGTTGTGGACCAGGTTCACCGTTTCGTCCGCCGCACAGTGAATGGCCAGGTCCAGGTCCCCATCGTTGGAGAAATCTGCGAGCACGCAAGACGCCATTTGCTCCGCAGGAACCGGGCCCGTGCTCCCAATGTCTACGAACGACCGATTGGAATTCGCGAAGGTAGGAGCCGTTCCCGCCGAGGTCGATTGATTTAGGTACTGCACTGGCTGAAGCCCCCCGCCAGGAGCATTGCGCGCTGAAAGCAGCAGATCGTCTTCTCCGTCCCCATCCACGTCTCCGGTTGCGATAGCGTGGGCGCCAGCATCCCCCAAGGGAACAGCTGCCTCGAATCCGTTGACCTCATCCCAAACGTGCAGAAACTGCAGGGGCGAGCTGTCGAGCTGAAGCAAGGCGACCACACGATCCGGCCCACCATAGGTCTGCTGAAAAGTCGCCAAGACTGCATCCTGCATCGGCAGGGGGAACCCCGTTGGGTTCGAGTAGGTGCCCAGGGCCGGCTCGATGAGATAGACCTGATTCGCGCTGATTGCCAGGACCTTCCAGACACCCGCTGCCCCCTTGTACGGCACGAGATCGAGGAGGGTCTCAGGCAGGGCAATGGACTGGGTTTGGGTGCTGGGACCTAGGTCGGCGCGGAAGAGAACGGTCGACCCGTCTCCGTCCAAGCCGACAAGGCCGGTTCCACCGCCGAAGTCCACGGCGATCACGCGTAGCGCATCGCTCCACGCGGAAGTACCAATCTCCACTGGGCTCGGCTCAAACTGACTCAGACCAGCGAGGTCCGGTACATACGTCCAAGTCTGGAGAGCCTGTCCCACTGTGATGGGAGTTCCATCCACACCGAGCGTTAGGTCTTCAATGGCCTGGGAACGCATCTGCGGCTGCTTGGCATCGTAGTTGGCGAGGTTCAGGCAGACACCGAATGAGGTTCCATCCTGATAGACGAGATCGAGGAAGCCATCTTGGTCCACGTCGCCAGCGAAGCCCCGCCCTACATCGCCAAGGTCATCGCCCTGCCAGCTCATTTGCCGCATGTCCGCGGGTCCGAATTGCTGGGAGAAGGCGGGAAGGACTAGGGGGTTAGCCAGGGTTGCAGTGAGGAGCAATGCACGTTTCATGGGAGCGATCCGGATAGGGGCGTTGGTTAGCCAGAAGGGGTTGAGGGGTCTGAACACCAGTTGCGCCGCGGGCGCTCCAAACGGTTTCACGATTCCCGGCGAAGCGTGGGCGGTCTCAGAAAGAACGTTCCCTCATCCCGATGCACACAATCCGAGCGGCAAGATCTCTCCTCGTCTCTCTCCAGTTCTCCATGACGTCTGCATGGGTCTCGCCGCAAGATCCAAGACCAGGCTGGAAAGCCTGAGTCATCCCTATGCAGCGATGGCCATTCCCACGATGGATCGCCCGCGATCTCCAAGCGCGGGAGCGATTCGGTGGATTGGTGAGACCGCAAGCTGGCTTCGAGTCACGACGGGCTTGTTCCAATCAACCCCTTACTCGACTCACATGTCAAAGCTATCCAACACCACGTGTTTCACCGCAACGCTTTTCGCTCTCCTGGGTGCAAGCCCCGCCTTTGCTGATGTCCTGACCGTTGGCCCACAGGGAGACCATCCGGAAATTCAAGCCGCGGTAGATGAGGCCCTGCAAAATCCCGCGATCGATACGGTTATCGTTCGCTCGAGGGTGGCCTCCTACGACCCCTTCAGCGTCACGGGCCCCCTTGTCATCGTGGCCGACATCGTCAATCCCGGAGAGGCCGTTGTCGTCAACGTGCCGGCGAACGATCCCCCCGCAGGTGACCTCATCCGGATCTCCAACATCGGCCAGGGCGAACAGGTCATCCTTCGGGGAATCCAAGCGTTCCGCAGTCATCACGAAACGGTCGTCCTCCGAATGTCCAGCAACGCTGGAAACGTGTGGATCGAGGACTGTAGCCTCACCTCTGTAGGGGCTCAGCCGCCTATCACCGACGTGTTCCCGACACCGTCGCAGCCCACCGTTGTGATCAATGGCTGCACGAGCGTCGATATGATCGACTGTACGGTCACAGCCATGGCTGGGCTTCACGGCCTACTCGGCTCCTACTGGAGCATCGATGCAACCGTCGGAATCGATGTGCAAAACTCGTCCCTGGCCCTTTGGGACTCGACGGTCACAGGCGGCCGCGGTGACGATGCCTTCTTCGACCACTCGCAGCTCCCCGCGATTCCCTACGACGCACAGCCGGGCGCATCTGCAATCGTTCACAACGGTGGTGGCGGGGTCATCGGAAGTATCCCGGCCGGCACGGGCTATGGCAGCTTCCTGTCGGGCAGCACGGCGACCGGTGGCGACGGTGGAAATTCCGTGTTCATTCCCGGGTTCGCGATCTGCGCAGCGGCCGGAGCCGGTGGAAACGGGATGTCGCTCAGCAATGTGGATGCAGCCGTTCTGAACTCCGTGACCGCACAGAGCCTCTCCGCCGGCACCGGCGGCCTCGCTTCGAGCACACTGTGTCCGGCCGCTCCGGATGGCCAGCCGCTCACCGTCTCCGGTTCGGCGACCCACACCCAGCTGCAAGGCTTCGCTCGATCCCTGAGCATCCGCTCTGCCGATGGCAACTTCATCACCCGCGAGGGCGAAGACGTCGTTTCGTCGTTCACTGGAATCGGCGGCGATCTCGCCTGGTGGTTCCTCCAGAGCACGGCGGTGCCGGGTGCTCTGTTCGTTCAGGATGGAAACGGCAACCTCAGCGTCGCTCCGGCGGCGCTACAGGGCTCGGTCGATCTGGGCGGCAACGGGCAAACCACCCTTACCGCCACGATCGGGGTCGACTCGGTGATGTGCGCGACCACGGCCCTCGTCCAAGGGCTGTTCTACAACGCAGGTGCCCAGCAGTGGCAGCTCAGCTCACCGAGCAGCCTCATCCTGGTGGACATCGGCATTTGACCGACGCCGCTTGGTGCGTCCTCAGGGACCGGCGGCATCTTCCACTGGTCTGTGTGGGCCCGGTTGGCGCTCGGCAGCGCGGCCTGCCCCCCCCGTAGCACTGGATGGGGCGGCCGGCGAGGGAGACCTCGCAGGTCATTCCGGCGCCGAGTACCGAGTCAGGCACCCCGTTGCTTCCAAGCAATAGGGTGCCTGACACTTGATCGAGCAGCTGCTGCCCTGACGGCAAACCTCCCCCAAGGAGGAACTCACCCCAGAAAGGGATCGCTCTTCATGGCGTGGAGTTCACCGTCCATCTCTTCTCGTTCAGGTCGTCCAGGTTCAGGCCCAAGAGCCATGGGAGAAACTCGTTCCATTCAGCGGGGACAGTCATGCCTTCTCTTAGCTGTGCGACGCCTACCCCGCAAGCGGCGGCGGTGTCTCCCTCGCACTTCTCATAAAAAAGGCGCTGTTCGAATCTCCGGGATTCTGGGTGTTGTCGACGGAAAGCGGGGTGTCGTTGCAGCGGGAGAAGTTGCTAGCTTGCCGGGAGGCGTGTGCTCTACACGTGCGCCATTGATTCTCGTGACCCAGCAAGTGGCCCCCAGCCAGGTCCTATTCCTGCTCTGGGGGCCAAGGTAAGTCCTAGGGTCAATGTTGGGCCCAGAAGTAGTCGAGCCGCAGGTCTCCGTCGGTGTCGGCGAGGTTGAAGACTGGGTTGCCGGGCTGTGACCTCATGACCACTCGAGTTGTGGGCAGGGGCGATAGGCTAAGCCTGATCCCTTGGCCATCCCCGTCTTCGTTGCTGTAGCGTCCAATGCGCATGTAGAGAGAGCCGCCGATCTCGCTGTGGTCAGAGGAGCTAGCGAGCTCGAACACCGCTCCGGAATTGAGATCAATGCCGCCAACGGCCTGGCGGTCGCGGTCGAAGAAGTACGCAATCGAATCTCCCGTCCAGTGCCCTAGTGCGACGGGGTAGGGGAATGCACAGCCCAAGTACAGCACGGTCTTCGAAACCGCCAACTGTGTAGTGGTTGTTCCGCTGGTCGAGGTCGCGCTGTTGGGTCGGAAGAGGTAGCTGATGAACGCTCCATTGCCGTCACCCGCGAAATAGCCCCCGATCAACAATGAGTTTGCAGATGTTGCTGCAACTGACAGTGCCTTGAATGCTCCATGATCGCCAGGAGGGGAAATTGTGCTGCAGTCAATGGTATGCTCAACCTCACCCGTGGGCGGGTAGATCCCGGTTAGGGCCACTTCGATAGTGTTGGTCGCCTGGCTAAGCTCGGCTGTCAGATTGCTAATGCCAGACCTCGCTTTGGTGGAGAGGTGAAAGTAGCCCAGTCGTGGGCTCATCATCGACCCGCAAATGCCGGTTGGGTCTAGGGTCGGCACCGATTGGCCAGTATTGCTGGGGTGGCCATCAGCGGTTGGATCTCCGACTAGGTCATTGTTTGGGCAGATCCCATTATTCGGGCAGGACGAGCAAGAGATTTGGGCCAGGCCCATCTCTGCTCTCCGGGTATTGGCCTTCTTGATGTTCTCGCAGGCCTTTTTCATGGCCTTGCTTGGAGGATCAAAGAACGCAGTGGCCTCTGGCCCAGCGGAGCCGTTTGCGAGGCACTCGTTGAGCTCGCAAAGGAATTCGATTTCAGCTTGCAGTGCGGGGCCCTCAACCTCTTCCTCCGGTAGATCCCTTAGATCGTCCCTGGGATCTTCTAGGGGAGTGTTTTCATGCCCAAGGTCGAGCATCAGATCGAGTAGGTCGTTCGAAGGCCAGTAACAGTCGCTCCCGGGTGGGTAGGCGGCGTACGCATCCAGATTCTCAATGCCAGGAAGGTCTGAGGGGGTACCGAAGAAGGGGATCTCGCCAACGTTCATCCCGCCCGTATTCCTAGCGTCGATGGTAGATCCGCCCGGTCCTGGGAAGGTCCCCTCGTCACCCGGGTAAGTTGCGGCCGTCGTTCCGGAGTCAGAACCTGGCCCCCTGCCGAGTGTGGTGTCTTTGCCGATACGATTGTTGGCGTTCAGCCAGCCCAGGCTCAGGATGCCCTGCTGTGGGGTGTCTCCAGGTGCGCCGCCAAGAGGGGGGATTGGTGGCATTGCACTGGGATCTCCTGACGGGATGCAGCCCGCGGCCGCGAGGTCGCCGAGGAGTCCGATTGCGGAGTCGACAGCCTTTTGGTCATTGTCTCCAGGGGTCGGATTTCCGTTCTGATCAAAGCCATTGCTGAGAGGTTTTCCGTTGGTTTCCGACGTCTCCTTGCCGTTGGAATCAATGTTCTTGACCGTCAGATACGGGTCGTCGGCAGTGAGGCCGGCAGCTACCGCGATTGCGATAGCGATGGGTGCGAGCATCATTGAGGTGTCGAGTTGCTAGTGAAGTGCATGGCTGGCGTGACTATTGCCTAGGGAGCTGTTCCTCAGACTCAGCGAGAGGTTGAGGTTGGCTGGGCAGGCGCATGCTAGCACGTGATCCATGGGCCTCCAGTGGGGCGGACTTGCGTCAATGGGGAGCGGGGTTGGGCGAATGAGGATAGATGGGATGAGAAGGCCAGCCTCTTGGTCGGGGTACCGTGAGGTCCCACTGATCTAAAACGGGCTCGAAGCCAGGCGCATCCTGACCCACCTGGGTTTGCGGACAGAGCCTTACGGGTTCGAGCCAGCGCGTACGCCGCCGCAGGCGGAGCCGGACTGGTCGTAGGCCCAGGGTTACCGCTGAGCGAGATCCCAGGAGCCAAGGATGTGAGTCTGTCTCCGTGCTGGGGGATGGGCCTAGTTTTCGTAGGGGCGGGTTCGGGGGAAGCAAGCCTAGTGTCCTGAGTTAGAAATTCTGGGGCACATTTTCGGGAACACCTTCGTCGTATCGTGTGGAGGCGCACGACATGGCACAGAAGGGATTCCCGGCACCGCAGGTCGAGCTGAACGACGACGACCGACAGGTCCTCGCTCGGTGGTCACGACGAAGAAAGACTGCCCAAGCGTTGGCGCAGAGAGCGCGTATCGTCCTTGCTGCAGCGGCCGGAACACCGAGCGCGCAGATTGCGCGAGATCTTGGCGTTGGGCGAGACACGGTAGGTCGCTGGCGCAAGCGATTCGTTGAAGGAGGTGTCGATGCGCTGCTCGATGAGCCTCGTTGCGGCGCGCCTCGGCAGATCGGTGACGCCGATGTCGAGCGCGTGGTTCGAATGACACTCGAAGAGCGTCCGAAGGATTCAACTCACTGGAGCACGCGAAGCATGGCTTCCGCCTCTGGCCTTTCACAAAGTGCGATCGTTCGAATCTGGAGGGCGTTTGGCCTGCAGCCGCATCGAAGCTCGACGTTCAAGCTTTCGAAAGATCCTCAGTTCGTTGAGAAGGTGCGGGACATCGTTGGTCTTTATCTCGATCCGCCGCGCCGAGCGCTTGTTCTCTGCGTCGACGAGAAGAGTCAGATCCAGGCACTGGACCGCACACAGCCTTTGCTGCCAATGGCTCCCGGGCAGATTGAGCGGAAGACGCACGACTACGTACGCCACGGGACAACCACACTGTTCGCTGCGCTTGACGTCGCGACGGGTGAGGTGATCGGCAAGCTCCAAAGGCGACACAGGGCGAGGGAGTTCCTCGCCTTCTTGCGCGAGATCGAGCGGAAGGTGCCAACGAACCTCGACGTTCACCTCGTCATGGACAACGCGTCAACTCACAAGACTGCCTCGGTCCAGCGTTGGCTGGTGAGTCGACCGAGATTCCATGTCCACTTCACGCCAACAAGCTCGTCTTGGATCAACCAGGTCGAGCGATGGTTCGCGACCCTGACGCAAAAGCAGCTCCGTCGAGGCGTCCACCGCAGCACACGCGCACTCGAGAAGTCGATCCGGTCGTACCTCCGCACCTACAACGAGAACCCCAAGCCGTTCCGCTGGACGAAGACGGCGGACGAGATCCTCGACTCCGTTCGACGTTTCTGCC
>CAYWNK010000132.1:0-17011 GCA_964459495.1 uncultured Planctomycetaceae bacterium
CTCCATTCCTTGGTTCGGATCGCACCATGCGGGCCCACATGTCAAGCGTAGGCCTCTCGGGCTGCCCATCATGAGCAGGGGTGCAATATGAGATCCCAAGAGACATTGCGCTAGGGGCTGCTTCACTCGTCGTCATGGGTCATAATCCACACCTAACGACTCCGCCGCAACCAACTGCCCTATTCCCCTTGAAGAACATCATGGACGCCCCCCACGGGATGAACATCGTCGTGGAATGCAACGACGGGGTCATCTTCATCGGCCGCTTTGACGAGTCCAACGGCTTCGAAGTGCTGATGCGCGACTGCGATAAGTACGACCCCACCAGCGGGGGCGACTCCGAGCACTGGGTGCGCGAGACCGCCACCTACGGCGTCGACGTGAAGGAACGCGAGATGCGCTTCCCCGCCGCCGACGTGAAGGGCTGGAAGCCCCTCGGCCAAGTCGAGAAGCTGGCCTAACCCGATGGGCTCCTCGGAAGCGGGAAAGACCGGCTGCTTGGGCAGACTGTTCCAGCTGATCGGCGCATTGCTGGTGCTGGTGATCTTCACGACCGAGGTCGTGGTCCGCTTCCTGCCGCTGCCCGGCCTGTCGCGGGCCGACCTGATCGTCCCAGCGAACGACATGCTCGCCAAGGCGCGCACCACCGGGCACCCCTACCTGGGCTACTCCCTCAAGCCCGAGTGGTCGATCGAGGCCTCCACCGACGTGGAGCCCTACACCAAGGGCTATCGAGGGCAGAAGTCCCAGAGCGCCGACGGCTTCCGCAACCCGGCCCCGCCCCTGGCGAAGGCCCCCGGTACCTTCCGCATCGTCACCATGGGCGGTTCGTCGACTTACGGCAACACCCCCACGTCGGACGCCACGACCTGGCCCGCCCAGCTCGAGACCATGCTGAACCAGGTCCAGGATCGGCCCGTCGAGGTCCTGAACGCCGGAGTCGTTGGCTGGAACTCCTACGAGAGCCTGATCAACCTGTCCCTGCGCGTGATTGACTACGAGCCCGACCTGGTGCTCGTCTACCACACGATCAACGACACCCGCTGCATCCTGTGGAAACCCGGCGGCGAGTGGCGGCGGGACAATACGCACTACCGCGAGATCTGGCCCACCCAGCGCGACGCCTACACCAGCGAACCGCTGCTCGAGCGTTCCTACACCTACCTCCTCTGGCGACGCTTTTTCACCGGGTACCTGACCAAGCGCACCGCCCTCGACTTCTTCGCCATGAAGGGCTACGACCCCAGCGACATGGATCCCTACGAGCGGGGTGACATCGAGCAGCGCGGCATCGAAGCGTTCCGTCGCAACATCGTTTCGATCGCCGGAGTTGCCCAGGCCCACGGGGCCAAGGTGATGCTCGCAACCCAGGCCTGCGACCGTGGCGACATCATGGCCAAGAGCCACCCCAACCAGTGGGCGGTCATGGATGCGCTCGGCGAGGTCCTGAAAGAGGTCGCGCAGCAGAAGGGTCTCGAATTTTGCGACGCCCGCACCCAGCTCGAAGCGTACGCGGCGGAGATCGGCAAGGACCGGATCTTCACCGGCGAGGTTCACCTGCGCGACGAAGGGGCCGGAAAGCTCGCCCAGATCTTCGCCGGCGCGATCACCCAAGCAGGGCTGCTGGAGTAGGAATGGACAAGATTCAAGGCGTGTCATTCGAGAGCTGGGCCGCCGCCTGCGGCCAGCTCATGCAAGGCATGGACGAGGCGACGATGCGCGCCAAACTCGGAATCGACGAGAGCACCTGGGCTCAGGTCAACGAGGCCTGGGCCGGCAAGCTGGGCGAATTGATGGCGGAGGACATGAGCCTCGCCACCACCTATGGCCAGATCTTCGCGAACCCGAACGTGGCTGAGTTCGCGGACGCGAGCGCGCCGACGCCCGCTGAAACCGTCGAATCCAAAGTCCCCGACTTCGAGACCTTCCAGAAGATCTTCATCCACCAGTCGATCGGCAGCGAGCACGGCGAGGACCCTGCCACCATCCTGCACGCCTACGGGCTGAGCCTCGGGGAATGGAGCCAGGCTTCCCAGCACTGGTCGGCCTGGATGACCGAGCAGATGTCGATGGAGCGTGCCGATCACAAGGAACGCTACGACGAGTTCGGCGAGATCCGCCAGCGCTGGGAATCCCACTGGAACGATCACTACGCGTAGCATCGCTGCTCTCCAAAACGCAGGGCGGGCGCTCTTCCGAGGAAGAGCGCCCGCCCTGCGTTTCGCACGACCCTACGATCAGCTCTTCGACGCTTCGAAGATGCTGCCGATCGACGTGTCCATGGTTCCGTTGAAGTCCGCGTCGGACTGCTTGGCGCTGAGGCCCTCGGCGAGGGCGCGCGAGAAGCTGGCGATCATGCCGTTGTTGCGAGCCAGGCGCGCGTTGGCCTCCTCGCGGGAGTAGCCACCCGACAGCGCAACGACGCGCGCCACGTTGGGGTGCTTGATGCAGTCAGCGTAGAAGTTGTCCGCTTCCGGGAGGGTGAGCTTCAGCATCACCTTCTCTTCGGCGCCGAGGCCATTCAGGTGCTCGAGGATCGCCGCGCGCAGCAACTCCTCGGCCTTGGCTTTCTCGGGGCTGTGGATGTCGACCTCAGGCTCGATGATCGGCACGAGTCCGTGACGCACGATCTGGCGGCCCACCTCGAACTGCTGGTCGACGACGGCCTTGACCCCGGCGGGGTTGGCCAGCTTGATGACCGAGCGCATCTTCGTGCCGAAGATGCCCTTGGTCTTGGCCTTTTCGAGCAGCGCGTCGAGATCGGGCATCGGCTTCATGACCTGGGCGCCGTCTTTCTCGTCCGCAAGGCCCTTGTCGACCTTGAGGAACGGAACGATCTGCTTCTCGCTCCAAAGGTAGTCCGCGGTCCCCTTGCCAGCGATCTCGCGGTCCATCGTGTTTTCGAACAGGATCGCGCCGAGGATGCGGTCCCCGCCGAAGCTGGGGCTGGTGATGATGCGCGTGCGCATCTCGTGAACCTTGGCGAACATCGCATCGTCGCCGGAGTACTCAGACTCCTCCACGCCGTAGGCGCGCAGTGCCTTGGGGGTGCTGCCGCCGGACTGGTCGAGGGCGGCGATGAACCCATCCTGGGTCTGGACTTTCTTGAGCTGAGCTTCGGTAGACATGGCAAGCGGGGCCAATAGGAGGCTGGAGAGAGAATTGGGGCGAAGGAGTATATCGGATCCTCCCTTGTCGCCCGGCCCTCACTACTCCTGACAGTTCTGTGTGCTCCATCCGAGGCACTCCCGGGGCGGGCCTAGCCGCGCTCAAGCAGCATCAGCATCTCCTGGGCCACGGTGCGGCCCCGGTCCTGTGCGTACCAGGCCATGATCGGGGCATAGAACTCCCCTTTCGTCTCCGGGGTGGGCGGACCCTCGGCCGCGATCTTGGCCCTCAAGGCGGCCTGCAGGGGAGCCGGCCGAGGCCCCCAAACCCCGGCTCGCTGGCCCTGGTCATCGAAGACCAGCGCGATCGGGATCGCCCGCGCGCCGCGGGTCAGATTTCCGTCCAGGGCGCCCGGGTGCTTGTCCGTGTCCAGGACGCGCACCTCGACGGACTCCGCCTCCCCGAGAGCATCGATGGTGGGCACCGAGCGGATCGCATCCCCGCACCAATCCTCCACCAAAACCAGGATCCGCCGCCTCGCAGGGAGTGCTACGAGCCGAGCCTGCTCGTCCGCATGGATCCGGGCCCGCTTGGCGTAGGACTGCCAGAGGTCCGGCTTCTCCCCCACGCTGGCCACGAAGTCGGCGAAGGGAGCGGCCTGCGGCCAGTAGGTCTCAAGAAAGTCGTCCATAGAAGGCGGATCTCGCGGTCAAGGGGCTAGTTGAGGGGCCGGTACGCACCGTGCCCAGGGCGGTGACACTACGATGCAATCCTATGTCCGCATCCCCGGAGCATCCTGGAGCCGAGCGCATTGCGGCCCTGACCGGGCGGCTGGGACTCTACATGTCCCACCTCGCCAGTCCCGCCCTGCGGCGCCGCATCGACCTACAGGACATGGTGCAGGACGCCCAGCTGCGGGCCCTGGGCTCGGACCGGGCGCTGGCGCTCGAGGGCGAGGAGTTGTGGCGCTTCCTCCGTACAGTGGCCCGCAACACCGTGGTCGACGCCGCCCGCCAGGCGCGCCAACTCCCCCGCCGGGCAGCCTCGATCGCGCCGCCTGGGGTTCACTCCAGCGCGCCCGACCCCATTCGGGGGCAGGCGACCGCCCAGCCCGGCCCACGCACCCTCGCCGCCACGGCCGAGGACGAGCGCAGCCTGCAGAACGCCTTTGATTCCCTCGCCCCCGAACACCGCCGCGTGATCGGCTTACGCCGGCTCGAGGGCCTCTCGGCAGCGGCCACCGCCGAGCGCATGGGCCGTAGCGAAAGCGCCGTGCACTCCCTCTTCCGCCGTGCCCTAGCCGCCTGGGCTGAGGCCGCGGACGCCAGTTGATTCGCGCCAACAAAGTTCTCAGAACGCGCGGCGAATCCAGCGCCCCCGATCGCTCCTCATCCCATGGACAGCAACCAACCGGCCCCCAAGGACCCCCAGTCCCGCCTCGACGACCTGCTCGACGGCCTGGTCGCGGACTACTCTGACCGCCTGAACCGAGGAGAGAGTCCCGCGACCCAGGACTACCTGGCCAAGGTCCCCGCCCAGGCGCGGCCGGGCCTAGAACGCTGCCTCAAGCTCGTCGACAGCAGCCAGGCCGGCCACGGCCCGCGGCTTGTGGGACCCGGCACCCGGCTCGGCCGCTTCGAACTCGGACGGGAGATCGGACGGGGCGGCATGTCGATCGTCTACCTCGCCACGGATCCAGATCTCGGGCGCCCCGTGGCGGTCAAGGTGCTGCGCCCTGGCCTCGCCCTCGACCAGGCCCACGTCGATCGCTTCCTGCGCGAGGGTCGTGCCATCGCGCGACTGTCCCACCCGAGCGTCGTGCCCGTGTTCGAGGTCGGAGAGGACCAGGGCGTCCATTGGATCGCGATGGAGTACGTGGCCGGGCCGAGCCTCGCGACCGTCATCGAGGCCATCCACGGGGATGGCGAGCCCAGCCCAGTCAAGCTCGCGCGGGCGACGGGCGACCTAACCCTGGAATACGCCCCGACCCTCGAGGTGGCCGCCGCCCAGCTACTTGCCGGGCCGCTCGAAGGCCTTGCCGCCGCCCACGCCGAAGGCCTGGTGCACCGCGACATCAAGCCCTCGAACATCCTGCTGCACTCGGACGGCCGCGCCGTACTGGCGGACTTTGGCCTCGCCCGTTCCGCCGACGATCCCGCGCTCTCACTCACTGGCGAGCCCATCGGCACGCCCCATTACATGGCCCCCGAACAGGCCCAGTCCGCCGCGTCACGCATCGACGCGCGCACCGACGTCTACGGGGTCGGCGTCACCCTCTACGAGCTTCTCACCGGCCGTCGTCCCTTCCAGGGCGGCAACGTGATCGAGGTGCTCGACGCGATCCGCCATTCCGCTCCGCACCCCGTGCGCGCGGACGCCCCCTGGGTCACGCTCGACGGCGAAGCGATCGTGAGACGCGCGATGGCCCACGACGGCGAGAACCGCTACTCCAACGCCCAGGCCTTCAGCGAGGACCTCGAACACCTGCGTACCGGACGTCGCCCCCAGGCCAGCCGTGAACTCGGCGGCCCCTGGACCCGCGCCTGGCGCGACGTCCGCGATGTGCTCCAGGGCTACACCGACGAGTACCGTTCCTCCCGCAGCTGGCTCGGCTGGCCCCTTGTGCACATCGTGGGGAACCCCAGGCCAAGCGGCCCTGGCCGGCGGTCAGTCCCTCCGCTGCGAACCGCCAAGGGCTGGATTGCGATCGGCCCCAAGGCCATCGGTGGCTTCGCGATCGGCGGGCTGAGCATGGGCCTACTCTCCGTCGGCGGCATGAGCCTGGGGGTCGTGGGAGCCATGGCAGGCATGTCCATGGGCGGCTTCACGGCCGGGGGCATGTCGGTCGGCGTCCGTAGCTATGGCGGCCTAGCGATCGGTGACATCGCGCTGGGCGGTCTCTCCATCGGCCGCGGAGCCATCGGCGGCCTTGCGATCGGCAAGTACGCCCTCGGAGGCAAGGTTGTCCAAGTGGGAGACGAGGTCTCCGAGGACGAGCTCCGCGCGTTCTTCGAGTCCGAGCCCGAGCCCCTGCGCTCGATCTACGAGCAAGCGATCGAGCGCCCGATGCAGATGCGCCGAGCTAGGGCAGCAGGACAAGGTCCGCATACAGCGGGCGATGGTCCGATGCGACCCGTTCAGCCACCACGTTTGACACGCTGATCTTCCAGCGCTTGAGCGGAGCGCAGAAGAGGTAGTCGATCTCTTTGGTGGGCTCGTCTGCGGGGATCGTAAACCGGCTTTGCGGCGACTTAGGGATTTCGGCCGCCACCTCGCGCATGAGCTCCAACGTGCGCGATGCCGGCAGGTCGTTGAAGTCCCCGACCAGCAGGAAGGGCTCGGGGCACTTGGCCAGGTAGGTGCGCAGGACCCGGGCCTGGGCGAAGCGGTCTGCGTCGTCTGCGATCCAATCGAAGTGCACGTTGATGACGCGGATGCGCTCGCCACCGGGAAGTTGGGCGAGAACCGACAGCGCGACCCGCGGCTCGGATCCCTCGGGCAGGGGAACGGACTCCGAGTCCACCACCGGATAGGCCGACAGAATGCCCATGCCGTAGCGCCCGCCGTCGTAGTCCATGAACTTCCCGAAGGTCGCCTGCATGCTGAGGGTGCGCGCGAGGGCCTGCATTTGGCTCTGACCCGACGAGCGGCCCGTGCCCATGTCCACCTCCTGGAGTCCCACGAAGTCGGGGGCGATCCCCTCCAGCACCCGCGCGGTGCGCTCGAGATCCACTCGTCCGTCCAGACCCGCGCCGTGGCGAATGTTGTAGCTCGCGACCCGCAGGCGCAGCTCCTCGGGGACCTGCCGCTCACGCCTCAGCGTCGCAAGCAGCGCCCCGTGGTCGGAGGGAAAGCCCCCCGCATGCGTGCGGATCACGCTCGCCTGCTCGGCAGCCCAGCCAGCCCCCCGCAGGTAGACGTAGTCGATGCGGTCCTGCTCCTGATCGGGAAAGCGCGGCGTCCACGTGGCATCCGCGGCCCGATCGATCGGATCGTGGCAGGCGCGGTAGACGTCCAGAAAACCGGCTTCCATGGCGATCCGACTCGTCGGCCAATTCACCACGGCGCCGTACTGCTCCAGCCCGATCGGGCCGTAGTCCAGGTGGGACATCGAGTTGAAGTCCCCGGCGAGGATCACGGGCACGTCCGCGTAGTCTTCGCCCGCAAGACGCTCCTCGATCGCCGCGAGCATCGCGGCCAGCTCCACCGCCGACGGGGCGCAGGCCGCCAGCAGGGCCTCCCGGTCGCTCGCATCCCGCGTGCCCGCCTCCCAGATCTCCGCGCCGTAGGGCAGCCAGATCGAATAGAACGCCACCCGGTCACCGTCCGGTAGCTCGACCAGCGCTCCCGCGCACTGGAACTCCTTGTGAACCGAGATGTCCTCGAGGATGGGATAACGACTGTGAATCGAGACGTTGGTCCCGCGCGGCTGGAACACGAAGCCAAGCTCCGCCGCGATGCGCTCGCCCGAACCATAGGTCTCCTGCATCGCGACGAGGTCCGCCCCGCTGGAGCGAATGATCTCGATTGTCCACTGGAGACCAGCCTCGCCGTCCTCCTTGCCCCCGTGCCAGATGTTCCAGGCGAGGACCTTCAGAGAACCCTGCCCAGCAGCCGGGCCCAAGGCCGCCACGAGCGTCAGTAGGAGCGCTAGTCCCATGCGCGCGGCTCGCACGATCAAAACGTCACCGCCACGGCATTCATGAAGTTGGAGGTCGGATCGGGAAGGGTCAGCGCGCCGCGGTGCCCGGCCTGGGAGTTCCAGGTCTCGATCGGGATGCCGCGTCCCAAAGCGCATGTGGCCAGCAGGACAAAGGCTGGGCGATCGAGCGTGCGCAGCGGGCGTTGCGTGTTCCCCATGGGCTCCACTAGAGTCTGTTCATGTCACGCTCGCAAGCCGTGTTGCTCCTGGGACTCCTCGCAGGAGCTATTGGCGCTGCCTATTGGGCGGCTAGGGATCGTCCCAGCAGCCCGGAAATCCGGGCCGCCACGCCCGATCCCCTCCAGGAACCCGGCGACTCACCGGAGCCCGCGGCAAACCTCGCCCCCATCCGCAGCAGCGTTCCCCAGGCCGTCGAAACTCCGGCCGTTGACGAAGTGCAATCCGAGTCCGAGCTCGCGGCATTTCTGCGCGCAAAGCACCCCGGTCGCTTTGGCGAGAAGAGCGACGAGGAGCTACTCGCCATCGTCGACCTCGACCTGCGCGGCGCCAAAGTCACCGACGCCGACCTCGCGCTGCTGCGCCATCTGCCGAATCTCAAGCACCTGTCCCTCTACGGCAACCCGGTCACCGACGCTGGCCTGGTGCACCTCGGCGGGCTGACCAAGCTGGAAACGGTCACCCTGCGCGGCACTGAGGTCACCGGCGCAGGACTCCAGCACTTACCGACCCAGAACCTGACGGCGCTGCATCTGTGCGACTCCAACATCAGCGCCGAGGACCTCGCCCATACTCCGATCATGCCGCGGCTCGAGAAACTCAAGCTCAACTTCATGGGCTTTGAGGATGGCGTGATCGAACG
Organism: uncultured Planctomycetaceae bacterium; assembly: GCA_964459495.1. Taxonomy (GTDB): domain Bacteria; phylum Planctomycetota; class UBA1135; order UBA1135; genus CAYWNK01. The sequence goes on from CAYWNK010000132.1 coordinate 8,631, forward strand.
GCTGGACGTCTATCCGTCCCTGCGCCACATCGAGCTGGATCAGGCGAAGATCACGGACGCTGGACTCGCGCGACTGCTGGAACTGAACCCGGGGCTGTTGCGCGTCGAGATCCGCGACACGCCGGTCAGCGCAAAGGCGATCGCCCAACTCCAAGAGATCTACCCCGACTGCGATTTTGCGACCCAATAGGTCAGCGCGGATTCCAGGCGAGCTCCGACAGGCGTAGGCTCTTGACGATTCGCGCGCTGCGCCCCGTGCCGTCGGGATCGTGGGAAGTGGCGCGCACGACCACCTCCGGATCCGGCACGCTCCAGTCGATCTCGATCGCGCCCCAATTGGCCATCCACAGCGCGTTGCCGACGCGCCAAGGGTTTTTGATGTTCGTGTATTCCCAGGCCCGATTGATGCCGGACGAGGTCATGTCCAGCAAGGTGTAGGGCACGCCCGACGCATAGGGCGGAATGACGCTGAGCTCACCCCAGTGGGTGTCGCCCGAGATGAAGAGCACCCCGCCGGCCTCTGCGCGGCGGATCGTGTCGAACATCCGTTGGCGCTCCCGGGGCATCATGGCCCAGCACTCCCAGTGGGCGCCCTCGGAGACGAGCTGCAGGCTCGTGCCGATCACTCGCAGGCGCGCGGGCACGCGCAAGGTCTCCTCCAGCCAGGCCCACTGGGGCTCCCCCAGCAGAGTGGACTCGGGATCCTCAATCGCCGCGTAGTGTCCCGGGTGCCCCGCACCCTGCACCGGCTCGTCCGTGCGCCTGCCCCAGGGCGTCTTGTTCCAGCGCAGGTCCAGCAGGATCACCTGCACACGCTGGTCCGGCGGCCCGTGGAGCCACGAACCGTAGATGCCGTCCCGCGTGCGGCGCGGTGAATCCGCAGGGGTGTCCGTGAAGTCGAGCAGGGACTTGCGGCTGTTCTCCGCGGTCGGGTGGCCGGCGCCGCTGTCGTTGTCCCAGTAGTCGTGGTCGTCCCAGGTCGCGAGCACGCGCGTCTGCGAGGCCACCTCCTGGTACCCGGGTTGAGCGCCCAGCTCTGCGTAGGCCCGCGCGAGCACCTCGGGCTCCGCCGTGTCCCCATAGACGTTGTCCCCGAGCATCAGCAGCAGGTCTGGCTCGAAGTCTCGTACGTCCGCCCAGTTGGGCGCGGGACTGGTCTGTGCATTGCACGAGGTGAAGGCGATGCGCTCGAGGCGTTCCTCCGCTACCGGATCAGCATGGGGCCGGGACTGCAAGGTGGAGAGCCGCAGGTCCTCGCGCAGCTCCACCTGCCCGGTTTCGCTCACGATCGCGAGCGTCAGCAAGGGGTCCGACTGCTCCCAATCGATCTCGATCATCCCGAAGTGCGGCTGGCCGTACCAGTCGCCCACGCGATGCCGATTCGGCTCGTCCGTCCACCTGCGGCCCTGGTTGAAGCCCGAGGCCGTCACGTCATACAGCGGGTAGCCCGGGTCGAGCCCGTCCCCCCGGGAATCCAGGCGGCTGATCTCGCCAGCGTGCCGGTCGCCACTGACGAGCAGCACTCCGGGCACATCCCGCAGCAGCCCCAGCATCCTCGCGCGCTCCGCGGGGAAGTTGCCCCAGCATTCCCAGCCGTGCTCATCGGCGACGAACTGCACGCTGGATACAAGCACGCGTACCTCGGCGGGTTCGGCGAGCGTGCGCTCGAGCCAAGCCCACTGGGCGCCGGATAGCAGACGCGCCGCGGGGTCCGTGTTCGGGGCATAGGGCCCGCGCCCCGCCAAGCGCTCCTCCGCGCGCAGCAGGGGGGAGCGGTCGTACCTGGTGTCGAGCAGGATCACCTGGACCCGCTGGCCCGGGGGACCGAAGACCTCGGCGTGGTAGACACCGGCCCGCTCCCGGCGTGGATCGCCTGGCGGCACGCCGAGGAAATCCAGGAACGCCGCCTGGCTCTCCCTCCGCGGACCGTACTCCGCTCCCGCGTCGTTGCGCCCGTAGTCGTGGTCGTCCCAGGTGGCGAGCAGCTTGGTGTGCGCCCGCATCCCAGCGAACTCGGGCACCGCTGCCAGGGCCGCCCACTTGCTGCGCAGCACCGCGGGATCGTCCGAGTCCCCGTACATCGCGTCGCCCGTGAGGATCACGAGCTCCGGCGACTTGGAGCCCACCGTGGCCCAGACGCCCTGGGGCCGATCGAGCTTGCAGCAGGACCCGAAGGCGATGCGCCGCAGGGGCGCCTGCTGGGCGAAGACAGGCGCGGAAAGGCACAGGGCGGCAAACAGGCTGCGGATCCACATGCTCTAAGCATGCTTGCCATCCATGGGAGGTAGCAAGCCTCCGCCTGGGAGGACTACTCGACTGGCTCCGGTCCGAGCTCCATGACAAGTGAGCGATTGCCAAAAGGGACCTTGGCAGCAGTCGCCTCCAAGCCCTCAGGAGACGCGGCCTCCAGGCGCGCAGATCCCGTGGGCGTGGGAGCCACGAGCGTGAATGCCCCCTGGTCATCTGTGGTGTCGTTGCAGAGGAACTTCGACTGCTTGAGCAATGACCAAGCACTGACGTGCACGCCGCTCAGGGGCAGACCATCCTTCCCGCAAACGACGCCTGAGATCAGGCGCTCCGACCCGAAGGGCTTCGCATGGAGCGTGATTCCGCTGGACTCGAAGCCCTGCCGCACAGGGATCGCTCCGGTTTGCCCCTCGAACATGAGCTCGGTCGGACGCACCCGGACAATCCGGTCGGCTCCCACGCCCCACCCAAAGCGAAAGTACCCGTCCGCGTCGCTGATTTCGTCCGGCATCTGAATCCCACAGCTCGTCCACGGGACCTGCGGCAAGAACATCTCGAACAGGTCAACCTCCTCCCGCGCCTCCAATGCAAGCACCAAGCCTGCTACGGGCTTCCCATCCCCGTCCACGACGCGGCCAGAGATCGCCCCCATTGGCGCATGCTCGAGAGGTAGGAAAGTCGGCTTCTCGTATCCCCCCCGGCCGATCATCCCGATTCCAAGAAGCACGCCGCTGGCCACAACGACCAGCGAGATCCCTTTAAGCCACGGCGTCATAAATAGAGGCTAACTGGAATCCAACCGGAGCGCTCCCGATGCTTGGCGCTCCAGCACGACCCGCCGGTTGCCAGCGCGCTCCCCACGGGCAGGACTGCCTCGGATCGATCCCCATGGGATGGGCCTAGAATGCCCCCGCAGATCCGTCCGAAGGTAGGCCCCTAGAAGGAACACATGACCAGAGCGTGTCGACGCAGAGACATGGGCGGCCTAGGAGAGCCAAGCGGAGACCAGCTACGGTAGAGTTGCCGCGCTTGCCTCCAGCTTTCCGGACAGGCGTCCACCCTGTCTCCGATTCGCCATGCTGAATTCTGCCCAACACCAAGCTCCCCTCCTGCGCCTCCTCGCAGCCGGCATCGGTGCCTGCACTTTGCTCCTTGCCGGATGCTCTGGTGACAAAGCTCCACCGGGCGCAGAGTCCGCCGAGCAAACCGCTCCGGTGAATCGCGGCATGCGCGCAGCGGTTGACCCCGACAAGCCGCGCCACGTGCTGTTCATTGTGATCGACACCCTGCGCGCCGATCACATGTCGAGCTACGGGTATTGGCGGGAGACCTCCCCGAACATCGACGTCATGGCCCAGGAGGGCGTGCGCTTTGACCGCGCGATCTCCCAGAGTTCCTGGACCTCTCCCAGCATGGTCACCCTGATGACCGGCCGGCGTGTGTCGCGCCGGCGCCTTTCAATCCCCAGCGACACCCCGACGTTGGCCCAGCTCTTCCACGACGCGGGCTACCGCACCGGCGCATTCGTGGCCAACCCCCTGCTCAACGAGAAGAACGGATTCCACCGGGGCTTCGATCACTGGAGCGAGGACGCGCGCCTCGTCATGACCGACGCCATCGTGGAGTGGCTGAACGAGAACAAGGATCGAGACACCTTCACCTGGGTGCACTTCACCGACCCCCATGATCCGTACAAGCCGCGCACCCGCTTCGACACCGACATGATGGGGGTCCTCACGGACCACACCGAGGCGCTCCTCAAGCTCGGGGCGGAACAGGAGGGCTACGGCAACCTGGAGAAGCAGCGCGAGCTGATGGAGTACGAGATCGGCAACTACGACGATGAGATCCTCTGGGTCGACAACAAGGTGCTCGAACTGCTGCAGGCCCTATCCCTCAACGACAACCTCAGCAATGCGATCGTTGGCCTGACCTCCGACCACGGGGAGTGCCTGTGGGAACGCCAGGAAATCCCCGCGGTGGTCCAGCAAACGGCGGCCTCGCGCCCGAGGACCAAGCTCCAGCACTGGCTCAAGCAGCGTCACGGCGGTCTGGTCTACCAAGAATTCATCCGCGTCCCGCTCATCTTCATGGCTCCCGGCCTGCCCAAGGGCGAGGTCGTGGACAGCGTCGCTGAGGCTATCAACGTCAGCGCCACCCTGCTCGACCTGGCGGGCATCGACGGCGAAGGTCGCGAGCTGGTTCAGGGCCAGAACCTCTTCGGCGGCGACTTCCTGCCGGGCGCCTACGCAATGACCAACCAGGGCGAGGCCTTCGTTGCGGACGACGGCTGGAAGCTGATTCTGCCCACCCAGGCGGCCATCGAGGTCCTGGAGCTCGAGGTGCAGCTGTACGACCTGAACACCGACCCGTTCGAGCTCGTCAACCTGCGCGACCAACAGCCCGAGATCGTCGAGCGACTGACCCAGAAGATCGTGGAACGCCGCGAATCGGCCTTCCCCCTCGACAGCAGCTTTGAACAGGACGTCCTGCGCAATCTCGAGACCCTGCACGACCTGGGCTACGTGGGCGAAATCGTCGAAGACAACGAAGCCGAAGATCGCTAGCGCCCCTCCAAGACAAACGGGCCCCCCGGCGAACGACATCGCCGGGGGGCCCGTTGGCGTTGGGGGTCTGGCGAGCTAGATCTCTCCCTCGCCGACCTCCTCCGCGCCACAGCGCAGGTAGGCGACGCAGGTCTCGTCGCTCCAGTAGAAGTGCACGGGCTTCTCGTTGCGCAGCAGGTCGATGACCTTGGAGTAGTCCCCGGAGCGGTAGCTCACCTGGAAGTGATGCACCCCTTCCCCGGCGGGGTTCTTGTAGAGCGGGGGAAGCTGGTAGCCAGGGGGATAGAAAACCAGCCACGCGAAATCCTTGTGGCCTTCAAAGCGCAGCCAGATGGTGGCCGTCGCCTGGTTGTTGCCGTCCGGCCCTCCGTAGAGGAAGGAGCCGTAGCTGTGAACGGGTTCGGAGAAAACGACATCGTCCATGGTGAATCTCAGGGGGGAGAAGGGAACGGGCAGGGTAGTGAGCGTGGGTCCGCGCCTCGCCGGAATTCTGGACCTGCGCCCTACGGCGAGGACCCAGCCCCAGGGGATTGTCCTATCGAGAGGTCAGCCGCCTCTGCCCCGGGGCCCCGTGGAGGTCGTGAAGCTCTGGTCGAGCGCTTTGGGCGCCTGGCATGGATCTTGCCCCAGGAGGTTCATCGTTTTCCCAATGTCCCAATCGGAAGGACCTGAATCTATGCCCCAGCCCCTGCGCCGCGTCGCGTTCCCCCTCGCCCTGCTCGCCCTGTTGGGCGCGTCTTCCTGCATCGTCCCTGTCGGCCATCGCCGCGGCTACCACGCCCCCGGTCCAACCTGCCGAAGGGGCCCGGTGATCACGGTGGGTCACTTGGCTGTGGATGCTCCACGCCTGTCCCTGCGCTACTAGCTCGAAGGACCCATCGAAGCGGGCCTAGACGGGCTCCCCGGCATTTCTAAGGAACCTGCCGGGGTCTCGCCTGTTTTGGATGCTGCGCGAGCCAGTTGGCTGAAGCGCATCAACCCAACAGCACCCACGACAATGAAGACCTTCAGCCTGCTCCTCGCCTGCCTGCTCGCCACCCCTGCCATCGCCCAAAGCCCGCGCGAACGTGCTCCCGAACGGCAACGCCGCGTCGAACGTCCCGCCGAAGCGCCCCAGGCCAGCCGTAGGAAAGCCAGCGACAACGCCATGCGCGAGCGCGTCCTGTCTCTGTTCGACAGCAATCAAGACGGAAAGCTCGACGCCGGCGAAGCCCAAGCCGCCCGCAGTGCGATCGCCCGTCGCCGCGGACAGCGGTCGGGCGAGAGCGCCCAGAAGAGAGATGGCGCTCAGCGCGAAGAGCGCAGGGCCGCAGCTGCCAAGCGTGGCGCGCAGCGTGAACGCCAAGCGACCGACCGCAGGGGCGAACGACGGAATCGCTTCCGTCGCCGCATCCAGGAAGCGCGCAGCAACCGCCAGGGAGCCCAAAAGAATGATGCCAAGCGTCGGCCGAGCCGTGCCCCGGTGCGCAGGCCCCTGCGTCGCCCGGTCCGTCGGTCGACGCAGCGCCGTAGCCGCTAGCGCGCCTTGGGCGCACTGACAGCGCGCCCTCCAGCGGGATTCGCGGCAGGCTGTACCATCGAAAGAACGATGAAGACACCAGGTCCTGCCGCTTGTGGGCCCTTCGCCGGGCTCGTCCTCCTCTCTCTTGCCGCTGCCTGCCAGGGCCCGGCCCCAACCGCGAGCACACCCGCCGTGGGCCTCGCCCACCTCGGCCCACCGGTGGCAATGGAACCCACCGGCCCAGCCCGCTTCGTCGCTGAGCTCGATGACCTCTTCCGAGCCGAACGCGCGATGAAGACCGTCGCCTTCGCGGACGGCTTCTACCGCGTACGCGGTAGCGACGGCTACAACGCCGTGCTTGAGCACCTCCAAGTGCAGCTGCGCGACGCCGGCTTCGGCTCCAACACCCACCTGCAACTCGAGTCGTGGACGCTCGATGGGGCCTACGACTGCTGGACGCCGGTGCGCGGGCGCGTCGAGATGAACACCGGCATCGGGGTCGAGCCCCTGCACGCCTTCGAGGACGAGTCCGACACCGACCGACTGATGCTGCCCATGGGGGCACCCGCCTGCGACGTCACCGGCCCCGTTGTCTTCCGCGTCCGCGACGTGGAGGAAGGCAGCATCCTGGTCACCGCTGCTCCGCCCCAGGCCGACATCCTGCGCAGGGCGAAGCTGGGCGGCGCCGTGGCCGTTCTCTCTTCCAGCCTTGCCAGCTACAACGTCCTACCCGGCACCACGGACCATCCCGAGAACGCGCTGCGCCTGCGGCGGCACCCCGCGGGCGAAGACCTGCCCGCAGCTATGCTCAGCCGCAACGCTCACCGGCGCATCGAGGCGGCCCACCGCAAGTTCGGCTCGGTCGAAGTGCGGCTGCGGGCCGAGGTCAAGTCCAGCACCGGCCCGCTGCGCATGCTCGTGGCCACGATCAGGGGATCACAGGCGCCCGGCGAAGCCGTGGTCGTCACCAGCCACGTGGGCTATGCGGGAGCTTCCGACAATGCGAGCGGCGTGGGGGCGACGCTCGAGTGCGCAACTCTGCTCGCGGGCGCTATCCAATCGGGGAAAATGCAGCGCCCGGACCGATCGCTGGTCTTCCTCTGGGGCCCCGAGGTCGACCAGAGTGAGGCCTGGCTCGAGCGCAGCGAGCTCACGTCGATCGCAGCCCTCACGGCCATCGGCTGCGGAGACGCCGCCAAGTCCGCAGGTTCCCCCCAATACCTGGAGCGCATGCCCGACCCCGGCGCTCTCGTCACCCTCTTGCCCGACAAGCACACCCAGTGGGGTTCGGACAAGGTGGACCCGGCCATCTTCCAGCCCAACGGGCTAGCCCAGGTGGCGCGCTGTGCGCTCAGCGACGTGTCCCAGCACGCGGGCGAGTGGCGCACCGCCGATCACCCCTGGGAGGGAGGCTCCGACCCCGATGCGTTTCAGGAAGCCGGCGTGCCCGCGGTGCTGTTCTGGCACTTCACCACGCCCTGGTACCACACCAGCCTGGATCGCCTTGGGCGCATCGACCCCGGCGAGCTCCAACGCTCCGCGGTCGCGACACTGTCCACTGCGATGGCCCTCGCCTCACCGAAGCTCGAAGACCTCGGCCGCTATCTCCGTAGCGTCCAGCTCGAAGAACAAGTCCGCGTGCGCGCCGCCCTCGAGGCCGGCGACGAGGAGCTTGCCGAGCGCTGGGAAAGCTGGTGCGCGGGCGCCCGGGATTGGCTTCGCAGCACCTGCGGCGGCTAGGCCCCTTCAGCAGACCTGGAGAAAGCTCAGCCCGGTCCACACAGCATCCGTCCCGGCGACAGCCCACTGAGTAGCTCGCGGAGCACATCCCACCCCCCTTGGTCTCGTCCCCTTCGGCGGCCCAGGAGATCGCCCCGCAGAAAAAGCATCGCCACATCCAGATAAGTGGATTTTATGCCTTGCGCCAAGCTCCCTAGCGGCTAGGCTGCCCCCCACAACCAGCATCCAGAGTCCCGGGAGAGCCATTCGGTCCCGGGCGGCAACCGAGCCCTCCACCATGGAGCCACGGTGCCCAGCCAGCCCCGACGTGGGGAGCGATGCGGTCC
>CAYWNK010000133.1:0-16999 GCA_964459495.1 uncultured Planctomycetaceae bacterium
AGGTCGCCGCGTAGCCTCGATCAGATTCGATCCACAACTCTTGACCATATCTCTTCAATGAGGATGCTGAGGCTATCTGCCGGCTGCCGAATTTGGCCGCACCTGCCGGCTGAAGTTTGTCGTGCGGCTCTCAAGCGGGCTGGTCATGAGTATTCAGACCCTCCGGGAGTGCATTTCTATTCCATTAGGGCCTTGAACACCCCGTCAGCCGGGTCGCTGTAGAACTCGATGTTGATCTTGGTCCAGATGTCATCGGGCAGGTCATTGAGGGCACGCCGCGCGGCGACCGGCATCAGGAGAGTCGTGGCTTGCTTGTCGACCGCCAGCTCGGCGATCGCCACGGGGTTCTGGAGCATCTCGATCGAGCCACCGAGGTTCAGGGGCCCGACGACGATCGTCCCGCCGCGGGTGCTTCGTTCGAGCAGTCCACCAACGAGGGCGACCAGCAGCGGCAGGCCCAGGCCGGCGCCTGACTTGTCCGCGTCGAACGGGCGCAGCTGGATCGAGAACTCGTGGCTGCGCGGATCGCGATCGCCCACGAGCTGCTTGGCTCGCGTGTAGAGGTTCTGCTCGCCGACCTTGACGCTCTCGCGGAAGGCGGGCGGCTGGGGGTGGTTCAAGATCTTGGCCCCGCTGCCCGGTCCGACGGCCACCTCGATGCGGTACAGGCCGGATCCGGCTTCGCCGCCGCCGGGGCCGACGGCCCACACCTGCCCGGGGGGAAGGGGGTCGCCGTCGATCGCCTCGTCGCTGTGCAGCTCAGGCGTCGCGACGAACTGCTCCACGCCATCCACACCCATCGTGTAGCTGAAGTGGGTGTTGCGGAACTCGCTCTTGAGGCAGCGCTTCTGCTGCTCCTTCACCCGCCGGCGCGACTCCAGGGCGAGGCGAACGATCCACTCGAGGTCCTCGTCCGGCACGGGCATCTCGGGGTCGGGGAAGAGGAGCTTCAGGAGCCCGGAGATCGTCTTCTGAACGGCGTTGATATCGCGCCCGCTGAGGGCGCCTCCCCAGAACACGCGGCCCTGGAGCGCCGAGACGCGGCTCGACTGACGCAGCCGGCTCCAGCACTCGCTCAGGAAGTCACTGACCAGGCCGAAGTGGTCGGTGAGGTGGTCCCCCGGGTTGAGCTTCGGGAAATCCCAGCCTGGCGCGAACGCGTGGATGCGGTCCTGGAACGCGGTGTCGTCGCGCATCTCCGGGGGGAGCGGGCTGAGCAGGTGACCGATGCGCTGCTGCTGCTCCACGTCGACATCGAAGTTGCCGATCATCACCATCCCGCCCTCGGCGCGGATGCTCTCTTTGCCACGGCTGAACTCTCCGGACTCCATGTAGCCCTTCATGATGTTAACGCCGTCCTTCGAGTCGAAGGAGATGCCGGATACCTCGTCGAAGCAGACTACGTCGTACTGGCAGACGAGTCCGCGTTGACCGCTGGCGTTGTTCACGAACATCTTCGCGACTGTGGCCTTGCCGCCTGAGATGAGGTGCGAGTACGGCGAGATCTGCTGGTAGATGTGGCTCTTGCCCGTGCCGCGCGGACCGAGCTCGACCATGTTGTAGTTGCGCTCCGCGAAAGGGACCATGCGCAACAGCACGACCCTCTGCGCCCGTTCGTCGAGAGCGGACGGTTCCAAGCCGACGGACCGGATCAGAAAGTGCCGCCATTCCTCGGTCGTGAAGCCCTCACGGCCCTTGGCAAAGACGGAGAGAACGTCGGGCTTCGACATCTGGATCGGGCGTATCGCCGCGATCCGGAAGGGCCGCCCGTTCTTCTCCTGCGCGATCAAGGCGTCGTACTCGAGCGTGACCTCGGCGTAGAAGCCGTCGGTCAGCATCCTCTCGTTCTCCTTGACCATGCTGTCGGGGATCTGAACGCCCTTCAGGGCAAGGCTGGGAAGCTCCGCCACATAGCAGTCGTTCTTCGTGTCGAGCTTCGCTCGAACGATGTCGATGAGCTTGACTGGCCCATCGTCCCGGGCCCTGGACTTGAAGAGCTCTTCGTCCCCCGTGCGTACCGTACGCCCCTGGAGCTGCTTCTCGACGATCGCAAGACCTTCCTCGATTTCGTCGGGATCAGTACTCGCGCAGTACCGACCCAGCAGGAACTCAACCACATAGGTGGGCACGGGGTATTGCCGCGAGTAGCGACGCACAAGGTCCTTGCGAACCAGGTAGCCGTCCAGGGCTGCCGCCGCAACCTGATCCAGGTGATCCATTTCGATCGATGTCATGCTCATGAGTCAGTTCCTACCTGCGTCGGCTTCTGGGCGACGATGTTCCCGGACTCGTCCAACAGGACCAGGACCAGATTCGCTTCCTCGTGCTCGTCGCCGGCAAGCACCAGGCTCACAGAGCCGTCCGCTTCGACCGGCTTGGCCTTGGATGCAACGGAGGCACCTGCCGGGCTGTCGAGCCGCAAGTCAGCGACGATGTTCGCTGCTCCGGTCGCGGCTTCGATGAAACACCGCAGACCCTTCCAGGTGACCGAGTCGATGGATGCGCGAGCGACTCGGTCGCCTCCGTGTTCGACGAGAAGGTCCGGCGTCAGGCACTCCTGAACGCTCAAGCCCCCGTGGGCGTACTCCTCAGTCTTGTTGAAACAAGCGATCCCTGGCGCCACAGCGAAGGACTGCGTGGCGTTCCAGTGCCACGGGTATCTCGGCATCTCGGGGGACGCGCCGCCGGACAGCACGGCGCAGCGTGCCCAGCGGCTCGCCGTGAGGTGCTTGGGAAGGTCCACCTTGGGCAGACCTCCGGGCAGAAGAAGCCACCCGTGGTCGGTCACGACTCGGACGCTCTTCCAGCCGGATTCCAAGAGGCTCACGATGCGGTCGGTCAGTCGCTCCAGCTCTTCATCGATGTGCCGGGCGAGGCGTGCATTGACCTTGTGTCCGAGCGTGTCGATGTCGCCGTTCTCCAGCCAGCCGTAGGCAGGGTCTTCCATCGGCGCATCCAGACCGCCGGTCCCCAGGATCTGGTAGCCAGCCTTCTGCATGGCAGCTCGCAGGTTTTGAGCATTTGCCGGCTTGCCGGATGTGTGGAGAACCGCGCCGAAGTCCTCGCCGAGAGACTCGCCCTTGATCTGGTCGGCGATTGGGGTGACGGCGGGCTTCGCGGTGGCGGTCACCGTTGGCGCGGCGGCCCACCGATGTCCGAGGGCGGTTCGGTAGCCGCGGCCTTCGAGACGTTCGCTCAGGCGCAATCCAAGGTCGTAGCGGAGCCCGTCAGCGAATAGGACGCATCCATCTGCACTAGCCTGCACTTGGGACTGCTGTCCGGGCCGAGGAATTGGTGTGTGCTCCAGCGCCGACTGAAATGCACGCGCCGAGTCTTCGAGCCAGGGCTCGAGGAGATGGCGGACAGCTGAGCTGACCAGCGCCTCGTCGTTCGTGGGTGCGGCCGCGACAGCCTCCCACGCTGCAGCATCAGCTTCCCATCCGCTTGCGACGTAGCTTGCCGCGATCTCATCCAGCGTCGTTCCGCCGACCGCGGACCGCGATGCCAGGGCCAAGCGGCTGAGGGGCTCCAACACCCTGGCCATGGGGGACAGGTCTAGCCGCGCCCAGACCAAATCGCGACGCCTGCCGTGTGCCGCCTCCAGTTCAGTGATCTTGTCGCACGCCTTGTCGTGCCCGAGCTGCGCAAGTTCCGAAAGAGCTTGGCGGACCTTCGCCTCATCCTCGTCGCTGAGGTCGGGCCAGGGGTCACGATTGAATGAGAAGCTCCCACCCGGACGGCTTCGGCGAAGCAGTTCCGTGATGCCATGGAAGCTTGTCGGCGATTCCTCGAATCGTCGCCACACGTCTGCCCAGGCACCGTCCGCCGTCGCCAAGCGTTCCCCTGCCGTGACATCGGCTTCGGTCGCAGGGTCGAAGCTCAGCTCTTCACGGCACCGGCCGCAGAAGGCTCCCCAGCCGTTCTCGCCGAGACGCGCTTTCGTGCCGGCTGGATCACCCATCCATCGCAAGACGTCACGGATCACGTCATTGCTCAGCATGCGGTCGAAGTCGTCCGCTTCTAGGTGCCTTGCCGTTAGCTGTGAAACGGGGGCCACAGCCAACTCCGGCAGCGCGCGGAGAAGCGCCTCCAGAGTCGCGCCATCACCAGCGATGTCGAGATTGAGAGCCTTCGATGAGGTCAGGAAGGTCGTCGCCCGCCAGTCGCTGCCGTTGTGCTGGAGCCACAGCGTGCCCCGATACATGAGCTCGACCAGTGGCTTCAGTTCCTCCTGGCACGCCTCACCTGCTCGCAGGTCCTGTCGCGCTACTTGAGGGAGGTAGAGGATCGGGACTCGGTCAGGCGGCAGCGACGGTTCCTTGAGGCCGCGATCCACCATGCAGCGAAGCCAGATTGCGGGGCCCGTCCGATCCTCGGGGGCGTAGTCGCCAAACACGAGAAGCTCCTCGACTCGTGCCCGCATCATTTCAATCAGCGGAAGCCAGTCGCGCTCTGGATCAGTCCACAGGATTGCAGCCGGTCGGTCCTGCCCGTCGAGGGCGACATCTTTGGCCCGGAGATGCTCGATGAGCTGATCGAGCACTGTTCGCTGCGTGGCTGTGGGCGAGGTGAGCTGAGAGTTCATACCTCCACCTCTGCATCGGTAGTCGTTGGGCGTCGCTCACGCGCTTGCTTTTTCGCCGAGTTCGTGTAGTGGAGATCGTTCCAGCGATTGCCATCGAATTCTTCACCTCCGGTGAAGCCGGTGCTCTGATCTTCACAGCTCCAGAACCACGGGTAATCCAGCTTGGGCCGCAGGACTTGCGATTCCTTCCCGCGATCCTTGCTCCACTTGATGTTGGGCTTCCAGCGCAGCACACCCGCGCCCTTCTTGCCGCCCTTGCGGAGCTCAGCCTTCATGAAGGGGCGGATGTTCAGCCTGACTCCATCATTGATGTCTGGAGCCCATCCGACGGCTTGTTCGTGGAGCGACTTCCAACGGATGAACAGGTCGTAGGGTGATTCGCCTTCGAGGATCTTCTCTAGTTGGCCTTGCAGCTCCTGGGCGGCAGCGAGGCGGGCGTCGGCGCCCTCTTGGCCGGCTTGCTGGGCCGCCTCTTGCCGGCCGATCCAGTCGTTCAAGTAGGAGTAGGTGATTGCTTCGAGAGTACGACGACCTTCACCGTCGGAACCGGTGAGTCTGTGTGTGTTGACTAGGCAGTGGAATCCGTCCTTGTTGCCGTCCCAGATGTGCCAGACGAATGGACGGTGGCCGAAGAGCTTGCAGTGCTCCTCGAAGAACTTGTCGCGCAGCCAGACGGCGAGCGAGGCGGCGGGCCTTTTGCCATCGCCGGCAACGGCAAGAAGCTCACGTTCCTTGGCAGCAGACCAGGCGGAACCAAAGGCGGCGGACAGCAGTTCGCGCAGGCGGTCGGCAGCCGAGCGTTCACCTTGCGTGGCCGAGAGGCAAACGATGCCGTCTTCATCGGCGAAGCCCTTCAATGCATCGCTACGCGCAATCCACTGACGAGCTTCGTCGGCGAGCTGCATGTCGGGATCCAGCTCAGCTGGCCAGCGATAGCCGAGAAGACGGGCGACGGCAACCTGGAGAGCGGAGGTCGGTTCGGCCTTGGCGGGGTGACCGTGAAAGAGCCATTGTGTGGGGTCGTCAGATTGTGGCTCTGGTAGACCATCCGGGTACCTCTTGGCCGCAACCTCTCGCCAGTGCTCTAGATCAAAAGGGACCTTCGCCACAGTTGCTGACGAGATCGCGAGGCTCGGGTTGACCGTGCGCAAGTCGGACTCGTATTGAGTTGAAGAACAGTAGGTCCAAATCGCAGGGAGGTCTTTCGCGGCTTTGGGGAGGATGACTGCGACGTTCTGATCGAATAGATCTCCGAGGAATAGTGTTGAGCTAATCCTGCCCATCCTCGAGACCGCGATGCCGTTCTTTCCCCAGGCCTCGTTCCCGCGCTTGTCTGCGTCGTGGAGGCGTTCACGCACTGCCTTCGCATAGGATCGAAGTTGGCCGTCTCCATTTTCCCACAAGATCACACCTTGTCGCCCGCCGAATCTCTGGGTGGCGGGGCAGTTCTCCTGAAGAGGGGCCCACTTGGATTGGCTCAATGCTGTGACTTCCCAGAACCTAAACCGGAATCTCTGTGCGTCACCATTGAGGATTCCTGCAAGAGCTACCGAGTAGTCCTGGAGTAGGGATCCCGCACGACCCTTGACTGTAAGTAGGACAGAGTCTGGGTTCTTCCGCTGTTCCGATTGCGTGACAGATTCGACCTTGTTCGAGATGAGCGCCTTGGCCTTGGCGAGAACGGAGTCATCCTCGGAGACATCAAGCGCCGAATACGCGTGTGCTCGGGTTGGTTCCTCTTCGCCAATGATAGACAGCACCGCATTAACGACTTGGCCCGAGATTGTCTCGAATGCGCCGGGTCCAAGCCGGGCAACTACTGAGATCGTGTTGTGCTCAAGGAGCTTCTTTCTGAACTGTTCATAAGATCCAAGGAACTGCCAGGATTGGGGGCTGACGAAAGCGGCAACGCCGAACGTATCCAGGAGCCGGGTTGAGCGAGACATCATCGCTGTCGCGAGGTCGAATCGTTCATCGAAGAATCTGCTTTGGAGGTGCTGGACAAGTGGCTCAGACTGCTTTCGTGTGGCTAGGAACGGCACATTCGTGATCACGAGCGCGTACTTGCCCAGGAGCAGTCGTGCCGCCTTTGCCATGCCCTGTGCCGCTACCGCGCGCTCGGCGTATTCGACATCCTCCGTGTCTTGCTCCAGAGCCCGTTGCAGTAGGGGCTGCAGTTCGGTGAAGTCCGCAACCAATAGGTCAGCCTCCAGCGCTTTCGGGTCAGTCAGTGAGCCTAGTAGCGGCGCCTGTTCAAACAAGCCGTAGAGCTGCTCCATACCCGCGTGGAGACGTGCGTCGTCGTGAGCGAGTTTGGTCCATTCGGATTTCGTCGAGCCCACAGCCAGCCCCGAGCATGCGATGTGCAGAGAGGGCAGCGTGATCGGCTTACCCGCCATCTTCCAGGCTGCCAGCGCGAGGTTGAACGCTGCGATTTGCGTGCAGCGCGTATCGAGTTCTAGGCCGTGGAGGTTGACGGCCAGTACTCCGCGGATGGCGTCGTCGAGAGCGAGGCCTTCTTCGTCCATTCGAAGCCGAACGAGTAGCTCGAAGCCCTCCGTCAAGAAGTGCCCGCTACCACAGCAGGGATCGAGGATCTTCAGCTCGCTGGCGGTGTCTGGCCAGCCATCAAAGGCGCCTGCCGCAGGGCGCCAGTTTCCAGTGGGGAATTGTTCTTCGTCGCCTTCCTTCACCTCGCGCACGAAGCGGAGGTGCTCGAAATCGTAGCCTCCGTGAGCACGGAGGCGCACCGCCTGTCGGAGCTCATCTTCGGTCTGGGAGTTCGCGGCAAGGCTAGGATTCTCTGCCAACACTCTGCCGGCATGCCAGGCGCCGATTGTGTTGTGGTAGAGGAAGAGCACCATGTAGCTCTCCGTGAAGAGCTGGGTCACGGCCGGCAGCTCGTCTGCACCAATCCTGTTGCCCGATTCGTTGACGGCGTTCTTCTTCTCAGCCTGCCAGTACTGGTATGTCCAGCCTAGGCTGTCGTGTGCAGTGAAGACGGGGGGCGGTAAACTGTCGAGTAGCCTATTGAGGGCAAGGCACGTCTCGGGAGCGAGAGTGATCTCAAGCCCCGGATCGTCTTTCCGGAAGATCTGCGGCAGGGAGTCCTGGGCAAAGCGAGCAGCCATAGAGTGTGGATCTTCACCTGCCTCGCGGGCGAGGTCTTGGCACTCGCCCATAGAGATTGCTTCACCCGACACGGGTTCCACCAGCAGGCTATTCTCAGCGAGGAAGCGGGCGAACAGCATCCGGTGCCAGTGCTCGTACGCTACTTCGCGTGCTAGTCGCTTGATGGACTGAGTGCCACGTGCCTCTCGCCGGTCCCCGAGCTGTCGGCCGTGAGCGCGGAGGCGGTTACGGAGGGAGCGCTCGTCAGGCGTCATCGAGCCGTGGTACTCGTGGTGATCGACGGCCAAGGACTCTAGCGCATTGCGAGCGCCCGCTTCGGCCTCTCGTCGCGCGGTCTTGATCACCTTCTCGAGTTGGCTGCGAAGGTCTGTGGGTAGGTGGGCCATCTCGAGTGCCTCTAGTTGATGATCACGGGGCCTTGGGCGACTGCATCGAGGAGCTTGGTCTCATGCTCCGCAAGCCACTCGCGGACCTGGGCCTCGTCAGTCAGGGTTCCGCGCCGGACCGACACACTCGCCGTCGCCTTCGTGGGATCCGCTGCCTTCAAGCGCTCAGCCGCAGTGCCCAATGCCCGGGCGACACGTGGGCCAACTGCGTCGATGGCTTCCTGCCAGCCCGGGAGTGGGCGACGGCCAAGGGTCTCTTGCAGCGCATCGTTGCTCGCGATCGACAGAGAGGGCGGCGCGTCGAGGCCTACAGCACGACGAATCTCTTCATGAGCTGCAGAGTCGAGCGCCTGCCATGTGGCATCAGCTGCGAGCTGAGCCTCTGCCGACTCGACTGCCGCACACAACTCGGCGTGCCTCTCCGTCAACGTCTCGCGCAGAGTGCCGGCGAGCTTCGCGGTCAGCGGAGAGATGTGATCTGTATCGGAAAGGAGGGAACGCTGGTCCCTGATCGCCCCGAGTTCCTTACCAACCGCGTCCGCGACGGGCAGACCTGCGGCGTGATTGTGGAACGACTCTGCGGCACCCCAGATCGGGGTGCGCTCGGCGACGCGGTCGGCGAGCACGAGGCTCTTGCGCATCAGTTCCTGGAGTTCGGCCTTCTTATCCAAGATGGCGACCAGTTGCTCAGCGCCAGTAAGCCGACGTAGATCGTCGACGAGCTTTGCGTCCGGAGCAGTGGGAAGGGGGGGGGCGCCACCTGCACTGGCGGCTCGCTGGGATACCGCATTCAGGAAGTCTGGCGCTCGGAGCTCCTCCTCTCCCGTCTTGGTGCTGATGCCCGCTTCGCCGAAGAGGCCTCGCAGCGCGATGCGCTGCCTGGTCGCCAATCTCACCTTCTCGGGACGGAACTCCGCGGCCTTCACTCCGGACTGATCCAATGCCCCGCTGGGAATGGGCTGCCCGTTCTTCGTGGCGCGGAGATGCCCGCTGCGATGAAGGGCGATGAGGGCTGCGTCGACCGCGTCTTGCGGCCACCCGAATGGAGCAGACTTCAGGCTCTTCTGGACGTCGGTTCCTCGCGCTCCTGCTCCTACGGCCGTCAGGACTTCCTTCGAGACGGCATGGTCTTCGGTCGATTGGTCCCAACCCACGACCTTGAACGGCTCATCCGAACCGTCCTTACTTCGCTTGACGGCCACCTCCCAGGCCCGATGATCCCCGTCGTCGAAGCGAGGGAACAGGCGCGCTAGCGAGGCCTCAGCTCCCGATCGAATCTTGTCCGTCAGGCTTTCGCCGAAGAGCTCGCTGCCGCCGCCCTGCAGCACTTTCGCCGCGTGGAGCACCTCGCGGATGATTGCGTCGCGGCTGGTTTCGGCGGCGCGTTGGCGACTCTCCATGCTCTCGCGGGCCTCCTGCCCTTCTGGAGTCGCCGGAACGCCATGGTGATCGAGGACCTGACGCGCAGCTTCCGCATCGATGATGCGGCCCTTCATGTCATCGGCGCTCTTCTTGGGGAGGTGAATGTGCAGGGTTGGGTCGTCCTGACCGAGTCGGCGTGCGTCCGTGACGGCGTCCTTCTCAGCGCATGACCAGCCATCGCGCAGCCAGACGGAGATGTGGTCACCTCCGGCCCTCGGGGGTTCTCCGCCGACGTGCATGGACAAGCTGCGACGGATCTTTGCCGCTCCGTGCATCAGCTTGATCTCGCCGATGGTGTGCTGGACTTGTTGGCCGAAGAGATGGTCGCGCCGCGTGGAGATCTCGACTTCGTTCTGGCGCAGGGAGGCCTGCTTCTCGCGGTAGGCGCGGTCCCACTCAGCCCCCTCGGTCGTCTGCAGGCGATACTCTTCGCCCACCTGCATGAGCGTGCCGTCGTCAGCGAGTTTCTCGAGGGTCTTGGCGACCTGGTTACGGAAGGGGCCGGAGTTCTTGGTCACGTCGTCGACCATCAGGTCAGCGAGTACGGTCGCGTTGGCTCGCACGCCCAGGTCGACGCCAGCCTCTCGGGGAAGCTTTCCGATCAAGAAGACGAGGCCGCAAAGGTCGCGCTGTAGGCGGCCCTCCTTGGTTCCATCGTCCAGCTTTTGGATGCGAGTGTTGATCTCGTTCAGGAGCACGCCGGTATTCACCAGCGAAGGGGCCAACGCGTTGTAGAGATCACTAGCCGGCACGACTGCGCCGAGGTCCAGCTCGCAGATCCCGTGCAGGGAGTCGTGGAGAATGCGGAGCTGGGACCGCAGCTGGCTTTGCGTCCCGGCCGCATCCGCGGCGCGGAAGCATGCTTCCCAGAATCTGCGGCGCGTCGGGAGGAGGGGGTAGTCGCCAACGCGGTCCTTCTGATCCTCCGGCCGCTGGCCGATCTTGGTCCCTTGGAGATGACGTGCGATTTCGCCGGCATTCCGCTCCAGGACACTCTCGATCTCCGGTTTGGCGCTGGGCTTCTTGTGAAGCAAGACCTTGCGGGTCACGGCCTCGACGTCGGCGTCTGCGAGCTCGATGGAGATCTTGAAACGATCCCTCAGCCACAGGAGCGCCTGAGTGCCGGCGGAGAGGGCGGATTGGCCGGCGCCAACCAGCATCACGCGGCTGTTGAATTGCGTCTGCAGAGCCTCGGCCACCTCGGTGATGATGGCGGCGCGGTCGCTGGCTTCGTTGATGTACTGCTGGACTTCATCCAGCACGAGCAGGGTGAGCGGGAACTCGCCGTCCCTCTGAAGAGCCTTTTTCGCCGCCTCCGTGAACTGCTCGGTGGTGATGTCCGCCGTCAGCTGGGGGCAGTGGCTCTGGAGAACCTTGCCGATGCTCCGTTCGTCAGGCGCGAGGGACGGATCAGCCTGAAACAGGGCCTTTCTGATGTGCGGGCTGACGTAGAGGTTGTTCAGCTCATGGTTCCAGTCACGCCCGGCGTCGGTGACGGCGGACCGAACCTGATCGAGCCAGCCCTGCTCGCGAAGCCAGAAGCAGAACTTGGCCTGGGGGTACTGGGCCGGCCAGCCGGTTGCTCGCAGGATGATGGAGAGGACCGTCTCCCGTACTCGGTCGTTCCCGCCGAGGAGGGTCCCAGCCGCGGCCACCGGTTCCAGGCCGATGCGGCGAGCCTGCGTGTCCAGTTCGCGGAGGTGCGCCTCCACCTCCGTCGGGAGGCCTCCACGAACCAGGCTGCGAGCCGTGGACCCGTCGCTGAACTCGGTGTTGCTCCACAGATGCGTGAGCATCTTGAGCAGGTGCGACTTACCACTCCCGAAGAAGCCGCTCACCCAAGCGGAGTCCTGCTTGGTGTGACCCAGGTTCCCAAGGTAGCGCTCCAGGATGAGCTGGATCGCGTTCCCGAACTGCCCTTCGCAGACGAAGGTCTCGAGTTCTGCTCGTAGCTCGAGGATCGCCTTCTCGTCGGTCTGGTCGGTGATCCGGGCCTGACCGTTGTTGGCGAGGCGTGCGGTCCGCGGATCGCGGTCGAGAACTTCGTAGAGCTTCATTGGGTCACTCCTTCTCCATGGAGCGTGATGCCGTTCGCGAGGTAGTTCCAGCCGTCCCGAGCATCGAGCAGGCGGTAGTTGTTGTCGTTCTTTGTGCCGGGGAAGAAGATCAGCAGGCGACCGTTGATAGACTGCTCGACTTCCCGGACCAGTTCGGAGATGCGCAGGAACCCGAAGAGGGATGCGGCTCCGAGGATGGCGACGACGGTATTCTCGCTTGCTTCTGCGAGCGCGTCCGTGAGCTGCTTGCTGGCAAGGCTCTTAAACTCGCCCTCGAGCTTCATGGCGAGCAGTGAGGGCTCCTCGAAGTAGGACTCGCGGTACTCGTCCGCTGCCATCCACTCGGCGAACCAGGTCGTGCAGTTGATGAGCTGCCATTCGTGGCCGCTCCGGACTGTTGCCTGCTCGAACTCACCGATGCGTGCACGGAGGCTGCGCTCCAGCTCCTTCTCGTAGACGACCAGCATCACCCGTTGGGCGCCAGCGATCGTGCGTTGCCAAGGAGCGCTGACGTGGCGCTCGTAGACAGCTGCGAGGTCTTCGATCTTGCCCATGGTTCAGGATCCCAGTTGAACGGCGTCGAGGCGGCTGGCGTCGATCTCGATGATGCCGCCGCCGATGCGTGCGTGGATCAGGCCGAGCTGCTTTGCCTGGAGAGCGGTCGGCACGAGCTGGGCGCCGGTCCGGTCCAGGACGCGTGCCCATTGACAGTTGAGGAGCTGCTCGCCGGCAAGGCCTTCGACGGTGCCGAGCCAAAGTGCGGCGGCGAGGGTGCCCGGCGTTGGATCGACGCGCTGGCGGATCTTGCGCATCCGGCCCTTCAAGTGGCCGGACTGTGCCCAGGAGCTCGCCGTGTTGCGGGCCACCTTGTCGAGGATGGCGTCGTTGAGGCGGTGGCCGACTGCCTCGCGTATCGAGTCGAGCAGGGTCGCGCGGATCAGCTCGGAGCCCTCGGGCAGCTGGAGGGCCGCCGGCGCCGTGGCTCGGAGGAGGGGGTCCCGGGCCAGGGCGCAGAGGAGGGCGATCAGGGGGCGTCCGGGCTCATCCACGGCCCAGAGCCTGCGGAGGACCCGGAAGAGGGGGATGGCGGGGTCTAGGCCGTAGAGCTCTCCTAGGCGCTGGTTGGTGAGCCGGCGGGTTGCCGCGGTCTGCTTGCCGAGGGCGTTGTCCTCGATGATGGCCTCGGCGTAGGCGGCCCGGTCGGCCTCCGGCGGGGTGGCCTCCAGGAGTTCGGTGATCTCAGCCAGCATCATCGTGCGGCTGGTGTGGGTGCCCTTGTCGCCGAAGCGGAGGCCCGCTCTCTGGGTGGTGGGGGTGTCTAGGGGGGGCTGCCACATCTCCATGGGTAACAGCATAGCCCGACCACGGCCACGCCGGCAAGTTTGCCGGCGAATTAAATCCCCTGCTTGACTCCCTGGGCCGGCGGGCTATCGTTGCATTGCTCGCCGGCAAGTTTGCCGGCCGTCCGGGAGCGCTCGGGGCGTTTGCCCGGCTGTTGCCTCTCCCTTAAAAATCTTCGACAATCGAAAATGAACCTCAATTCCAATGGGTTGCGCCTATCTGCAACCGACCTTGCCCAGCACCTCGGGTGCCCGCACCTGACCCAGCTCGACCGTGCCGCCGCGGAGGGGCGCCTCGAAGCGCCGCTCTTGACGGACCCAATCCTCGAGATGCTGAAGCAGCGTGGCATCGAACACGAGGAGGCGTTCGGCAGTTTCCTGCGTGGCCAGGGGCTCTCGGTGGTCGAGGTTGGCCGCGACGGCTCACTGGGCCGTGTGGCCGAACTGATGCATTCAGGGACCGACGTGATCCTTCAGGCGCCTCTTGCCTACGGCGGCTTGGCGGGTGTCGCGGACTTCTTGCGCAAGGTCTCGCGCCCTAGTGAGCTAGGGGGCTATTCCTACGAAGTGATTGACACCAAGCTCGCGCTAGAGACCCGCGCGGGGACGATTCTGCAGCTTTGCACGTATTCGGAGGCCGTTGGGAGGATCCAGGGGCATGTACCCGAGTATATGCATGTTGTGAAGCCTGGCGATGAGTTCGGGCAGGAGTCGTTCCGGACTGCCGAATTCGGGGCCTACTTTCGGCATGTCAAGGCGAAGCTCGAGGCAGTTGCGGCTGCCGCTCCGGACGAGGGCACCTATCCGACGCCGGTCCCGCAGTGCAGCATCTGCCGCTGGTGGCACAACTGCGATGCGCGGCGTCGTGAAGACGACCATCTGTCCCTGGTCGCGGGAATGAGCACGCTTCACGCCGCTGAGTTCACAAGGCAGGGTGTGACGACGCTGGGGCAACTCGGAGAGGCTCCTGAGGCCCTGAAAGAGGACCCGATTCGGGGGAGTGCGGCGGGGTTCGATCGCCTGCATGCGCAGGCCAGGATCCAGCTCCAAGGGCGGCAAGCTGGAGAGCACCAGTACGAACTTCTGGACCTCGAGGATGAGCGCGGGTTGCGGCTTCTCCCGGAGCCCAACCCCGGAGACATCTTCTTTGACATCGAGGCAGCTCGCTTCTACAAGGATGGCGGTCTCGAGTACCTCCTTGGTTGGAGCCAGGTCGACGACCAGGGCGAGCTGGTGTACCACCGGCGCTGGGGGTACACCCGCGCTCAGGAGAAGCGCGCGTTCGAGGAGTTCGTCGGCGTCGTCATGGATAATTGGCGAACTCACCCTGGGATGCACGTCTACCACTTCGCTCCGTATGAGCCCTCCGCCCTCAAGCGGCTTATGGGGAGTCACGGCTGTTGCAGCGAAGACATCGACCGTCTTCTTCGAGGCAAGCGCCTGATCGACCTGTATGCCGTCGCCAAGCAGGGGTTGCGTGCGAGCGTCGAGCAGTACTCGCTGAAGGACCTAGAGTTGCTGGCCGGCTTCGAGCGAGCGGTCGATCTGCGGGAGGCGTCTCGGGCGCGCCGCCGCATCGAGGCTCTGTTGGATCTCGGTGACATCGAGGGCATCGCAGGCGCCGATAGGGACACTGTCGAGGGCTACAACCGAGAGGACTGCGAGGCGACTGCCGTGCTTCGCGGCTGGCTCGAAGACAGGAGGGGGGAGTGGCTCGACATGGGCGCCGCCGTTCCTCGTCCGGAGCTGCTCGACGGAGACGCGTCGGAAGGCGTCAGCGAGATGAGCGCCGAAGTGCAGGTGGTGTACGACGCGCTCACGGCCGACCTGCCCGAGGATCGCGAATCGTGGACAGGTGCTCAGAGGGCGACGTGGCTCCTGGCGGAGATGCTCGAGTACCACCGGCGCGAGATGAATTGCGCGCACTGGGAGTTCTTCCGTCTTCACGATCTCGACTATTCGGAACTGATAGGGGAGCGCAAGGCCATTACCGCACTAAGCTTTATTGGGACCGAGGGCGGCACGGCGAGCTGTCCGGTGCACCGGTATCGCTATCCGGACCAGGAGACTGCCCTCGGCGCCGGAAACCAACTGTACGAGGCCGGCGAGCGCGATAGGGACCTCGGTGAGGTCATTGCTGTGGACCCTGCGGCATGCACTATCGACATTAAGAAGCGGAAGCGCACGGTAGACATCCACCCCCGCTCCGTGCTGGTGGACGGTCGAGTGACGCCATGGGAGAAGGCTAGGTCGCTGTTGGCCTTCGCAGGGTCCGTAGCGGAAGCCGGAATCGACGGTGATGGCCCGTTCCGCGCAGGGCGGGATCTTCTGCTCGGGCTACCTCCTCGGATTGATGGTCACGACGGACGGCCGCTTCGCCACGAGGGCGAGCGGATCCTGGATGCGGCAATACGCGTGGTCGGGAGTCTGTCGTTTGGCTATCTGCCTCTCCAAGGGCCTCCGGGCACAGGAAAGACGTATACGGGTGCGCGCATGATTGTCGACCTGGCTAGGCAGGGAAAGCGAGTCGGAGTCACCGCAGTAAGCCACAAGGTGATCCGCAACCTCCTCGATGAGGTTCACACAGCCTCCCTGGAAGGCGGAGCGCCCGTCATGCTCGCGCATAAAATCGGCAGGAAGGCGAAGCCCGTCATCGGTGAGGTCCTCGAGTTCAAGAAGAACGGCGATGCTCTGGCTGCTCTCGGAGACGCCCACGTTGTCGGCGGTACTGCGTGGCTCTGGTCGGGAGAGGCTGCGGTAGAAGCGCTCGACTACCTCTTCGTGGACGAGGCTGGCCAGATGGCTCTTGCAGACGTCCTCGCTGTCAGTCGCGCAGCTAGAAACATCGTGCTCCTGGGTGATCCTCAACAGCTCGAGCAGCCCCAGCAGGGCGCTCATCCCGAGGGGACGGAAGTGGCTGCGCTCGTGCATGCCCTCGGTGGGAGCAAGACGATCCCCGAGGAGCGCGGGCTGTTCCTAGACACGACCTGGCGGCTTCACCCGTCCATCTGTGCGTTCACCTCCGAGCTCTACTACGAAGGGCGCCTGCAGGCCAAGGCGGGCAACGAACGCCAGGTGCTTGCTGGGCCAACCCAGTTCGCGGGGAGTGGTCTCTTCGTCGCTCCGGTGGATCACGAGGGGAACCAGAGCAATTCACCCGAGGAGGTAGTCGCGGTGCAGGGAATCGTCTCGGATCTCCTCCAAGGGGGTGTGACGTGGACTGATCGAGATGGCGTGGATCGGCCGCTTGCCTCAGATGACATCCTGATTGTGACGCCGTACAACGCACAGATCGGCGCGCTGAGGCGCGCACTTCCGGGTCACCGCATCGGGACCGTCGACAAGTTCCAGGGCCAGGAGGCTCCGGTTGTCATCTACTCCATGGCCTCATCCAGTCCTGCGGATGCCCCGCGCGGAATGGGGTTCCTCTACAACCCGAACCGGCTGAACGTGGCGACAAGTCGGGCTCGTGCAGCATGCATCCTGGTTGCCAGTTCCAGGCTATTTGAGCCGGAGTGCCGCTCCCCGCAGCAGATGCGCTGGGCGAATGGGCTCTGCAGGTACTTGGAGTTGGCCACCGAGGTCGTGCCCCTTTCGACCGGCGAATAGCCCACCATCTTTGTCAGGTGGGTAGCCGTTACGTTCGGGCCGGCTAGTCGCCGGCCCGAGTCATTGGAGCAAGGCTCCTCGTCCGTATCGAAACAGGCTGGCCGACGCAGCGGGCTGCAGGTGGCTGGCCCCATCCCTCAAGCTTCTGCTGATCGTCCGTGTTTGCCGGATCATCGACTAGCGGAAGGAGCATTGAATGGGGAATCGTGACTTGGTCGCCTGTCTTGCCTTGGTCTTGCGCCGGAGGCGCAGACTCAGGCGGACGGCCCCGGACTCAACCGGACGGTTCTGGTGTCGTTGATGTGCAGTTGAAGTAGGGACGGCGGGACTCGAACCCGCACGGGCTTGCGCCCTTCAGATTTTAAGTCTGATGCGTCTACCGATTTCGCCACGTCCCCGTTGGAATCCACGCTAGGAGTCTGCGCCACGGAATGTGGCTTCGGGAGTGTGGTCCGGGTTCGTGCCAGC
>CAYWNK010000134.1:0-16941 GCA_964459495.1 uncultured Planctomycetaceae bacterium
ATCGGTGTGCGTGTCGTCGATGGAACAGGCGCACCCATACACGGCGCCAGAGTCGTCCAGACCCTTGCCGGCGGCTACTCGCCCCAATGGGGCCCCTACACCACCGATCGAGACGGCCTCGTCATCGTCGATGCCCCCTACGCCAACCTCTGGCTGACCGTAGAGAAGACCGGCTACTCCATGGCCGCGCCCACGGCATGGCGCCCGGCAAGTGCGGACGGCATGTGGAAGGACATGCACGAGCTGGAACCTGAGCGGGAGCTGGCCAGGGGCTTTTACTTGTCGGCCTATGGCCACTGGCGGAGCGTGCTCCCCCGGGCGCGCGGCATGCACGAGGTCGCCTTTTCAGCGAGCGACGCAGTCGTCGTCCTCAAGCCCGAGCCCAGTCTCCAGTACAAGGTCCTCGACAGCGGTGCAAAGGCCTTCCCCCTGCCCAAGGTCCAGCTGCTCGCCCGCTACGGGGGGATCGACGCGTGCACCAAGAGCACCTACACCGCGCTCGACGGAGTCGGATCGGTGCTCCTTTGCGACCGCGAGTGGCAGCCCATGCTGGTGACCTTCCGCGCCCCCGGCTACCAGGAGAAGACGGTCGCGATCACCCCGAGCGCCAAGCCCAGGAGCCAACCCATCAAGATCTACCTCCGGCCAGGTTCGGGAAGGGAAAGCGCCAAGGACGACACCAGCCAGCCCAATGGCCAGGTCTCCGCGCCCCGCGGTGACCATAGCGCCAAACTCATCCTACGCGCCGGCGGACCGGAGTTGCGCAAGGGCAAGGTCCTGTGGAGCGGAAGCTCCGACAAGAGCGGCGAGTTCCGCTACTCCAACCCCGCCAAGAAGGCCCCAACCCTCCCGCGCTACCTCTACGCCGTTCACATCGACGAGCGTACGGGGCTGCCAGCCAGCGGCGCGAGCTTGGGCCCGATCGAGTTCGATCCGGACCGCGAAAAAGACGAGCCCCTGCCTAAGCTGGTCGTCCCCCTGGATCCCGGCCTGCCCCTCGTGGTGATCCTCGACTACCTCGAACCCCAGCGTCCCTACCGGCTGGACTGGAGGCTCGCGCCCCACGCCAACGCCGCCCCCTTCGCCAGCGGCAGCATGCGCCTGCCCGGCAACCACGGCGTGCGCTACGAGGTTCCGGTGCCGGTCCCTGCAGGCTGGCTGGTCGAGGTACGACTCTTCGGAGCGGCGGTCGGCCAAGGCCCCACCTTCGCCTTCGACCGAGACGCCGACGAAACCGACCGGCCCTACCTTTCCACGAGCCACAGCTGGGAGTCCTGGCAGCCGGTGTCCGGCCGCGACAGGCACGTCGTGCTGTACTCCGGCCGGCGCCTGTACCTGCGCGCAGTGCGCCGCGCGGCGATGTCCGGCACCGTCACCGGCCTCCAATCCTACCCGGAGCCCAGCATCGTGCAGATCGCCGCCATCGGCTCGCTGGGGACCTGGTATGCGCCCGTCTCGGGCACCGGCTGGTTCGACTTCCGACAGCTCCCCGTCGACACCTACCGCCTGCTGCTCTACGAGCGGCCCAGCTCGGCGGAGGGTCCGGTGGAGCCCCATATCCAGGGCCAGGTGCGCGGCGAAGGCTCTGTCGAGCTCGAGGCAGACACCTTCGACATCGAGCTCGAATGGGTCGATCCCGAGGCAACGGATGGCGACGAGAATCGCTAACCGGCTAGTTCCTCGGCGGCCCCGAGTGAATCCGCGGCCCGGGGTCCAAGCCCGCGATCACGCTTCCTTCGAGCTCGCGCAACTGGGCCTCACGTGCGGTGACGACGGCGGCGGGGAACACGGACCGGGCTAGGCCCATGAACAGCGCCCGGTGGCTCGCCTCGGACGCGAGCAGGTCGGCATAGAGCTCGCGCAGCTCCGCATCCGGCGCGTGCTGCGCAAGGAGGTGGAAACGTTCCAGGCTGCGCGCTTCGATCAGGTGCGCCAGCAGCAGCCGGTCGAGCAGCAGGTTCGAACGCGTGCCTGCTGAGCCCTTGTGGAGCCCGTCCGCGTAGGGACTCGTCGCCTGGGGAGCGAGCGAGCCGCCGCGCCGTTCAAGCAACCCCACGACGCGCTCAAAGTGCTCGAGCTCTTCGATGGCCACGCGCGGCAGCCGCGAGACGATCTCGGGGTGGCCCGTGTTCTTACCGATCAAAGCCTGCGCCGTGCTGGCCGCCTTGAGCTCGCAGTGGGCGTGGTCCGACAGCAGCGCCAACGGATCGCTCAGCGCGCAAGCGGCCCAGCCAGCAGGTGTTTGGTAGGCGAGCCGAAACACCGGGCCCGCCGGGACTGCGGCGTCGGTCATAGGATCGCTGGCCTACTGCTCTCCGGCCTGGCCGGGCTTCCAAAGCACGTCCGCGCGCCCTTCGTCATTGGCGACCCGCGCCATCACGAAGAGCAGGTCGGACAGCCGATTGAGATAGTGCACCACCGCCATGTTGAGCGGGCGCGTGTCCTCTTCCACCTCGGCGAGAGCCACCACGTCACGCTCGGCGCGGCGACACACGGTCCGGCCGAGATGCAGCCACGCGGCGGAGGGGTTGCCGCCGGGGAGAACGAAGGACTTCAGCGGCTCGAGCCGCCCGTTGGCCTCATCGATCCAGCCCTCCACCCGCTCGACATAGGACTCAGGCACCCGCAGTCCATCTCCCTCGCTTCCGGGCAAGCACAGGTCTGCACCCAGGTCGAAGAGATCGTTTTGGATCTGCCGCACCCAGCCGGCGTCGTGCTCATCCAGGCCGTGGACGAGAGCCAGCCCGAGGACGCTCGAAAGCTCATCGACGGCACCGTACGAGGCGACCCTCAGGTGGTGCTTGGGCAGGCGGCTACCATCGCCGAGGGCGGTGGTGCCGTCGTCTCCGGTTTTGGTGTAGATGCGATTCAGGCGGACCATGGATAGGGGATCGGCAGGCGGGGGGCCAAAACTCCATCGTAGCTCCACCTCAGTCGGGATCAGACCCCGATTCGCCGGATGCCTTGGGATCTTCCCTTCCCTCCAGGAGCATCCGCCGGCGCCCACCCTTGGTGTGGGGCACCAGGCCCAGAGCATCGGGGCGCAAATCCGACCCCAGCGCCTTCAGAACCAGGTGCCAGGCCTTCGCATCGCGATTGTCCAAGGGGGCGCGGCTCAGGACCCTGTCGAGCATGGCCTCGATCAGCTTGGCGGCCTCCTCGGTTTGGGCCACCTGTCCGGCGAAGACCTCCTTCATGCGGGCCTTGAGGAACTCGCGGCCGTCCCCGTTGAGGGGCCGGCCGCCCGGCTCGTGGGGCGGCGGTCCCGTCGCCTCGAAAAGGTCGGAGAGCACGACCCCCACCGCCATCGCCAGGTTCAGGGACGTGTGCTCGGAAGCCGTGCGGATGTGGCAAAGCTGCGCGCAAAGCTCGGTCTCTTCCCGCGTCAGGCCGGACTCCTCGGAGCCGAAGACCAAGGCGAGCCCACGCCCATCGTCGCGGGACGCGGCGCTGGCCTCGGGCAGCAGATCGCGCCATGTTTCCCGCACCCTGTTGCCCCGTACGCGCGCGGTGAAACCGATCGAGTCCGTGCAGGGGCCCAGGGCGGTCTGCAGGTCCGGCACGACCTGAATCGCCGCCCGCGCATCCTCGGCGCCGTGGGACATCTGCACGAAGTCGGGGTGCACAAACAGCGAAGCCTTGGGCGGAGCCACCACCACGATCTCGGCGGGTGCAAAGTTGCGTGCGACGCGCAGGACAGCCCCGACGTTGCGGGGCCCCTCGGGTCGGCATAGGACAATGCGCTTCATTCGTCGGGCCCCAGACGCCGTAGGAGTTCGATCTCGGCCTCACCCAGGGCCGACGCGGCCGGCATGACGGGGCCCGTGCGCAGGACGCGCAACCAAGGGTCGGGTAGATCATCACGCCGTTCACCCGCCAGCTCAAAAGTCTCGCCCGCTAGCCAGTCGGGCACGTAGATCGCGAGCGTGCCCGGCGCGGCAAAACGATGGCCGTCACGCCGGATGCGGCTCAGTGGAATCGGCTGATCGTCGATCCTCACCGCGATCGCCAGGTCGCGCCCAGGGGGCTCCTGCACCTGCAGGTCGATGGGGGTCGTGGCACGGATACGGACGACGTCCTTGCGCCCGGGATATTCCACGACCTCCAGCCCGCTTCCGGCGTAGTCCAGCTCGGGCTGGTCACCGGCCGCCGTCCCCCGCCGACCGGGCGGGTAAAGGGCGAGCAGCAGCTCGACCTTGCGCCCTTCATCCCCGGGCGTCTCCAGGCGCGTGTAGAGGGATCCGCCCTTGACCAGATCGACGTCAAAGGGGGCCGGACCGTCGCCCTCCTCCCACAGCCAGACCACCCGCCGCCCGCTGGGCAAGCGCGGAATCCAGCTGTCCTGAAGCGGCGCATCGCCGACCAAGAGCTGCTCCATGTCCAGCGCGCTGGGAGCCGCCTTGGGCGAGGTGAACTCCAGGCTGAAGGGCACGTCCCGGCGGCTGGTCTCGACCACCAGCGCCGCACCCGGCGCCAGGATCGCCTCCCCGCCGAGACCGGCCGGCCGCAGACTGCCACGCCCCCCCTGTTCCAAACGTGCATCCCGGGACCGACCATCCAGCAGGCGCCAACGCACACCGAGATCCGGTGCGTCGCCGGTACTGGTGGTGGCGCGCTCCAGCGCAAAGCCCCAGTTCACCGAGTAGAGCATCAGCGCCTCACGCAGGTCGCGAAGGCGGTTTTGAGCGTCGGATTCGAGCTCGGTCTCGCGCAGCAGCGCGCGCCCCTCACGGTCGTAGGCCGCAGCGCCGCGCAGGGAGTTCTCCTCCACGTGCAGCTTGGGGCCAAAGGCCGCGCGCTTGACCAGCGAGGGTCCTTCGCAAAAGACGGCGTGGGTCACGCGCTTCTGCCCAGGCAGCGGATCGGGCACGTCGGTGGGAACACGCAGCAGATCGCGCCCGTCCATTTCCCCAGCCTCCAGGCCCATGATCCCCGCCAAGGTCGGGGTCACGTCCACGGAGCTGCACAAAAGCGGTGACTCTCCGGCGGCCGAGCCGTTGGGCAAACGGAGCGCGAAGGGTGTTCGGGCACGGCCCGGCTCAAATGAGGGCCCCCCCGTGGATGCAGGCGGTTGAAGCACTGCTCCACGCGAACCTTCCAGGGCCCAAACGGCTCCCCGTTCCCGTCCCGCATCCGCCAGCATGGATCCCAGTCGGCCGAGGGCTCCATCGACGCGAGCCAAACCCGCCTGGAGCAGGGCAGCACGCCATGCGCCGTACTCCGGCGACCCGCGCCTGCGACCGAGGATTCGCACCAGTTCCGCATAGCCGCCCTGCTCCCCCAGCCCGTCGAGGGCTGCGGCCAGGCGCGGCCGCGAGTCCCGGAACGGGGCGAGGAACTTGCGAAGGAGCTTGATGTCGAGCTCCCCCCTCTCCCCCTCGTCCATGCGTGCAGGGTCCGAAAACTCGACCCACACCAGCAGCGGATCGTCGGCTTCAAGCGCCTTGTTGAGCTGCGGCTGCAGCACGTTTAGCACCTGCGCTGCCGGCCAGGCGGCAGCCTCTGGAGCCGGAGCGTCATAGCTCCCGAAGCCCTGACCGAAGCCCGAGAAACCCGCCCCGAGCTGGGGCTGGGATACAGCCCCTACGGTCCGCCAACCCGCCTCGGTCGCCAGCTCAGCAAGCGTAACCACCCCCGACTGCAGACGCGCGCGTCCGCGCTCGTGGACGGTGCCCAATCCATGGCGAGTTGGGTAGAGGCCCGTATGCAAGCTCGCGGTCGACGGATTCAGTGCCGTGGAGGCGACGACGTGATTGGGGTGTCGTATCGACGTCTCGAAGAGCCTGGCCAGCTCCGGCAGCACGTCTGGATCGAGGTCCCCAAAGCCCAGCCCATCCACGGAGACGATGATCACCGTGCGTACGTCGGCCGTGGCCTCGAGCGGATCCTCGGTGACTTGCTCCCCTCCGCCACAGCCTGCCAGGGCGAAGATCAAAAAACCCAGGACCCGGGCCCAAGGGTGAAAACATGTACGCATCAGGCCCCCTCGCGCAAAAGGCGCAGTTGATCGGGATGGGGGTTTCCGCCGGATACGATCACGACGACGCGCAGCGGGTTGGCGGCGCTGCGCCTGGCGACCCACGCATCGGCCAGTCCGGCCACCGCGGCCGCATAGGTGGCTGCCCCCGCCGGCTCCACGATTTCCCCCATGTCCACCAGCACCTTCTGTGCGGCATAGACCTGATCGTCGCGCACCGTCCAGACGTCGTCGACGGTCACGCCACAGATCTCGATGTTGCGGCGCCCCGCGGAAGGTGGACAGAGCCCCTGAATTTCGGTCGTAATCGGATCGCAGATCACCGGTTCGCTCGCGGCCAGCCCGCGCGTGAGGGTCGCTGCGCCCTCGGGCTCGATCGCGACCACCTTGAGATCGTGGCCCTTGGCCCGCCGCAACGCGAGCGAGCAGCCCGCCGTCAGGCCGCCGCCCCCCACCGGTATCAGCACCGCTTCGACATCCGGCATCTGATCATGGATCTCGAGTCCGACCGTGCCCGCGCCCTCGATGGTGCCATCCAGGTCGTAAGGATGGATGAGCACCTGCCCCGCCGCCACCCGTTCGGCGCACAGGTCGTTGGCGCTGGACCGCGTCTCCGCGAGAACGACCTCCGCCTCCTCCGCGCGGCAGGCCTCGATCTTGTTCGGATAGGCGTCCTTGGGCATCACAATCGTCGCCGGGACGCCCGCTTTGCGCGCGGCCCAGGCCAGCGCGCGGCCGTGGTTGCCCGAACTGGCGCAGACCACGCCCGCGGCCCGGTCTTCATCCGAGAGCTGAACCACGTTGTTCCAGGCCCCACGCGCCTTGAAGGCGCCGGTCACCTGGCGGTTTTCGAGCTTGCCGAAGAGGGCGACTCGTGGATCGGGACTGGGCAGCTCGACGATCGGTGTGCGCAGGGCGACGCCGGCCAGCCGCTCGGCTGCCTGGTCGAAGCGCAGGGACTCGAAACCGCTCCAGGGCGTTTGCAGAACAGGATCGGTCATGGTGGGTAGTCCGGGCGGGGAGGCCCGGGGGAGCGCATTATGCGCGCTCGGGCTTCAGGCCCCCACACTTGCCCTCCCCTTCCCTACTCTCTTGTCCCGTGCCTGCGCTCCCGTTCCCGTCCCCCTGGCTGCTGGCCCCTATGGAGGGCGTCACCGACCCGACCTTTCGAGACGTCGTGCTCGGCCTCCATTCGGCCAACGACCTAGGCGGCGCATTCACCGAGTTCTTGCGGGTCCTCGATCGGCCGCGCCAACGGGCGGAGATCGAGCGCCATCTGGGGCCCGCCCGCTGGCCGATCCCGGTGGGCCTACAGCTCATGGGCGCCGACCTCGGCGCCGTCGGACAGACCGCTAGGATGGCCGCCGAGCTCGGCGTCCCCATCGTCGACCTGAATTTCGGCTGCCCGGCCAAGGGCGCCCTGCGGGGCTGCGCCGGCTCCGCCCAACTGAAAGACCCCCGCGGCCTCGAGGCGGTTGTCCGCTCGGTCGTGGAGGCGGTCGGAGGCCTTGTGCCGACGAGCGCCAAGCTGCGCGCCGGCTTCGAAGACGCCTCCCAGGTCGAGGATCTGGTGCGTGCCGCGGAAGCAGGCGGAGCGGACCTGGTCACCCTGCACTGCCGCACGAAGGTCGAGGGCTATTGCGAGGAAGTCGACTGGTCGCGCATCGCACGCGCCGCCGCGGCGGTCGACATCCCCCTATGCGGCAACGGCAGCGCCGTGGTCCACGCCGATCTGGAACGCATGCGATCCGAGACGGGCTGCGCGTACGTCATGGTCGGTCGCGGGGCCCTGGCCGATCCCTGGATGTTCCGGGCCCAGCCCGCCACCCGCGCCGAAGGGGCGCAGTTCCTACTCGACTACTTCGACGCGATGGTGACGCGCAGCGGCGCCCCCGTCCGGGGCGCGATCAGCCGCATCAAACAGCTCCTGCGACACTGGACGGTCGGAGATCTCGTTGCCGGCCGTCGCAAGGATTGGCTACGGGAGACCGACCCGGACGCCCTGCTGGCACGCATCGCCGGGGCGGCCGAACGCCCGAGCGCTGCACCGTTCTGAGAATTGCACAGCGACGGATCCCGGGGATCAGTTTCGGAGCACCGGGTGCCGATGGTTCGATTGGATTCCCGCCCGCGGCGGGCCCCGACCATGCAGCGACCCACCACACCCCTACGCGCCGGCTTCTCTCTCATCGAGCTGGTCATCGCCATCTCGATCCTCTCGATCGTGGCCGGCATCGTCGCGCCACGGGTGAGCCAGTTCTCGGAGAAGGCGCGCGTCACCACGGCCGAAAGCGACCTCAAGGCTATGGTGAAGGTGCTCGATACGATCCGCGAGGACATGGGCGTCTACCCCAGGGATGTGAGCCGTGGGGTGGACCCTGGCATGGCGAGCCCCACGCGGGTGCCGAGCTCACGGCGCACTCTTTGGGAAGGCCCCTACCTGGATAGCTGGCCTGCGGAAACCCCCTGGAAGGGGCTCTACGACTACGAGTACTGGAACTACCCGGACTTTGACTTTGACGGCACGCCCGGCAACGAAATCGTGATGTCCGTGCGCGGCGGAAACATGGGCGCAAGCACCCTGCAGGCGCTCGATGCCAAGATGGACGACGGCGATGGAAGCACCGGCATCGTCCGCCATAACGGCACCAATTGGCTGGGGATGTACGTGGGCGAAGGCCCGCGTTGGTAGCGAAGCTCGGCTAGCCCCGAGCGATACTGCGCACCGTCTCGGCCAGCAGGGCCACGCCGAATCCAGTGCCGCGCCCGCCGACGAAGGCCGGACCCGCGAGATCCACGTGGCCCCACTGGACCCCGGTGCTCTCGATGTGGGAGTAGATGAACTGGGACGCGCAGGAGACCTGCGCGTTCATGCGATCGGCCACCGAGTTGCGCAGGTCGGCGACCTGGCTGGCGAACTCCTTGCGATAGAGCTCGGGGGCGAAGATCATCGGGTGGACCAGGTCGCCGCTGTGCTTGCCAGCGGCGATCATCTTGGCCTCAAGCCCCTCGTCGTTGCTCACGACCGAGGCGTGCATTTTGCCCGTGGCCATCAGCTGGGCGCCGGTGAGCGTCGCGGCGTCGATCACGTGCGTCGCCTTGAGCACGCGGGCGGAATAGCTGACCCCGTCGGCCAGCAAGATCCGGCCCTCGGCGTCGGTGTTGTTGACCTCCACGGTCAGGCCGGAGTGCATCTTGAGGATGTCGTCGTTCTTGTACGAACTCGGGCCCACCGCGTTCTCGGCCAGGCAGATCACCGCTGAAACGGTGCACGGGGCCTTGCTCTGCACCAGGGCCAAGAAAGCCCCCAGCACCGCCGCCGCCCCACCCATGTCCGCCTTCATCCCGCACATCCCTGCGGTCGACTTGATCGACAGCCCGCCGGTGTCGTAAGTCACGCCCTTGCCGACCAGGGCCACGTGGGTCTTCGACGCCTTGGGCTTGTGGGTCAGCACCAGCATGCGCGGCGCGCCGAGGGCAGTCCGCCCAACAGCGTGGATGCCGCCCAGTTTGGCCTCGAGGAGCTTGGGACCGGCGATCGACTTCTTGGTGACCTTGTCCAGCCCCCGCAGCAGGGCATAGGCCTGCTTCTGGAAGGCCGGCGGGTCGAGGTCCGTCGGCGGCGTGTCGACGAGGCGAGCGGCCTCGCGCAGGGCGTCGGCGGTGTGCTTGATCTGCGGCGTGGATTTGAGGACCTCGTCCCCCGGTCCCAGGGCCAAGATCTTGCAGCTGGCCTCGGCCTGCTTGCTGCTCTTGCCGTGGAACAGGGGCAGGGCCCGGGCTACGGCTGCCGCAGCCGCTCCGTAGTGATCGGGATCGTCCAGGCAGAGCAGAACGGCGGCCTTGCCCCGCCGGCCGGTGCTGGACTGCTGGACGACCTTGGTAATCGCGCCCGCCCGGGAGGGTGCGTTGTGGCGCGACAGGTTGTCCGGCAGGACCCCGATCCCCAGCTTCCGGGGCTGGGAGCCGGTCAGGGTTCCCGCCGCGTCCCCCATATCACCGGGCTTGACGTCCTGGGCCAGGTCCAGGGCCAGGCGCATGTGATCCTCGGGCAAGGCCTCCAAAAAGGAGCCATCCTCGAAGCGAGCCGCCGGAGCGACTACGAGTAGAGTCTCCGTGTCCTTGAGTAGTCCGGCGACGTTCTTCGGCCAAGTGAGTCGAGTCATTCGCGCAGGGTACCGAATGGATGGGCCCCAGGAGTGGGGCGATATAGACTGTCGGGCCGGGCAGAGCCCCGAATGCAACGAATGGAAAACTGGACACCGAAGGACGCCGAAGCCCTCTACCACGTCCCCGCCTGGGGCGGCGACTTCTTCTCGATCAACACGAAGGGAAACCTGCAGGTCACGCCCCAGGGCCAAAACGGCCCGGCGATCGATACCTATGAGCTGGTGGCCCAGCTCTGCCGGCGCGGCGTTGCTGCCCCCTTCCTGCTGCGCTTCGACGGATTGCTGCGCGCCCGAGTGCGCCAGATCAATGCGGCTTTCAACAACGCCCGCAGGGAATTCGACTACACCGCGCCTTACAGGGGCATGTACCCGATCAAGGTCAACCAGGAACGGCACGTGGTCGAGGCCCTCCTCGAGGAAGGCCGCAGCTACGGCATGGGCCTCGAGG
Source organism: uncultured Planctomycetaceae bacterium (assembly GCA_964459495.1). Classification (GTDB taxonomy): domain Bacteria; phylum Planctomycetota; class UBA1135; order UBA1135; genus CAYWNK01. The sequence continues at coordinate 10,595 of CAYWNK010000134.1, forward strand.
TCGGCAGCAAGCCCGAGCTGATCGCCGGAATCGCCCTGCAGGCGGGCGAGGACGCGCTGCTGGTCTGCAATGGCTACAAGGATCAGGAGTACGTGGAGATGGCGCTGCTCGCCTCGCAGCTCGGCATCACCGCGATCCTGGTGATCGAGAAGTTCACCGAGCTGGAAACGGTGATTCAGGCATCGGCCAAACTCGGCATCCGGCCCGCACTCGGGGTTCGCAGCAAGCTCTCATTCAAGGGCTCGGGCCGCTGGCGCGACTCCGTGGGCGACCGCTCCAAGTTCGGGCTCTCCACGGGCGAGATCGTGCGGGTCGTCCAGACCCTGAAGAAGCACGACATGCTCGACTGCCTCAAGCTCACCCACTTCCACGTGGGCAGTCAGATCACGCGCATTCGCTCGCTCAAGCAGGCCATGCGCGAGTCGACCCGTATCCTTGCCGGGCTCGACCAAATGGGCGCGCGGATCGAGTACTTCGACGTCGGCGGCGGCTTGGGCATCGACTACGACGGGAGCCACAGTGACGCGGATTCCTCGCGCAACTACTCCCTGCAGGAGTATGCCAACGACGTCGTCTGGACCCTGGGCGAAGCCTGCCGCGAGGCCGGCATGCGCCAGCCCACGATCGTGTCCGAGTCAGGGCGCGGGCTCGCTGCCCACCATGCGATGTTGATCGGTGAGGTGGTTGGGGTCACCTCGCTAGGCTCGGAGAACCAGGGGGTCAACGTCGAAGGCGATCCCGAGGTCGTCTCCGAGCTGCTGGGGCTCACCCAGGGCATGACCCCCTCCAACTACGCCGAGCGGTACCACGACGCCCAGGACCTTCGCGAGAAAGCGGGCGTGCTTTTTGAGACCGGCCAGCTCAGCCTCACGGACCGTGCGCGGATGGAGGACGGCTACTGGGCGGTGTGCCGCGCGGTGCTGGGGATCACCCGCGATCTGGACTTCGTCCCCGAGGAATTCAGCCACCTCGAGCACGACCTATCGGATACCTACTTCGTGAACATCTCGGTGTTCCAGTCCATGCCCGACGCCTGGGCGATCGGCCAGCTGTTCCCGGTGCTGCCGATTCACCGGCACGGGGAGCGGCCCCAGCGCCAGGCGATGATCGCGGACCTCACCTGCGACTCCGACGGCAAGATCACCAGCTTTATCGCCCCAGGAGGGGCGCGGGACACGCTTGATCTTCACGGCTATCGCCCCGGAGAGCCGTACTACCTGGCCTTCTGCCTCGTAGGCGCCTATCAGGAAATCCTCGGGGACATGCACAACCTGTTTGGGGACACCAACACCGTGCACGTGGACCTGGATGACACCGGCCGAGTGCGTCTTTCCCACGTGCTGCGCGGCGACCGCGTGAAGGAAGTGCTCAGCTACGTGGAGTACTTCGAGGACGATCTGCTGCGCACTCTGCGCCGTCACGTCGAAGATGCACTTGACGCCGGCCGCATGAGCTACGAAGAATCCGCCCTGTTCTGGTCCCGCTACGAGCAGGGCCTGCACGGCTACACCTACCTCACCCGACCCCAACCGGACGGCTCCCCCGCCCGGTCCCTGAACCTCGACTCTGCAACGCAATGATCGCCAAGGGCACCCTCGTCCAGCTCGAATACACTCTGCTCGGTGAGAAGGGTGAAACCCTTGAATCCAGCGCGGAGGACGGCCCCATGGAATGCCATGTGGGCGACGGCGATCTGCCGTCCACCATCGAAGAGGCGCTTGTGGGTCGCGCCAAGGGAGACGTCTTTGAGATCACCCTCCAGCCCGAAGACGCCTTCGGCGCCTACGATCCCCAAGGCATCGTCAGCGTCCCGCGGGCGGAATTCCCCGAGGACGAGACGATCGAGAAAGGGCTCTTCGTGGAGCTCGAGGTCAACGGCGAGGACGGCTCGGTGGAAACGCTGGAAACACGGGTCATCGAGGTGAACCCGGAGGCCGTGACGCTCGATGCGAACCACCCGCTAGCTGGGAAGGTTGTGACCTTCCGCATGCGTGTTCTCGAGGTGAGCGAATAGCAGCTGCGTTGGGAGCGGGCTGCGGTACCGGGCCTACGCCAACGGAGCCGACGCCCGCTCCCCGTTCACCTCGATCCCCAGGAACCGTTCCATCGCTCCACGCGCGAGATAGATCAGCGGCGTATCCAACAGCGCCAGCGCCACCTTGCACAGGTACACCGCGAGGATGACCTCGCCGATCTGCCCCGGCTCCATCCCGAACGCGAAGTGCAGGAAGATACCGTTCACGATCGCGGTATCGACGAGCTGGCTGATGAAGGTGGATCCGTTGTTGCGCAGCCACATGTGCTTGCCCCCCGTCACCCGCCACCAGAAGTGGTAGAGCCGGACGTCAAAGAGCTGGGCCACCAGATAGGCCAACATCGACGCAAAGAGCAGCACCGACGGATTGGAGAACGTGGCATGAAACGCGGCCTGCATGCCAGCCGCGTCGACCACCACTCCGCCAGGGTCGGTCCAGCTCCAAAAGCTCGAGGGGGGCAAGGCCACGGCCATGCGTAGCACCAGCAGCATGAGGACGCTCATGACAAAGCCCCCGAGCACCATGAAGTTGGCCCGCTTCCGGCCCCAGATCTCCGACACCAGGTCGGTCAGCAGGAACGTGATCGGGTAGGTGATGATCCCGGTGGTCAGGGTCCACGGCTCGCCGCCAAAGAGGAAGCCTGGGCTCGGCAACTGGAAGAGCTTGGTGCCGATGACGTTGGTCAGCACCAGCACCACAACGAACAGCGACGCGCAAAAGGCGTAGGCGGCCTCGGCGCGGGGAAAGCCGCGCTGGCCCTGGATCTGGGGGTCCGGCATGGGGCGCGTAGCCTAGCCGCTGCTGGGCGCCGGTGCGCGGTGCCCGGGAGGCCGGATCCCGGCCGATTTCCTTCCTAGGGCTGGATCACGAAGCTCAGCGCGTCGGAAAGACCCAGGCCCGTCGGATCACCGCTGTCCCGGAAAAACATCTGGCAGTGCATGCGAGCGCCGGCCACCAGGCTCCCGTCGACGCCCGAGCTGATCCACAGCCCGACCCCGGACAGAATCCGGATCTGGCATGGGCTCGTCCCGAAGGGGAGCCCCCCTGGGACGGCGAAGCCCAGACGCCGGACGGGCGCCTCCAGGCAGAGCGTGCCGCCGGCGAAGGGCACGTCATCCGCCCCAAGGCTGTAGAAGATCAGACCCAAGGTAGACAGACCGAAGCCCGTGCCGCGCACCTGGAAGGGCTCGGCCGCGCTCGGGCTCGGCACTCCGATGGTGCGCAGGTTTGTCGAGCAGCCGGTGGAGGAAACCTTGCCCGGGCAGTAGGACAGGTTCACGTCGGGAAACGTAGCTGCCTCGTAGACGAACGCGACCCCCGACGCGCTCCCGACGATCGACTTAGTGCTCGATGATGTCAGCAGCTGGTCCCCGGCGATCCCGACCGCCTCCGCGTTGGCGGATCCGCTGGCCGCATTGGTCGTCCAGAGAGCGAAGCGCTCCTCGAAGACCCCGCCGCTGCGGCGAAACTGGAAGGCTCCACCCGAGCTGGATGCCTGCACATCAGCGGTGTTGCCGCCGACGAGCAGCGTATCGCCAGCGATGGCCACATCGCTGCCGAAGGATGTCGCCGCCTCGGGATCGAGCAGCTGGACCTCCTGGACCAGGTTCAGGCTGCCCATCTGCCGCTGGTACGCGTAAACCGAGCCGGGCGCAAAAGCGCGCGGCGCCCCCACCACCAGCTCGTCGCCAGAGACGTCCAGGGACTCGCCGAAGCGATCATCGCTCGCGCTGTTGGCCGGCTGAAGGATCTGCTCCAGGGCCCAGCCAGAACCCGTATCCGAATAGACCAGACAGCGCCCGCCCGGGGACCCCACGCCACCCCGGCGGCCAGGCTCCCCGACGTAGGCAAAGCCGCCCGCCAGCGCCACGCTCTGCCCAAAGCTCCCGTCGGTCTGGGGGGCGGGAGAGTTCAGGGTCTGCTCGAACGTCCACTGGCCCGCTATGTTCCGGAACACGTACACCGCTCCGGCATCGGAGGGGCCACCGAACACGTCCGCCCGCGTCGCCCCCACGAGCACCAGGTCCCCCCTCCGGGCGAGCGAAACCCCGAAGCGCGCGCACGCGCCAGCCCCGGGGTCATCGAGGCGTACCTCCTCCGCCCACAGGCCCCCAGTCTGCCGGAAGAGATAGACCCGTTCAGCACACTGATCGCTGGGTCCGCCCACGGCGATCAAGCTCCCGTCGATCGCCACCGCCCCCCCGAACTCGCCGCCTGGGATTGGGTCGCTGGGCTCCAGTTTTTGGCGCTCGGTCCAGGTGCTCCCGACCAGCTGGTAGACATATGCCGCCCCGTAGTTGGACGGAAAGCCCACAGAGCCGTCTTCCCGCGGGGAGCCGATGACAAGCCAGCCGTCGTCAGTGGCCAGGCTGGCACCGAAGCCGTCATCCTGGGCAAGGTCAGAGGAGGCCAGCAGAGCGTCCTGCCAAACGGCATTGGGACCGGCCTGGCTCGCCCGGACCGGGGAGCTGAGGATGGCGAAGAGGATCCAACCGAGGGGAGCGAAGCACTGGCGAAGCATGATTTCAAGGTACCGGAAGAATGCGATTCGTGGGGCCCCTGGCACCCCCCCGTCGGGCTGCCTACACTCCCGGCACGCCATGAAAGTCATCGAGCAACTCAAATCCATGTCGGACGAGCGCTTCGGCGCCATCTACGAGGCCCTCTCCGAGAAGGGCTTCGGCCCCCTGGACGGGGAGGTGGCCAAGAAGCTGAAGTTCCGCCCCCAGGCGATCCGCAAGCTGCCCATGGTCCAGCGCGCCAAGCGCGCCCGGAGCCTGGTCACCAGCGGCGGCATGGCCGACCTCTGCTACGAGATGTTCGGGACCTACCTGATGAAGGATCACAAGCAGCTCGTCATCGACTTCCTCGACGGCACCGGCGTGGAGCACGAAGAGGGTCTGCTGAAGAACCCTCAGGAGGCCAAGCCGGAAGCGGCCAAGCTGGGGCCGACCGTGACCGAGCTCGACGGGAAATACGACCCGGCGGACGTAACGCTGTACCTTTCGGTAGCCGCGGAGCAGTGGCCGGGGGACGCGGACCTGGAGTCGATCTGGCGGATGCGTCTGTAACGCGATCGATGCGGTGCCCGGCTCAGGTTGCTCCCCCTCGTAGGTGCGTTCAACCTGGGCAAGGCCCCGGACCGCCCACCAACCTGGGCAAGGCACTGTACCGCCCACCAACCTGGGCAAGGCACCGTACCGCCCACCGAGGCGACCGGACTACTTGGGCTCGGCCGTGAGCTGCTCAGCGACTTCGCTGAGTAGGGCAGCCAGCTGCTGGCGGTGCACCCCCTGATCCTCGGCTTGCTCCAAGCCCGCGTGAATCGTCTCCAGCAGCTTGGCTTCGCTAGCCGCCACGTCTTCCTTCAGCTTCTGCCCCATCGCGGTGATGCGCTCCCGCAGACCCTTCGCCCGCTGCTTGGAGTCCCCGTCGAGCTTGTCGACACGCGTGCGCAGGGCCTTCTTGGCCGCCTCGAGCTTCTCGACCTGGGAAGCTTCACTGTCTTCCACGGAGGCCTCGAGCGCGGCAAGCCGCTTTTCCATGCCCGTGGTGTGAGCTTTCAGCTCCTTGCGGAGCGCGTTCATCCCCCGTTCCAGCTCGGTCGAGAGGCGCTTCTCTAGGGTGGTGATGCGACCCTCGGTCTCCCGGCGATCGGAGTCGAGGAGTAGGTCGCGAACTTTTTGCAGACTGGCTAGCTCGGCGGTGCCGGCGGCGCTTCCGTTTTTCTTAGTCATCTGATCAGGCGGTAGTTGGACTCCCCCTAGCCTACGACAATCCGAGCGACGATCAGCCACCTCAGCCCGTGAAAGCAGCCTTCCATTGGACCGAGCACGACCGCCTACGTGAACTCCTCGTGGGCGAGCCCTTCGTGCTCGACCCCGGGGGACGATCGTTCTCGCGGCCAGGGGCCCTGGTAACCGCCCCCCTGGCCTGGCCGCCGCCCCCAGAACTCGCCGAGCTCGACTTCGGCCAGGCCAGCGCCCAGGAAATTGCAGCCCGCCGCGCCCGCCGCCGTAGCGGCGCTGCCCCGCGCTGCGCTCTTGCCCGCTACCTCGAAGGCATGCCCGCCGAGCTGCCGCTCCAAATGGTCCTGCTCCTCCAGGCCGGTGCGGCGACCCTCGGCGCTTTTGAGGCCGGTGAGCCCCTCGCAACCAAGACCCGCAAGGCCTATGTCGTGCGCGGCAACGGCCGGGCCCAGCCCACCTACCTCGCCTCCAAGGGCAAGTCCCGCTACGGCGCCCGCCTCCGGCTTCAAAACGCCGTCCGGCTGCTCGACCAGACCAGCGCCAAGCTTCACGAGTACTGGCA
>CAYWNK010000135.1:0-16693 GCA_964459495.1 uncultured Planctomycetaceae bacterium
CCCCTTGCCGGCCGGCTCCTGGTGCCGCTGTTCCTCCTCGCTCACCTGGCCCTCGTCTACACGATGGCCTGGCAGGAGCACCTCCACTCCGGCGCCCTCAACGATTTTGCGACCTATGTCGCCGCTACGCGCGTCAGCGCCCAGGGCCTCGACCCCTACGACCTCGGAACGCTGCTCAGCGGATCGCCGATCGGACCGGAGTTCCCGCTCTTCCCCTTCGTCTACCCGCCGCCGTTCCTGCTGCTGCTCTCCTGGGTCCCGCGCGTCGAGCCCTCATCCGCCTACGCCATCTGGTTCCTGCTCAACGAGGTGCTCACCCTGGCCGGGGTGTACTTCTTCGCCCGCGCCTGCGGCCCTTGCATCCCCGGCTGGGCCTGGGCCCTCGCCCTCGCCGCGAGCGCAGCCGTCCCCAACCAGCTCGCCGCCGGCCAGTCCGGCGGCCTGCTGCTCGCGCTCCTCGGCGCAGCGTGCTGGGCCGCAGCCCACAGGCGCTTGGCGACGACCGGCCTCATCCTCGGCCTGAGCCTCGCCCTCAAGCCAATGCTGTTTCCCTCGCTGGTCCTGCTGGCGATCGGCAAGCGCTCGCTGCGGCCCGTCCTATTCGCGGCGCTGGCCTACGCCCTGGTCCACGTTGCGTTCCTAGCCCTGCATCTCTTGCCCGGCGGACCCAATCCCAACCAAGCCGCTGCCCTCATCAAGACCTTCCATACCGAGGTTCTGGGGCGCCTCCCCGGAGGTCAGTTCCTCCGCTCGGCCTTGCCGCTGGACTTCTTCGGCAATCAATCCCTCGGCAGCCTCCTGGTTCACCGCGCCGAGGACCAGGTCGAGCGTCCGATCCACGCGTGGCTCGCCCTCATCCCCGCTGCCCTCCTCGCCCTAGCCTCCATCCCCAAACGACACGCCGCCGCGCCCTTCGTCGCAGCCGCGCTCGCCCCGCTGCTGGTCGCCGCATTCCTCTTCGAGCATCACCTGCTCTTCGCCGTACCCGCCCTCGCCCTGGCTGCGGCTACGCTTGTGAATGCCGCCGGCATTCCAGCCCCCCTCCGGATCCTCGTCCGCCTTGCGGCGCTCGCGGCCCTAGCCATGGGAGCCGTCGACATCGAGCGCCTGCGCCACCTGTGGACCGAGGCCCGCGAACCCTGGAAGGGCATCCTCTACGACGGCAAATCCTGGATGGTCCTCGTGCTGCTCGGCCTAGTGATCATCCACGCATTCCTGGCACCGGAGTCTGCGCACCCGGAAGAGCCCGTCTAATTCGCCGCCGCCCGACGCACCGCACTCGAACACCATGAACGACAACCTCACTCGTCTCCATCGACGCATCTTGCACGCCGTCGCCCTCCTAGGTGCCCTCGCCGCACCTGCCTTCACCCAGAAGATGCCTAAGGAGGACGTGATCGACGTCCCCGCCATCGTCGACGGTTTGTGCGTGAGCAACCTGTTCCAGACGAACATGGTCGTCCAGCGCGACAAGCCCATCGCGATCTGGGGCTGGGCAACACCCGGTGAGGAAGTCAGGGTGGAGTTTGCGGGCCACAGCGCCACCACGACCGCAGCTGATGATCGGCGCTGGCAAGTGGCCCTACCGGCCGTCTCCGCCAGCGGGATCCCCCAGGCGATGACGATCCAGGGCGCGGCTGCTTCGCTGACCCTCGACAACATTCTGATCGGTGACGTGTGGCTCCTTGGCGGGCAGTCCAACATGGAGTTCGAGCTGGCTAAGGTTGAGAACGGCGCACTGGAGATCGCCTCTGCCAACTACCCGCAAATCCGCATCCTCACCGTGCCCCAGGGCGAGGGTCCAGAGATCACCCAGGGCTTTGCCCGCCTGCACGAGTGGAGCGGTTGGTTTGGCCGTCACTTCCGCAAAGGCGACTGGGACGAGTGCACGCCGGACGTGGCGCGGGAGCTCTCCGCCATCGGCTACACCTTCGTGCGCCGCGTGCACAAGGCGAGCGGAGTCCCGATCGGGGTGATCGACGCATCCCGTGGGGGCTCATCGGCTGAGACCTGGATCCCCGAGCAGGTCCTACGCAGCTCGGCCAGCGCCCGAATCCAGGCCAAGCTGAGCGAGTGGGACGCCAAGGTTGCCGACTGGGACCCCGAGGCCGACTTGGCCCAGCGCGTCAAGCGCCACACCGAACGCGTTGAGCGACTCAAGCAGGAGGGCAAGCCAATCCCCGCGGCCGATCGCAGCGCGCCGGCGGACCTGCTCCCCGGACCGATCGCCGATTTCAATCTGCCGGGCAGCTGTTACGCCGGCATGCTCTCCCCGCTAGCGGGTCTTTCGATCAAGGGAACGATCTTCCACCAGGGCTACAACAACGCGCTGGACGGCATGCGGGGTGTGCACCTGTACCGGGAGCTGCTGCCGCTCATGATTCACCACTGGCGCGAGACCTTCGGCGACCCCGAGCTTCCCTTCGGCATCCTGTCCCAGTGCACCGACGGCTACCCCCAAACGCGCGACAACTACCTGGAGAAATTCGTGAACGCGGGAATTCACATCCGCGCGATCCACTACTCCACCTTCCGCGAGCTGCACGACGCCGGCGACCAGAACATCGGCTTCGCGAGCACCTACGACCTGCGCCGCCGCTGGTACCACCCCCAGGTCAAGGTCCCCGCCGGTGAGCGAATCGCCCGCTGGGCGCTCTCGACCCAGTACGGTTTCGGCGACCACCTCCCCTGGAAGCCCCCGGTGATCCTATCGATGGAGTCCCAGGACTCTGCGCTCCATCTCACCTTCGACACCCAGGTCTCCGATCCCCAGGACGGCGCGATCACGGGCTTCGCGATCGCCGGCGCCGATCGCCGCTTCCAGCCCGCCGACGCCGCCTATGTCCAGATTGGCGAAGACGACCGGGGCCGACCCAAGTTCGACCGCAGGCAGCTGGTCCTCACCAGCCCCCTGGTCGAGGCCCCCATTCACTATCGCTATGCATGGGGTCGCAACCCCCTTGCCAATCTCCAGGTAGGTGGCAACAAGGACCTCCCCCTCGCCACCCAGCGCAGCGACGACTGGGACATGGGCACGGTCCCCGAGGGCGTCCTCGAAAGCGAAATCGAGGGCAAGCTCAGCCGCAAGCAGCAAAATCAGGTCCTCGAGGCGCTCCGCCGCGAGGACCTCCGCCGCCGCCTCGCCGAGGCTCGCGCGCTCCTCGAGGCCCACGGGGAATGAAGCTAGGGCCCGCTACCCGGCTGCGAATCAGACGAGCTTTGCGGTCAAGGCGCCCCAAAAGCGCTCCAGGTCCTCGATGGTCTCCGCTGCCCCGGGCGAAACCCGGAGGTGGTTTTGCAGGCCGCCCTCGAAGCCCCGGAGCACGATGCCATCCTCTTCGAAGAGGGCCCGCGCGAGTTTCTTAGCGGAGTGATTCCGCAGGCCGACCGCTGCGATCGACGCGCCTGTCTCGTCGTAGTTCTGCGGAGAACGCCACTCGACCCGTTCGTCACTCGCCACCCGTTCGGCGAGGGCGGAGCGCAGCATTCGGTAACGGTCCTCACGCCCGGCGCTGCGCCGCCCGTGCAGCTCGATGGCATCGCCCACGGTGAGCACCTTGGCGATGTCCCGGGTCCCGAAGTCGGTGAAGGCGCGCGCGGTGCCCTGCCAGCCCTTTTGCCCCCAGCTCGTGACCATCGGCCGCATCGCCCCTAGGGCAGCCGGCGAGAGCGCCATGAGTCCCGTGCCCTTCGGCGCCTCCAGCCACTTGTGCGCGCTTGTCGCGTACAGGTCGACACCAAGCTCATCGACCTTCACCGGATGCATCCCCACCGACTGCGCCGCATCCACGAGAACCCAGCGCACGCCACGTTCCCGCGCCCCCTTGGCGATCGCCGCCACGTCGTGCCGGATGCCGTAGATGTTGTCGACGTGCGGGATCACGAGGACCTCGGTCTCGTCGCGAATTGCGTCCAGGTGAACAGCGGTCACGTCGGCGCTCGACATCGAAGCCACCTCGCGCTCAGGGTATGCGAAGCGGCGCACCCCAAAGCCCCTGGCATCGGCACCGTCTTCCCACGACGCGCTAGCGCCCACATGGTTGAGGGAGCTGAACAGAACCTCGTGCCCTTTCCCAAGGGGCAGCCCGTTCGCCGCCATACCGAACGCCGCGGTCGCGTTGCGAACGATCGCGACGTTCCCTTCGTCTGTGCCCAAGACCTCTGCAGCCAAGCCGTGGGCCCGCTCGATCGCCCCATCCCAAGCGTCTCCCCAAACGTGAAGCCACGGGTTGGTCTCACACGCCGCGAGATAGCCCACATGCGCCTCGTGAATGAGCCGCGGGATCGTCCCGATCGAAGCATGATTCAGGTACGTCACCCCCGGGTCGACCATGTAGTCGTCCCCCGTCAGATGCCCGAGCGCACCTTCCTGGGTGTTGGCGAGCCCCGCCGCAAAGGCGCCGCGAGCGGCCGCCAACACAGAGGAAGAAGCGAGAACTTGGCGTCGATTGGGTTTCCACACGCCACCCAGAATACCGCCAACCCAGCGGCTTGGGTCCCCTGCAGCTGGCCGCCGAGCCCTACAGGCTCAGCTGAACCAGCGCCACGCTCCCAGCCTTCACGCTTACGAGCTCCGAACTCGTCTCGCGCTGCCCATGGATCCAAACCTCATAGGGCCCAGCCGGCAGGGCAGGCAGCTCAAGAGCCCCTTCCGCATCCGTGATGTGCTTCCCAGTAGAGGCAACCAGGTCCTCCCAGTCTGTCACCCGTCGCTGATCCGCAAGGGACCAGACCACAACATCCCGCTCCGCCCCTCCGAGCGGTACCTCTACCCTCAGACCACCGACCGGCCGCACATCGAAGTGGATCGAGTTCTCACCCGGCATCAACGTGAACTCCCAGGTCTCCTTCCAGTATCCCGGCTGCGTCACCTGGATCCGGTAGAGACCTTCACTTGCCCTGAAACGCGGCAGGCGACCGGAGGAATCGGTCGTAAGGCTGCGATGCCCCCCCCAATGTTCCTCGAAACCAAGATCCACGGTGATTGGTCGGGGCTCCCCTTGGCTTGGGCTCAAGGACAGCTCGGCATCCGAGGTCAAGTCAAAGCGCACCTGGGGCCATTCTTCCCCCCGCTCGGGAAGGACGACAGGCGCCCGAAAGAACGCTAGCGGCCCGAAGCGACTCGCGTAGTAGGTTCCAGGGCCAGGCACTGCGAACTGAACTTCCACGGTACCGTCTGAGTCCGCATGCGCATGCCATGAGTATCCGCTGCCCGCTGACTTCACGAACTGCCCAGTGACACCATTGTCGATTGGCTCGTCACTGTCGGTCACCAATCGAAAACCGATGGACTCGACTCCAAGAGACACAGAGACCCTGTGGTCGCCTGGCTCCGTCAGGTCGAAAACCTCTGTTCCAACCCACTTCTTCCCACGCGCGATGGTGACCAGGCAGTTCACCAAGGGGATGTCTCTGATTTCGAAAGAGGTGAGTCCCTCTTCCGCCGTGTGCGTGTGCGAGATCATCATTCCCTGGTGATCCCGATACTCCGTGCGAATGTGATACCAGCCGGCACCGAGCTCGCTTTGCAATGGAGCAAGGTCGACGGTCACGACACGCCCAGCATCGACGACCAAGTCAATATCCCAGGCCTCCCCAAGAACGAGGTCGGCTTCTACCTGGTAAAAGCCCGGCTCCGGGGTGTCGATCTCAAACCGCGCCGGCCTGGAGGCTGCACACCCATCAACAAGCGAAACCCCTGCGGAATCGAAGGTGTAGTTCGCAAGCCCGAACAGCGCCGGGCTACTCAGTACATAGCCATCGAACCCCTGCTGACGGCCCATCAGTCGCATTCGGAACGGTTGAAGGGTCTGAATCGAGATGCTCGGTATCTCAGCCTCTTCGGCCAAGGGGCCATCGACGTGCACCGTCACCGATGACATCCCACTTGCGCTCGCGGATACGAATCCTCCACTGGGCGAAATCAGGAGGCCCTGGTACCTCCCATCAAGTCCGGTGAGCACCGGTTCCCGGCTCCCGGTACTCGGCGGTCCGATCCCATATTTGTTCCAGGCTTCCAAGCTCGCATCGACCACCGGTTCCCCGGTTTGGGCATCGAGCACTTGGCCTTGCACACGAACATCGCCGGCAAGCTCGACCACGACCGGAGTGGTCTTCCCGGCCTGCACATCGACAACATCCAGGCCGATGCTACTTGCCCCGTCACTCTGAACAGCGAACTCCGTTTCGCCGACTCGCACCTGCTGCACAAGATAGCTCTGATTCTCCGCCGGGTGGAATTGCTGCTCCTGGACAAGTCCATCCCTAGGCCTGTATTGAACGATGAATGGCGCCTGCGGTTTGAGATCCCCTTCGAACGTCAACGAGACCGATCCGACGGGCTGCAACTCAAGCAGGATGGGTTCCTCCCCCCGGAGAGGAAGCGTATAGGGCCCGAACGCATCCCTGGCATACCCCGGCTTGTAGCCCCTCAAGTAGGCCGCGCCCCGCGGCACCGAGGAGAAGCTCGTCAGCCCGTTCTCGTCGGTGACGGATTCGTCTCGTAGCCAAGATCCGCCAACAGACCATTGCAGCGCCACCTTCGCGCCCGGCACCGGGACCCCAGAAGGGTCGACAGCCTTCAGGTTTTGCCTCTCGCCCAATTCCCAGTGAAGCTCGACGTCAAGGACATCGCCCGGCCGAGCCGCCACCGCCTCGGCCTCAAACGGGACTGCTCCCGGGTGTTCCAAGCGTAGTACATAGGAGCCCCCCTCAATCCAGGGCACCGCCGGTAGCGTCCACATACCGTCGCCATCAACCGTGCAGGCACCCACTGTGGATCTGAAGTGTGATCCAGCTAGGCGTACGCTCACAATTCCCCCCGGCTCTCCGCTGGGAAACCCCGACACCTGACCTGAGATGTGCACGGTGGGTTCGAATCGCATGACGATTGCATTGCCCTCCACCGGCAGATTCCCGGACCAGACCGCGCTACCGAGACCAGTCGTCGCCCGAATACTGACCCAGCCAGAAACGGTAGGTAGATCATGGGCTCCCGTGGATGCACGCATGCGCAGGTTCCAAGGCAAACCTACGCCTTGAGGGCCGGAGCTACCGCAGTAGCCATCGACCTCCACGCTGATCTGTTGCTGTTCAACTCCCTTCACCCCATCTAGCACAAGGCGTGTTGCGGGCATTGCCTCAAGCAAGATCCGGCCCCCGTCGAATCCAGCCTCATCGATCTGAATCGCCTTCAAACCTGGGCCAAAGACAAGCGCGCTCATTCCTTCTCGCCATGGGAGCAAGCCGGTCCGTCCCCAGTCGCTGGAGCCCACTACCGAGGGCGGCGTACTCGTCCCCCCGAAGGGAACGACCCTCCCTGTCGGATACCAGCAAGAGAAGAGGTCTATCGGCATTCTGCCATCCGGAAGCACGAGCGTTAAATCCCGTGAAGCCCCTCCATCCACAGGTTTCCGATCGTCAACGGATACGACTCCAGGGACATTGGGACCATCGCTCCTATCCTCCTCAAGCGACTCAGCCTCTGCGGCGAACCCATCCGCCAACGCGTCGACCTGGTCCCGCCCAAGAACGCCGGGGCTTGTTCTCAGCGGCCCTTTCTTCAACGTGAGCATGGCCACAACGGCCATGATCGACATCACGATGATCGATGCCCGGGTTGTTGTTGCATTCATCATGGACTGAGCAGGTGACTGCGGCACAGAGAACGGTTTCGGGAGCGTGGTCCGAATCCAGTCCCGCAAGGCGCGTCCGAGCTCCTCATGGTTGGACGCCATTCGGAGTTCAGCGCAACGCAGCTGACGCGCATCCGAGCCGTGCCCACGGAATCACACTCTGTGGCGCAGACTCTCAGGGCGGAGGGCTTCCGGGTGATTGACTGGCTCCCTTGCTGCCTTGAGGGTCGACCCTTCGGGGAGGGTTCATTTCTCCCCCGCCAGGATTCAAACTCGCTGCAAGAGTCACGGCATTGAATCCGGCCAGCAGAACAAACGCGAAGATCACCCGAATCAAATCTCGAGTAGACAATGGGACACCTCCCCAAGCGACATCATGACTTTCTCCTCGTCTCTCCCCAGAACAGGCAGAGCTCCCTGCAGGCCAGCTTGCACCCTCATCCGCCGGCGATGCCGGCTTTGTTGAACCTCAATGGAGTCGACTCGAAAGAGCTCTTCTAGGTTGTAGCCAGCCGCAGCGACTCTCGACATTTCTCCCGCGCGGGTTGCAGTTACAAGGAGCGTGATCCAAACCCAAGGCTCCGAATCGCTCTCGATCATCCGATCGGCAACCGCTAGGGCTTCACGGTCTCTTTTTGCGTTCACAAGGCAATTCGACCAGTTGGAGAGCGTCCGCACACGCGAGCTGGGATGCACACATCGGCTGGCTAGATCCTGGAATACGGTGGCCGCCCGCATCCATTCCCCTACAGCTCCCAGCCCCATGCCCAGGAGGTAGCCCGTCGCCTGAGAGGGACGACAGGCGTTCAGTCGTTTGGCCACAAAGTAGAGGAAGGACTCGGAGTCAAGGAGGCCTAACTGTCTTCGACGGACGAGGTCCTGGATCGTTGCTCCGATCGGCAGCCCATGCTCGACAAGTTCAGCCCACCCCTGCAGAACAGCTCCGCGAGCGGAATCAGGCTCATCCGCAACGCTCCGGTAGTACAACGATCGATGATTCGAAGCCCTGAACTCATCTAGCCAAAGATCCCGAACGAGGACCTCTTCGGCAGCACCAAATGCCTCTTCCTCGCTCAGGGGCAAGTCTGCCCCTTCGGCGATCTCCATCCAGGCGTCGTGCTTCTCCATCGAGGGTGGAGTGACCTTGAGCTCCAGAAGGTCGTGCCTCGTGGAGCCCTCCAAGCTGGCAAGCAACTCATCGATGCGTGACACCATCACCGGCGTCAGGCCTCCTTGTTGATCCGCAGATCCATTAGCATGCTCAGTCCGCCCTGGAGACTTGTAATCACCTGGTCGAGGGAGCGCTCCGTTTCGATGACAACCTCCCCAGGGGAAGTCCCCTGCAGGAAGACACGAACGATGGGCAGCCTCTGGTGATCGGGCAGCTCGTTGATACTCACAGTAGCGACCCGGAGCTTCTCAAACGGGATCTCAAGTACGGCCCGAAGGCAGTTGTAGTGATCTGCCATCGGGTAGGGGATGTCATGGTTTCGCTCGAACCCGGTTCGCTCTTCCTCCGTGCAGGTCTCGACGGCCCTGCTCGCGCACCGGTACGCCAACCTCTCCCACTCCTCTGGCGAGTGGTCCCGCGCCTCGGACAACCCGAGTGCGACGCTCGCCGCCGTCAACTGGAAGACCTTCCGGACGTCGACTAGAACTGCGGCCTTGCGAACGGCCTCAATGGATGCGGGCCTCAGGTCCGCACCGACCGGGTGCTCAAGCAGCTTCGCATAGGCCTCGTCCCTGCCAAGTGACACGAGGGCCGCCAGATCCGCAGTCGACGCACCAGGTGTGGAACCACAGGTTCCGCGATAATCCCGCTCGACCTCAGCCAGGAGTGCGGTGCAGGGGTCGTATCGCTCGAACAAGTCGTCGAATAAGAACATGGCAGGGCAAGCGTGGTTTGAATGGTTGAATTCCGACCTGTTCGAAAAAACACACGCCATCCAAGCTGTCAAGACCGGACAAATCTCCAATGCCGAAACGCTCGCTCGGCCAAAGGGCTCCAAGCCCTTCTGAAAACTCCACCTACGACGATGCTGTCGATTTTCGCTGGAAAAGTTCCCTAGCCCAACACCCACCGACGGGAGCGAGAACCCTCCGGCCGCTTTGCCCGCCGGGCAAAGCCAAGGAAGAATCGGACCAACCCGGCGCCCTCTAAATCTCAGGGTTGGTGCGGGCTTAGCGGCTTCGAAGGCCCAGTCCTCGCGGATGGGGACAACCTCGAAGGTTCGACACGACGGTCGACATCCACGGTATC
Source organism: uncultured Planctomycetaceae bacterium (assembly GCA_964459495.1). Taxonomy (GTDB): domain Bacteria; phylum Planctomycetota; class UBA1135; order UBA1135; genus CAYWNK01. Next base: position 9,895 of record CAYWNK010000135.1, read on the forward strand.
AGTCAGCCCGCCGCCCGCCCATTGCAGCTGACTCAGTGTGGGCAGATCAGCGCCGCGAATCCATCGCGGCGCTGACCATTGCGGCTGAGCGCTAGCGTCGCCGCTGCCCGCCCTCTCGTTGCTTGCGCTCGATCGGGTCTAGCTTGAGCTCCGAGCGAATCGCATCTTCCAGCTCATCGGGGAGGAAACCCCGGGGTCCCCGGTCGCCGGCGTAGGCGACGCGACCAGACTCGTCGACGAGGAAGAGTCGATCGGGGTGGCCGGCGTAGGCCCGGCCAGCCGTGTCCTTCATGTCGTCGATGAGCACACGCATGGGAGCCAGTCCGAGTGCGATGTCGCAGCGCTGCGCGATCGCACGTCGTTCTTCCAAGGTCTTGGGCTCTTCCACGATGGGGCTACCGTTCCCCCCCATCGGGCTCGCACCGTCCAACGCGTGGGCCTCGGTGATATACACCACGAGGAACTCCACCTTCTCGCCGTATTCCTCGCGCAGTTCTTGAAGCCGACCAACTGATCGGCGGAACGGAGGTCATGTGTAGCTTCCAAAGATCAACGCCACCGGGCGCTTGCCCTTGAACGAAGAGAGCTTGGTGGACTCATACTCAGGCTTGGCTTCCTGCTCAGCCTTCTCGCTCCTTGCCTCGGCCGCTTTCGACTCATCGGTTTCGGGCTTGGTCGGGTAGAGCGTCTCCAGCTCGAAGTCGGGCGCCATTTCGCCCTCGCGCGGGGCGGTGGGACGCTCACCACCGCGCTCGCGGCCTTCGCCCCGTTGACCGCGCTGTCCGCGCTGCCCTCGTTCTCCACGCTCGCCACGCTCGCCGCGGCCCCGGCCACCGCCGGCCGACGCGGTATCGGCGGCCTCGATGAAGCCGTTCCCATCCCGGTCCAGACGCTTGAACGCATCCTCCCCACGGCTGTACTCGGCCTTGGAGATCTTCTTGTCCCCGTCCTTGTCATAGCGCTGAGCAAGGTAGTCCCAGACGGTTTTGGCCTCATCGGCTGGGGCGGGCTTGGGGTCCTGGGCATAGGCCCCCGGTGGATTGGCGGCTGACGCTGTGACGGCCAGCAGAGAAGCGAGGAGAATGTGCAAGGGTAGGGGTGCCACTGAGGGCGAGTAGGGAGAAGGGGGGTACTGAGCAGGCGCTAACCCGCCAAACACCCCACGGTTCCGGAGAAAAGAGAAGAAAGTGAGCTGAGGCGAACGGCGCCTGATGGCGCTCACTGGAAGTCGACGCTCAGCCCTTCCGTAAAGTTCGACGTAGAGCCAGGGTTCTGATCCCGGTGCCAGCACTGGAAGTACCAGGTCTCTCCTGGCCCGACCATGGCCTGAAGGGGCGGCGGCATGTCGGCCAAATCGAGCCGAAGCAGGAGCTTCCCCGCAGCCCCGGTGGATGCGACGTTGGATGTGTAGCGCCCGATCGTCCCGCCCAAACAGAGGTTGCCTTGGCTTCCCATCGGTGAGCTGACAAACCCCATGTCCATCGAGGCTAGGAAGTAGCCGAACTCATCGCTAGGCAGGCTGCTGGCGATCAGAGTGAAGTCGTTGGCCGCCGCCATCCCGGACCCGAAACCACCGAGGATCCCCGCAGCTCCGGACGAGTTCGCGACCGCGGGCCCGCAGTAAGAGTCCCCCACGGGGCTGGCAAACCACTTCGCATGCAGGTAGTCCACCACGGACTGAAGCTCGGTCTCGCTGAGCACCCGGTCGTAGACCAGGATCTCGGCGACGTCCCCGCGCAGGGTCCCCTGGATCTGACCGAACACCGCGTCTGCCCCGACACGGATATTCACACTGTCGGTCGGACTGGTGGAACCTGGAGACTGGAAGTTGTCGGCCACCGTCACCAGCTCGCCGTCGACAAACAGCTCTAGCTGTCCGGCGCCGTAGTCGAAAACAGCCGCGTACTGCTCGAGTGTGTTCATTGTGATCGCGCCCCCTTCGATTCTCTGGAACGGGTTCGTGTCCAGCCGCCGGCCCGCCGCGCCGAAGTCTCCAGATCCTGCGATTGAGGTACCGAAGGCGTCAAAGAGATTGACCCCCGCGCGCGTCTGGGCCGAGTTGCTGCCGGTCGAAACCATGAAGACCCGTTGGGAGCTCGTGGCAATGGTGCTCGCTACGGCGATGAGCGTGGCTCCGCTGGTTCCATTCAGCATGCCGAAGCTGCTCGGAGCAACGTCCATGAAGTCGTTGCCGTCAAAGCGCAGGGCCGACAGTCCGTTCCACGCCCCCGCGACAATCTGGGGCCGCCGCATCGGTGTTGGCTGACTCGCGTCTGCACCCCCCGCAGCTGACTTGTCGATCCAGGTCGACCCGCCCACAAAACCGCCGCCGGCCACGCCGTCGCCATCTGGGTCACTGGCGTCCAGCCAGACAACATTGCCCGGAATGTCGGAGGGATCACCTCCGTAGGCAAAGGTTGGAAGCAGGGCGAGGAACAGGACTGTTCGCTGGATGTACATGGACGGGCTGGGGTGACGGGGATGCGGAGTGAAGCAGCAACCCGCCGAGGTTTCGGTAGTTCCGCGCAAAAAGCGGAAGTTGGAGAACTGCGCCCTGAGGCAAGGCCAGCAGCCCAGGCTGGGCACACCGCCAGAGCACGCGACGCATGCAGCTCTCAATGCGAAACATGCCCCCCGAGCCGCGGGCGCCAGCCCCACCCGGCAACTGGCACCATCCTTGCTAGGATGGATGACAAGAACCCTACGGCCCCGCACTTGACCGCCTCTGCCGAGCGTGATGGTGTGACAGGTGAGCAACAAGAGCACAGAGGGTCCCGCTTCACGCGAGGTTCCCCCGCGCTCGATTTGCCAATAGAGCGATCCACTCCTTCGTGTGGAACCCAGCGGCTGCCCCAATCCCAAGTTCGTTTTCATCCATGACAATTCGCCTGACCTTAGCCGCAGCCTGCTCTGCGATCGCAATCTCCGGCTCCCCCCTCTCTGCCCAGGCTGGACTCTGTCAGGAACAGACGACCATCCCGTTCACCGGCAACATCTCCCTTGGAAGCAACTCGGGCATGTTCTTCGACATCAACGTGTTGAACCCGGTCGGCATCATGGTTTCCGAGCTGGACACCGACGCCGAAGGCCCCGCCGGCATGCCCTTCACCCTGGAGGTTTGGACCACGCCGGGAACCTTTGTCGGCAACCAAACCGACGCTTCCGTCTGGAGCCTGATCACCACCGGCAGCGGCGTGACCGCCGGCAACAACACACCATCCCTGGTGGAGTTCCCCGCGAACTTCAACCTACCGCAGGGCCCCCACGGAGTCGCTCTGCGGATCATCGGAGCAGGCCACAACTACTCGTTCGGGAATGGCTCGAATGACTTCTACTCCAACCCAGACCTGACCCTCACTCTCGGCGAAAGCCAGGTCAGCCTCTTCGGGAGCTTCCCGATCCCCAATCGCGTGTGGAATGGAACCCTGCGCTACAACTGCGGAAGCAACACCTTGGGCACAAACTACTGCGAGCAAACGACGCCCAACAGCACCGGCCAGCTCGGCAGGCTCGGCGCCACGGGAAGCGATGTCGCCTTCGCTGACGACTTCACCCTTGTGGCGAGCAACGTCCCCAGCGGGCAGTTTGCGTACTTCATCGCCAGCCGCACGCAGGGCTTCATCGCCAACCCCAACAACAGCCAGGGCAATCTGTGCATCCTGGGAAACCTCACGCGCTTCAACGGCCTGGGCTTCCTGGGGATCATCTCCGGTGGTTCCTTCTCCCGTCAGCTGCCCTTGACGAACTTCCCTGAACCGCCTTCCTTCGGAGTCACTGTCCTCGCCGGCGACGTTTGGAACTTCCAGCTCTGGCACCGGGACTTCCTGCCCGGCTCAGGCCCGACCTCGAACTTCACCGAAGGACTCGAGGTCCTGTTCCAATGATGTGGATGGACCTGTCGAGTGTCCGCCGGTTCGGCTTCAGTGTGATTCGTTCTAGCTAGCTTGAGTGGGTCTTCTGCGCGGCCCCTTGCATCGTGTCTCCCCTGATCGGGAGCGATGCAAGGGGCCGCTCTCGTTGGCGGGTTCCTTCGGAACTAGGCGTGCTTCGGTGATCTGGGGATCGAGGCAAGCGCACGTCCTGTAGGCGGATGGTTCGACCGATGCTCGCGGCTTGGCGACCGCAGTGCGGATGTTCGATGTGGGGATTTGCTCCATCTAGCCTCGGGCGTCGCAGGTGTTGCACCTCGTCCTTGCTGCAAGAAGCCCAAGCCCACCGTGCTTCCCTCGTATCCGTGCAACCTAGATCAGGCTCGCCGGGTCTAGTCACCGAATCGCAGGCGGCGCTTGGGTTCCGCAGCGTGAATCGCGCTGTGCCACGCTGCACAAGCCAACCAGACCACACCCGCTTGGGATCCCCCTCGGCCCGGTAGCCGCCCGGGCAGGCTCAGACTAGATTGACCCTATGACATCGGACGACCGCATCGCGGACATCGGCAGGGGCGTTGCCCAGCTGCACACGAGACTGGGGCGAGTCCTGGAGACTCTCCAAGAGCTGCCCACGCAAGGGGCGCAGTCTTCGACCGGTGATAGCGGGGCGCTGGAAGCTCTGCTCGACTTGATGGAGGCGAACGAGCGCGCACTGGAAACGCCGCAGCCCCCACCCCAACGGAGGCGATGGTTGCGACGGCGTGCCCAGAGTTTGAGCGCGGTGGATCGCGGGCTGCGGATCGCGCTCGACGTCGCGATGGAGAAACTCCAGCGCATGGACATCGAGCCTACGCCAGGCAGCGGAGCATTCGATCCGGAACTGCACCGGGTGATCGAGGTCGTCCCGACGAACGATCCGCAGCTCGCTGGCCAGATCGCTGAGACCCTCCGCCGGGGCTGGCGCCTTCGTGCTAGCCAAGGGCGCAAGGTCTTGCGCACCGCCCAGGTCAGGGTCTACGGAAAGCAGGCATGACAACCTTCGGGATCGACCTTGGGACGACCTGCTCCGCCATCGGCTGGGTGCGGGACGGGCAGGCCAAACTCCTGGATCAGGACGGTTCGATGCTGCTGCCCTCGGTAGTGCTGTACCCCGAAGCGGGGCCAGTGCTGGTTGGGGAAGCTGCCGAGAACCTGGGCTTGCTGCACCCCGACCGGCTCTTTCGCTCGACCAAGCGGGACATGGGCACCAACCGCCGCTGGAACGTCGACGGCGCCAAGATCGGGCCGGTCGACGTGGCCGAGCACATCCTCCGCGCCCTGTGTGCACGGGCGGAAGCAGTCGCCGGCGAGAAGCCCCACGACGTCGTGATCTCGATCCCGGCCTGGTTCCAACAGAGCGCGCGGGGCGACACGCGCCAGGCAGCCGAGCAAGCCGGGCTGAATGTCGTGCGCCTGATCAATGAGCCCACCGCAGCGGCGCTGGCCCACGCCAACGGCAAGCCCCAGGATCGCATCGCGCTCGTCTTCGACCTGGGCGGCGGCACCTTTGACGTCAGCATCGTGGACCAACAGGGCGAGCTCGTCGAGGTCCTTGCCTCGCGTGGGGATGCGCGCCTGGGGGGCGACGACCTCGACCAGCGGCTGCTCCAGCTCACCCTCGATCACCTGCGCGCGGACGACCCCAAGCTCGCCGCGGCCGCCGCCGCACAGCCGGATGCACTCGAGAAACTCACGCGCGCCCTGCGTGAAGCCAAGCACACCCTCAGCGCAGACCTGAAGACAGTCGTCCGAGTCCCCTTCCTGATCGAGCTCGCCGGCAAACCCCACCACCTTGAGCTAGCCCTCGATCGCGACACGCTGAACGGGATCCTCCAACCCCTGGTTGACCGAGCTCTCGCCTGCGTCGCCTCCGTACTGACCGACGCGAAGCGCAGCCCCGCGGACATCGATCAGGTCCTGCTCGTCGGCGGAGCCACCCAGAGTCCGCTCGTCTGGGAGGCGCTGCACGGCACCTACGGCTGGGAGGCCAGCTCGGCCATCCCGCCCCAGGAAGCGGTCGCGTTGGGCGCAGCCCTGCAGGGCGCGCTGATCGACGGCGTCGAGATTGGCCCCCAGCTGCTGGATGTCGCCTCCCACCCCATCGGTGTGGCCGCCATGCACGACGGGCCAGATCGAGTGACCTACGTTTCCAACGCGATCATCCTTCCGCGCAACTCCCCGCTGCCCGGCCGCCACACCCACCGCTTTGGGACCGGGGAGAGCGAACAGCCCATGGTCGTGCTCACGATCCTCCAGGGATCGGAGCGCAACCCCCTGCGCAACCTGATCCTGGGCAAGCTCATCATCGACAACCTCCCACCCGCGCCCGAGGGACAGGATGCACGGCCGATTGCGGTGGAGGTCAGCCACGACGCCAGCGGCATGGTCTCGGTCAGGATGATCGATGAGCTGTCGGGTCGATCCGTCGAGAAGATCCTGGTCGCCAGCGGTGAAGATGCCCAGGAGGTCCGCGAAGCTGCGATGCAAGCCTGGAAGGAGAGCGGGCTGATCCCTGGGGACGGCAGCGATCCCGACCCCTACCTGGAAAACGAGCAGACGCACGACCCGGCCGCGATTCCTGCTCCCGAGGGCCCCGGCGAGCAACGGCCGGCAATGGACTCCACCCCGCGTGCGGCGACAGGCGCCAGCGAGCCCAGTCCCGATGGCGGCAAGCTCGCGGACGCAGCGGCGGCCTTCGCCAGCGTACTCAAGCACGCCGGGATGCTCGCGTCCCAGCACCCCGACCACGCGCCGCGCCTCACCCAGCTCGCCACCGACGGCCAGGCCGCCATCACCGGTGGCCAGGACGCGATCGCACTCACCCTGCACGATCAGCTGGCCGACCTGCAGTTCGGCTTGGGGATCTACCTATGACTCGTGGAGCAGGGGTG
>CAYWNK010000136.1:0-16625 GCA_964459495.1 uncultured Planctomycetaceae bacterium
ACGGTGGGCGGGTCGGACATCACCTCGGGGGCGAGCTGCGTGGAATCGTGGTCCGGCGCCGCGCGACCGGACAGGTCGATCAACGCGTCGCTGGCGATCCGAACCGTCCCCCTCACGTAGATGCGGGCGGGATTGCTGCCCTCAAGGCGCAGCGTGGCCCCGGTCTCGACTCGGAGCGAGCTGAACTCGAAGACCCCATCGTCGACGACGAGGGCGGTTGGATAGACATCCGGCGTGCCCGGATCCATGTCGTCATCGATGCCGTTGCCGAGCAAGTTGGGCACATTGGAGCCGCCTTGGACCGCCAGCGGGAAGTCCTGGCTGTCGGTGTTCAGCACGAGGCTTTCGCCGCTTTGCAGCCATAGGTCTCCCAGGCGCCCTGTGCCCCCGCTGGTCCCCGGCGCAAGTCGGCCGGCCCCCCAAAGCGCGCTGCCCTCCGCCTCGTCCTCCCCGGATCCCGGGGTGCCCGCACCGGCCCCAAAGTCCTCTGAGAGGGTGATCGCGTCAAACTCCACAACCTCGGGAATCGCCGTGAACGTGCCTCCCCCACCGGACTCCACGAGCGGGTTGCCCACCAAGTCGGTGATGCTATCGGGGGCTTCGATCAGGAGTTTGAGCGGTGGGTCGCCGGCGGAAGGCAGAGGCTCCGCCGGCGTGAAGGAGACGCGGGTCTCGAGACGTTCGGTGTCTACCTCGACGACGTAGCTGCCCGCCAAAGTGTTCTGATCGTCCGCCGTGAAGATCGAACCGTCCGCGTCCAGCGCCACCCGCAGCGTCTGGGATGTTTGCGAAGTGGGATTGGCCAGGGTGGCCGGGTTCATGATGTCAGCAAAGCGGAACCAGACTTGGCTTGAGCGCCACACGTCGACGATCTCGACGGGCCCGTTCGCCAAGTTGTTGGCCAGCCCATCCGTCCCGAACCCATCGAAAATAGGCACGATGCCGCTGCTGTCGGTCACCAGGTCCAGCTCGAGGGGCTCCCCCATTCCATCAAAGGCGACCACGCGATCCAGGTACAGCTCCATCGCCGGCGGACCGGGCACGGCATCGAAGACCTCGCCCGTGATCCCGATGGTGCACTTCACCCGGGACTGGTTCGCACGCCCCGACTTGCTGCGCACAAAGGGGGGCGAGTCCCCCTGGGCTTCGCCAGGGATGAGGATCTCGTAGACGGCACCCTGCTCGAATCCAAACACGGGGCTCCCGTTCGCGTCAAAGGTGAGCGAGGGCCGGAAGATCAGCCGCCGCTCGTCCCCAGGGTCGAGGAAAAACTGGCCCTGGGGGTCGGAGCCCCCCGACGTGCTCTGCACGCGGAAGGAGCTGCCGCTCACGCTGGCCAGGTCCACCGGCTCGGAGAACAGCAGCGAGATCTCCTGGTTCAGGAAGGTGCTCACCACCCCGCAGAACACCTGCTCGCCCCCCTGCCCGTTGGTACAGCCGAGCGAGCACGACTCCACAAAGAGCTCGCCGGTCGAGGCCCCGTTGCCGTTGGTCGAGCACCCGGAGATGGCGAGGCCCAGCCCGGCGAAAATGAGCCCCGGGCGAAGGAATCGGAAGGTGGTGTGCATCACGGGCTGGCGGTTGCGGGGCGCGGAACGAGCAGATGGCGGATCCCTGGGCTCAAGGTCACCGGAATCCCTTATACCCTCAAGCTGCGTTCGGCTACCAAGGCTCTTGCCGCTCCACCGTAAGAAGCCCTAGCCAGGCACGGCTGCCCCAGGACCCGCCCTTCGACCCTCCCCATGCCCTTGCCTTCCCCCCCTCCGTCCGGCCTCGCGAGTATCGGCCCGCTCCCCCTGTGGCTGGTCGGCTGCCTCCTCATCGGTTGCAGCCCCCAGGTCGGAGGCGCACAGGATTCAGACTCTCCGGAGTCCGCCGAGGAAACCGACTCGCTGGTCGAGGCCGCAAGTGAAGCCGATGGGCCCGCACGGGATGAGTGGCACATCCCGCTCGATGCGCCCGTCGGTGAAGATGCGCGGGATGCGGTAGGGCGCTTGATCGAGGCGACGAGGCCACTGGACCCGACCCTGACCTCGGACTACCACGATCGCCATCTCGCCGAACAACGCCAGCTGATCGAAGGACTCAAAGTCAGCGAGGAGGAGATTGGCAACGCCGCGTTGCATGCCTACACCGGCGCGGAGAAGGAGCCTTACCTCGTGCGCCGCGCCTTGATTTGGGTCGGCGGTTTCGCCGCCCCTGAGTCGGCCCGCGAGCTGCTGCGCACTCTGATGATGAACTACGGGTTCCCCATCGACGACCGAACGGAGGCGACGATCGTGCTGGCCAAGACCTCGCCTGAGGTGTTCCTTGCCAGCGCCGCCGCTCACCTGCGTCGACGGGAAAAGCCCACCCAGACGATGCCCGACGACGAGTTCCTGGTCGAAGGCTGGGTCGACGCCTGTCAGCTGACAGGCCAGTCCCCGGTTCCGATGCTGGCTGACGTGGCGACCAACCTGTTGATGCAGCCCCGCGCCCGCTACCTCGCGGCCAAGCGAATGCGCTTGTTCCCGAACGAGCCGATTGGTCAGGAGGCCCTCGAGTCCTGCCTCGTCGAATCCATGGGCGACGGCTACCTGCGACGCATGGCCGCCCAGTCCCTACGCGAACTGCTGCCAAGGGAAACCGGATGCCGCCTGTTCGCCGAGACTTTGGCCCGCGAGTCAGACCTCAACTTCCGCCAGTTCCTCAACGACATGATCCAAGAGAACTGCCGCGGAGAACTCATGGATGATTCGGGTGCAGCGCCGATCGTCTCCGACGACCGTTGATCACCGACAGCCACTGCCACGTCTTCGACCTGGCCTTTGCAGAGGACCGCACGGCGGTCCTGGAGAGAGCGCGCACCGCTGGCGTGGGACGGATGATCGTCGTCGGCACCGACCATGGGACGAGCCTTCAGGCGCTCGAACTCAGCGCCGATGAGCCCGGGCTCTACGCCACCGCGGGCGTGCATCCCCACGCGGCCACAAGCCTAGACTTCGCCACGCAAGGCGAGATCGCTGCGCTTTGCCGCCGGCCGGATTGCGTTGCGGTCGGCGAAACCGGCCTGGACTTCTTCAAGGGCTACGGGCACCCCGAGGCCCAGCGCTCGAGCTTTCGCTGGCACCTGGAGCTCGCTCGCGAAATTGACAAGCCGGTCGTGATCCATTGCCGCGACGCGCACGACGACGTGGTTGCAGCCCTTCGCGCGGTTCCAGGGGTGCGCGGGGTCATGCATTGCTACTCGCTGACTGAGCGAGAGCTAGAACCCTATTTGGAGGCGGGCCTGATGATCTCCTTCTCCGGCATCGTCACCTACCCGGCCAACGACGGCAATCGCCGGGCGGCCACGGCTGTTCCGGCCGAATCGCTGCTCGTCGAAACGGACTGCCCTTACCTGCCTCCCCAGGGTCACCGCGGCCAGCGCAACGAGCCAGCCTTCGTCGAGCGAACCCTGCAGCGCATCGCCGAGCTGCGCGAGGTCGATCCCGCGCTTCTCGCTCACCAGACCACGCTGAATGCGTCGCGCCTGTTCGGCCTGCCCGAGGAATGAGGCAAACCTGCACGCACGAAAATGACGCAAGGCGCCACCGGTCGAGCCGGTGACGCCTTGCGCTTTGGCACTGGGTGCCGATCAGGCTTAGTTGCCGACCGGGGTCCAGATCTCACCGTCGTTCGACGTACGGCCCATGGAGGCCAGGCCGAGGTTGGTGTCCATCGAGGAAGCGACAACGCCGGAGTCGTAGGCCGCATCGAACGCCGGGCCGTTGCCGGTGCGCTCGTAGGTCTGGTCACGGTTGTCGAAGGCGAGGACGTCGCCCTCCTGGTTGATGAAGAACACGCGGTTGCCGGTCTTCTCAGCGTCGACGGGCCAGGCGTAAGCAGCCCAGAGGATCTCGGTGTCAGCGCTGTTCCAGGTGGCAAGGTCGCCGGCGAGCGTGCCGCCCGTGGGCGCCTCGGTCACAGCGGGGACAACGCCAGCACCGGTCTGCTCAGCGGGAAGGAAGATCTGGTAGAAGTAGCCCTGACGCTCGACCTCCGAAGCAGTGATGTTGCCGAAGGCGCTCGCCATGAAGGGCGGGTCAAGAATGTCGTCCGGGTCGGCGCCGAGAACGGGCGCGGCCAGGGGCACGTAGATGCGCATCGGAACGGTGCCGGAGAGCTCGCCGAAGAAGGCGTACTCGCCGCCGCCGTCACCATCGGTGTCGATGGCGCCGGAGGCCTGCACCTGCTGCTGAGCAGCAGCGATGGAACGCAGGGTAGCGATGGCGGCGTTCTCGTTGGCCGAGATACGGGCGCTCATCAGTTTCGGAATGGCCACAGCGGCGATCACCGCGATGATGGCCACGACGATCATAAGCTCGATGAGGGTGAAGCCCCCGTTGCGCTTGTTCTGAGTCATGGGTGTATTGGTTTTCCCTGGGGCACTGCGGAGAGTGCTGCGGTCGAAGTTTTGGCTAGCTCAGGTGAGCCTTGCCGGAGGTTGAAGTGCGCCCCCAACGGTCGGAAGCACGCGTGTTGGAGTCAGGCGGCAAGTGCCGCAGTTCCCTTTCACTTGCACCCTTCTTCGTCGAAGAGCGGGCTCTTGCTTGAGCCTCCGCTGAGAAAGAATCCGGATTCGTCTGGCGGTTCCGCCGCTCAAAAATGACAGGGCCGTCATCTAGCTCCAGAAGCCCGTATCCGACGCCATGGGAGCCCTATGAAGGCGCCCCCGGACCGGCATAAGCCGGCCCGGGGGCGCCTGATTCGTGGCTCTGAGTTGGTGCCTACTTGCCCGACAGGTTGCTGACCATCTCAAGGATGGGAGCGAAGATGGCGAGCACAACGCCGCCTACGATCGCGCCCATGAAGCTGATGAGCAGGGGCTCGATGAGGCTGGTGAGCGCCTTGACCTGGGCCTTCACCTGGCTGTCGTAGAACTCTGCAATCTTCTCCAGCAGCGCCTCGAGCGCGCCCGTTCTCTCGCCGATGGCGATCATGCGCGTGACCATGGGCGGGAACACCGGCTCTTCGGAAAGGGGCTCCGAGAGCAAGTTACCGTTCCGCACACTCTCTCGAGAGTTGGCCACGGCATCGGACACGATTCGGTTTCCGGAGGTGTTCGCGACGATGTCGAGGGTCGACATGATCGGGACGCCGGAGCGGATGAGGGTGGAGAAGGTCCGGCTGAAGCGCGCCAGGCAGACCTTTTGGAACAGCTTTCCGAAGACCGGCAGCTTCAGCATCATCCGGTCCCACAGCTTCTCGCCGGGGTTGGTGTTCTTGCCGATTTTGATCGCGAAGACAAAGGTGATCGCCCCGGCCGCCAGAGCGAGGACGTTGGCTCGCATGTAGTCGGAAACCGCCAGGACGAACTTGGTGATGTCGGGCAGCTCTGCATCCAGGGACTCGAACATCTCCTTGAACGTAGGCACAACGCCGATCATCAGGAAGGCTGTAATGCCCAAGACCAAGACCATTGAAATGACCGGGTAGGTCATCGCGGACTTGATCTCACGGCTGAGCTCCTCGGCGGCCTCTTCGTAGTCCGCAAGACGGTTGAGGATGACGTCCATCTGACCCGAGATCTCGCCGGCCTTCACCATCGAGATGTACAGGTGGTTGAACACCTTGGGACACTTCTCCATCGCTGCGGAAAGGTCGTTACCCCCGCGCACCTCCGCCACCAGGATCTCGCAGGCGAGCTTCATGCCCTCGCTCTCCGCCTGGTAGCAGAGCACCTCCAGGGACTCGAGCAGCGAGAGACCCGCCCCAACCATGGTCGCCAACTGGCGGGTGAAGATGACGAGTTCGCCCTTCTTGGCCTTCGGCGTCTTGGCTTTGCTCTTGGAGGGCTTGCCGACACCACTGCTCGGGTTGGCGCCTCCCCCATCGCCCTTCTTGGCGTTCCGCTTGGTTTCATCCAGACGAATCACCACCAGATTTTGGCGGCGCAGGGCTTCGACGGCCTCAGGCTTGGTTGCGGCGTCGATGATGCCGTTTACGGTTTGCCCTTGGGCGCTTTTGGCGGCGTACTTGAAGTGAGTCAACGGACTGTTCCTATGCGATTTCGGTCAGATGGGGTCGAAGCGGATCAGTCTTCGAGGGTGATGCGCAGAATCTCTTCCACGGAGGTCATGCCCCGAGAAGCGTTCAACATCCCTACGCGTCGCAGGGTGAGTAGGCCCTCGTCGAGGGCGCATTCCTTGATCTCGTCCACCGACTTGCCCGCCACAACCAGGCGGCGAATTTCGGGGCTGATCGTGAGGGTCTCCAGGACGGGGAAGCGCCCCCGATAGCCCTGGTTGCAGCGCGCACAACCGGCAGGATTGGGTGCGAAGAGCTCCATGCCTTCGAAGTCTTCCTCCATCATCCCGAGGCTGAGCAAGTGCTCGAAGGGCGGGTCCTCCACGGGCTGCTTGCAGCTGCCGCAGAGGCGCCGGCCGAGGCGCTGTGCCGCGACCATCAGGAGCGAGCTCGACACCATGAAGGGGTCGATGCCCATGTCGGTGAGGCGCGTGATCGTCGCGATTGCGTTGTTGGTGTGCAGCGTGCTGAACACCAGGTGACCGGTGAGCGCCGCCTTGATGGCGATGTCCGCGGTCTCCTTGTCCCGGATCTCACCCACCAGCACGATGTCGGGGTCCTGACGCAGAATCGAGCGCAAGGCTCCGGCAAAGGTCAGGCCCCGCTTGGGGTTGACGGGCACCTGGTTGATGCCGTCCATCCGATACTCGACCGGATCCTCAACGGTCGTTACGTTGACCTCGGGGGTCGCCACCGACTGCACACAGGAGTACAGGGTGGTCGACTTACCCGAACCTGTCGGTCCAGTGACCAGGAACATCCCATAGGGACACTCGATGGCCTTCATCACGTCGTTGTAGGACTTCTGCTCCCAGCCCATGGCGTCGAGCGCCATCGCGGAGGAGCCACCGTCCAGGATTCGAATCACGGCCTTCTCGCCACCAACGACGGGCAGCAGCGAGAGTCGGAAGTCGATCGATCGCCCCTCGAAGCGGATCTGGAACTTGCCGTCTTGGGGCTTGTTGCGCTCGGCAATATCGAGCTTGGCGAGAATCTTCAGGCGCGAATTGAGCGCGTTCAGAAGGCCCTTGGGCGGGTTCATGATCCTCTGCATCCGACCGTCAACACGGAAGCGGACCTGGACCTGCTTGTCTCCCGGCTCGATGTGAATATCGGAGGCCTTGGCCTTCAGCGCACGGAGCAGGATGAGGTTGGCCAGCTTGACGGCGGGCGCCTCGTCCCCATCCTGAACGTTCTCGATGTCCTCGGTATCGCTCTCCTCCGGCGGGGCCTCCAGCTCGGAGTTCTCGCTCACCTGGTCGAGCATCTCCTGGACCTGGGCGGCTCCCCCATCAAAGGTCGTCTCGATCGCTGCGCGCAGCATCGGACGGTGGGCGAAAACCGGTCGCAGCTGACACTTGGTCATCCGCTTGAGGTCGTCGAACAGCAGCACGTCGAACGGATCGGAAACCGCCAGGGTCAGGATGTCCCCGTTGCGCGTGATGGGGAGAATGCAGTGTTCTTTGCACGCATCCTCATCGATCGTGTCCAGGGCCCGCTGATCGGGAGTCACCTTGGTGAGATCGACAGGAGGCACCCCCGCCGAACGACCGAGGACCTCCATCAATCCCTCTTCCTCAAGGGCGCCGTCTTCGAAGAGAGCTTCGATTACGTCGCTCCCGCGCTTTGCGGCGACCTCCCACTGCTCGGGCTGGACGAGCCCCTCGTCGACGAGCAGGCGCTTGATCTTTGTGGAGACGCCGACCATCAGGAAGCTGCCTTCAGCAGAGACTTGAGCTCGGACGGATCGCTGAGAGCGTGCTCAGCGGCTTCCTTGCGCACACGTCCAGTGTTGACCAGGTTGGCCAAGGATTGGGCCATGGTGGTCATCCCCATGCGTCCGCCGGTCTGAATGTGGCTGTAGATCTGGTGCCCTTTGCCCTCGCGAATCAGCGCGCGGATACCGGCAGTGGCCAGCATGACCTCCATCGACATCGCCCGGCCTCGGCCCTGGGCCAGCGGCAGGAGCTTCTGGCAGAACACGGCTTCCATCGAGAACGAAAGCTGCGTGCGCACCTGGTCCTGCTGGTGGGGCGGGAAGACGTCGATGATCCGGTTGATCGTCTGGACGGCGTCCGAGGTGTGGAGCGTTCCAAAGGTCAGGTGCCCAGTCTCCGCAAGGGTCAGGGCGGCCTCGATGGTCTCGTGGTCGCGAAGCTCACCGACCAGCACGATGTCGGGGTCCTGACGCAGCACGCTGCGCAGGGCAGGCCCGAAGCCCTTGGTGTCCCCACCCACTTCGCGCTGGGTCACCATGCACTGCTTGTGGTTGTGCGTGAATTCCACCGGGTCCTCGATGGTCACGATGTGGTTCTGGCGATTCGTATTGATGTAGTCGATCATCGCTGCGAGCGAGGTCGACTTGCCGGAACCGGTGGCGCCGGTGACCAGCACCAGACCAGCTTTCAGGTTGCAGATGCGCTGGCAGGTTTCCGCCGGCATCCCCAGCAACTCGAAGTTCGGAATCGCGCTCGGAATCAAGCGCAGCACGCAGGCCACGGCCCCCTGCTGGTAGAAGACGTTCACGCGGAAGCGCCCGTAGCCCTCAAGCCCGAAGGAACAGTCGAGTTCCAGATCCCGATCGAGCCGCGCGATCTGATCCGAGGCCAAGACGCTTGTCGCAAGGCGGCGCGTCCCCTCAGCGTCGAGGGCTTCGTGCTCCACGGGCAGCAAGACGCCATCCACCCGGATCCGGGGGGGGCTGCCAACTGAGATGTGGAGGTCGGATCCGCCCTGGCGCACCATCAGCGCCAGTAGTTCTTCCATTGTGATCATAGAGGGGCTCTTAGAGGGACTAGGGGTGTGTGTCGGAACAAGAAGGGACCCGACCTAAGGGCTTGGCCGGGTTTGTTCCCCAGGCCCGTCGAAGCGATGGGAATTCCCATCCCATGCCTGCGCCCAGGGGTCTTGGACCTCGCAAATCACCCCAAAACCGCGAGAACGCGGCCGCAGGAATCCGATCGGATTCCCGCGGCCGCGCCCTTGGCCAATGCCGGAACAACCTCCTTGAGATGTCCCTATTGCTTGGAGCTGTTGGCCCTGAGGATCTGGGCTTGCTTGGGGGCTGGGACCGGCCCAAAGCGGGTGAACTCCATCCCAAAGCTCCCCTCGCCCGCCGTGAGCGACTTGAGGTCCCGGTGATAGGTCTGCATCTCGAGCAGCGGTACCTCCGCCCGAATCGTCGTCACCGAGCCGTCTTCCTCTGTGATCTGGTCGTGCACGTGCCCCCGACGATGGCTGGTGAGATCCGAGAGGATCGCCCCCGCCTCGCTGGTCGGCGCGTGAACCTGCACATCCATGACCGGCTCCAAGAGGACAGGCCTCGCTGCTAGGAATGCCTCCTTGAAGGCGTGCTTCCCCGCGGCCTTGAAGCTCGCCTCATCCGAATCCACAGGGTGGAACTTGCCGTCGTAAAGCTCGACCTCCACGTCCACGACCTCGCCAGCGATCAGGATTCCGCTCGATGCGATCTCCTGGATGCCCTTCTCCACAGCAGGGATCAGGTTCCTTGGGATTGCCCCCCCCACCACTTTGTCGACGAACACGATGCCGGCTCCAGACTCGGCCGGACGCAGCCGAAGAAAGCACTCACCGAACTGACCGCGGCCCCCACTCTGCTTCTTGTGACGATGATGGCCCTCTGCCGACTTCGTAATGGTCTGCCGGTATGCCACCTTCGGTAAGGCATGGTCGACCTGGACATGGAAGCGACGGTCCAAGCGGGCAAGCTGGGTCGACAGGTGCAGATCACTCATGCCGTGCACCACCAGCTCGTGGGTGTCGCGGGTGTGTTCGACCTGAAACGTGGGGTCTTCGACCTCCAGCTTGTGGAGGGACTCACCGATCTTCTGCTCGTCACCCCGGGACTTGGGTGTGACCGCCCAGGCCACCGAAGGCGACGGCACGTGAGGGCGAAGAACTTTGACCGGCTCATCGCCGACCTTGCCAAAGGCCTCCCACAGGCCGATTCCATCGACCTTGCTGAAGGCGACCAACTCACCGGGTCCGGCGCTGTCCACGGGCTCGCGCTGCTTGCCGATCATGCGAAAGAGCCCGCCTAGCTTCTCCCCCTTGCCTGGGCCCACCAAGTCTCCAGCCTGCAGGGTTCCACGATGAATGCGGGCCATGCAGACCTTGCCGACGTGGGGATCGCTTGTCACCGCAAAGACGGTGGCGGAAAGGGGCTCCTTCGGATCGGGGGCCACCGGCTGAGCCTGCTCGTCGAGGGTCTTGCGCGTTGCGGGATCCGGCGCGAAGCGCTGCAGGAATTCCAGCACACTGTCCACCGCCGTCGACGAATCGGGATCGCACACGAGGACAGGAACGAGGGCTCCGCTCGCGATAGCGGCGGGCATGTGCCGATCCAGCTGCTCCTCGGTGAGGTCCCCGGTATCGAGATACTCCATCATCAGGAGCTCGTCGTCGCAGCTATCCATCACCCGGTCCTTCAGGCGACTGCACCAGGGGCTATCCATGTCGAGAACCGTGCGCCGAACAGACGCGAACCCGGGGCCGCTCTCATTGGGTAGGAGCACCGGAACGCAGTTCTCCCCGACCCTCTCCCGCAGCTGATCCACTGTCGCATCGAAGTCCGCGTTGTCCATGTCGAGGTGGGTAACAACGACCGCTCGCCCGCGCCCCAGCTCGGCGGCACTACGCATCTTCGAGCGCAAGTTGAAGGTCGCTCCGCTCGAACAACTCACCACCCCTACAACCAGGTCGGACGCAAACATGGCCGACTGCACCTGCGCCACAAACTCTGGGTAGCCGGGCGAATCGAGGAAGTTCCAGCTCTTGCCCCCATGCTCGGCGTGGACACAGCTGAGCTGCAGCGTGTGTCGCTTCTCCTGTTCCTCGGGTTCGGTGTCGCAGATGCTCGTCCCATCTGCGACCCGCCCTTTCCGCGGAGAAGCGCCGGTCATGTGGGCTAGGCTGTCGACCAGCGTGGTCTTGCCCGAAGAGGGGTGCCCGACGAACGCGATATTGTGAAGCGTGGCAACGTCTTTCATGCTTGGAAGGGTTTGGTGCCTTGCGGGCCCTCCCGGCATGCCGAGCGAGCCCTGGGATACAGGTACTCGCTCGTTTCAACAGGCGCAGGCCATCGCCCACCCCACATTCAGCGCCCACGGCGCAGCCCACCCTGGGTGGGTACTTGGTGCGCGCCTTGGTGGTGAAGCTCTCATGGGAATGCCTGGTGCAGCGTTGTCTCGATGCTTTTAGCCTACGTGAAGGGTGGGATTCTTGGGCGCGGGTGGGGTTTGGGGCTGTGCCGAGGGGCTCCGACGCAAGGGATGAGGGGCAGTGGACCGGCTCGCTCAGCTTCCCCATCCGAGGTCTCCTCCTCGCCCTACGCTCCCAAACGAGCGCGACGCGCACCTCCGACCAGCGTCACCGCCAATCAGAACCACGCGTCGCGCTCCACAAACCCAGGCCGCAAGCCCAGGTCCATTGCCCCCTCACCGAACCACGATTTCCACCCGCCGGTTCTGTGCCTTGCCCTCATTGGACTCATTCGACGCCACAGGCCGGTGCGGCCCGTGCCCAACGATCACGAAGCGATCGTCGGGGATCTTGCCCTGGGTCACCAGGTAGGTGTGCACCGCCCGGGCCCGTGCCCAGGACAGGTCCCTGTTGGATTGAAACTTGGCCTTGGCGCGCTTGATGCGGTCGGAGTCCGTATGGCCCTCGACGTGGAAGACCGCAGCGCCCTGGAAGTCGGCCTTGAGCCGGCGAGCCACGGCGAGAAGCGCTTGCTCGCCCTCGCGGGACAGCGTGGCGCTGCCCGAAGCAAAGGTGATCTTGGAGGGGATGGTGAAGACCACCTCCGAGCCGCGACGGTCCACACTCACTCCGACTTCGTCGAGGCCCTCGCGGTTGAGGTCCGGCCCTGCGCTGGATGGGGCAGAGGCGGGCACCGCCCTTGTTGGCTGGCGGTCGAGCAGGCCAGCGGCGTCCTCGAGCGCCGCCTGGACCTGGTCCTTCTCGTAGAGGGTGTTTTCCAGCCTGCGCTTCAGGTCGGTGTTCTCCTGGCGCAGCTCGCGCACCACAGAGTCCTTCTCGACGACTTCAGCCTGGAGAGCTTGGTAGGACGCACAGCCTGGAGCCACGGTGATGGCTAGAACAAGGGCAAGGCGGGATTGGATGGATGTCACGACGTTTTTTGGATCCCCTCGGAAAGCGTTGCGGTACGTGGAGCGAGGCCGACCGGCCTAAAACCCCACCAGACTCACATGATCGGAATACAGGAGCAGGATTCCAATCCCTAGGGCCAAGTAGGGGCCAAAAGGGATGTAGCGTCCCACGAATCGGGCGATCGCCAGGGATCGGCCCCAGGGGTCTTTGCGGCCCCGTGAGGCCGCCCGTCGACGGGTCACGTACAGCCAGCGGAGAATGTTGAGCACCCCCACAATCGACCCGGCAAACGCCGCGATCATCAGCGCGTAGAGCACCCCCTCAGGGCCGATAAAGCCCCCTCCCGCTGCCATTAGCTTGACGTCGCCGAATCCCATCGCCTCCGTACCGTAAACCTTGGCGCCTACCCAGCCGATCGCCCAGAGGATGCACCAGCCGGTCGCCATGCCGGCCAGGCAGCCCACCAGTGAGGCGACCCGGTCCACGGGCTCACCCCCAGCAAAGAGCTCGGCAACGTGGGTATTCGCGTGGAGTGCGGGCACAGCGAGCGCAGCAAGTGGCGCGATCCAACAGCCTCCGATGGACACCTCATCAGGGATCTCGAAGTGGTCGAAGTCCACGAAGGTGGCCACTACGAGCCCAGAGAGCACCAGCACCCAGACCCCGACCAGCAGGGGCTGGCCTGGAGCCTCTCGGGCTGCCAGGAACCACAGGCCCGCCGTCAGCACCTCCACCAGGGGATAGCGGACCGAGACGCTTGCCTTGCAGTGCCTGCACCGCCCCCGCTGCAGCAACCACGAGAACACCGGGATGTTCTCCCTCCAGCCGAGGGTTGTGCGGCACTTCGGGCAACGCGAGCGGGCCGGCTTACCGACGCTCTCCCCCTCCAGCGGGAGCCGATGAATGGCGACGTTGAGGAACGATCCGACGAACAGACCGAACACGGTCCACCAAAAGATCACGAGCGCGGGAGGAGTCTGGGGAGGCACATCAGCGATCGTCCCAACTGAACGACACGAAGTCCACGGCCGGGGGATCCCACGTCTCGCCATCGAGCAAGTCGAGCTCGATCAGGACCCGCAGGGGCCGGTCCGTGGGAAGCTGGCCAGGGTGATCCACCAGGGAGCTCTGTTCCAACGGAGCACCGGCCGCAAGAAAGCGAACCCGCGCCGCCCCCGATCCTGGGGCAATCCCCGCCTCTAGGCCGCGCCACAGGTACCGATCGCGCACGCGTCCAGGCAGGGGCGAGGTCAGCAGCGCCATGGAGATGGGCCCGGCCAGCACGTTGCCCAAGGGCGGATCGAGAACCAGGTCGAGGGCTCGGTGGAAGGCCAGACTTCCCCCCTCACCCAGCAGAAACAGCTGGTTGTCCGCCGACCGCACCTTTCCATCGATGCGGATCCGCCCCCCCGCCACCAGGATCAACGGGGTGTCGACGATCACATCCCCCTCGATCCACAGGTCCCCGCCAGCCACGAGCATCGTCCAGGTGCGGTCGGCCCCCTGGGCTCGACTCAGAAACTCGCTTGCCGTCGCACCCGCTGGTTCATCGGGATCCACGATCAGCGGATCCAAATCTCCACCCGAGCCCATGCGTCGAAGGCTGCCAGCGACCCGCAGTAGCCCCTGGGATCGCAGTAGACGCAGGCCTGGCCCCGCCGACAGCCTCGCCGTGGCCCCCTTGGGCACGGTCATTCGATGGGCCTGGACATCCACATCAGGGACCTCCCCCTCCAGGACCACCTCTCCTGCGTGGCCCCGCCCGGAGATCGCGGGAACGCGGGCTACGATCCGCCCCCCCTCCGCATGGGCCGTCCCGTCGGCCCACGGCACTCGGACCGAGGTCAGGGCTCGATCATCGAGAAAGTCCAGCCGCAGGGAGTCGGGGTTGCCGAGTCCGGTAGGCACCACACTGAATTTGTCGTTGAGCTTCTGCGTCTTGCGCTGCCAGACGGAGTTGCCTCCGAGGTCGGTCAACCGGGCGATCTCGGGACTGTAGCGCAGCACGTAGCTCACACTGCTCCCATCCGACGCCGAGCCCCGCAGGGGGGAATCCGGGATGAGCTCGATGATCGCGCAGGGTTCGAACTGGCCACGCATCCCCGGGGGGTCGTTGCGCACCAAACGAGCGGTGACTTCCCAGCGCGCCCGCTCCTCATTCTTGGGCTCCGGCTTTTCCTGCTCGATCCAAAAGTAGTCCTTGCTCAGGCTCGCTGGATCGATGGGCTCCTCGCAGACCAGCCGCAGCGGATCCCCCTCGTAGACGACGTGGCCACCGGACTGGCGGACAAGCGAACCAAACTGCAGGGGGCGCGAGCTGAACGGTGTTTCGTCCAAGAACAAGCCCTGCTCGCCGTCGGTGACCTGAAGCTGACTCCGAAAGGTCCGCACGAGGGGCGCCCCCTCCATCGACCGCACGCCTGCAACATAGGGGAAGCCACGCACCTCACAGTGCATTCTCCCACCGGAGCGAAAACCGCCATCTCCGAGGTCGCTGCTCAAGACGGGGGCAGGTGTAAACCGCAGAGTCTGCCCCTGCACAGCCCAGCTCCCCGCGACCAGCTCGCCGCCGGGGTGCCGTAGGGTCACGCTGGTCCTCGTCACCGAGATCGGATCCAGCGGTTCACTGAACACGAGGGTCAGTGGCTCGTTGAGGAAGAGCTCCACCCCCTCCCCGGGCCGCACCGACTGGAGCACCAGGGGCGCGATTCCGGTGGACGCGGGAGCGCATCCGAGAAACAGGGCACACGCGACTCGGACGAGGTGCTGCATGCGAGTGAGGCTCGAGGAGTGGGATGACACAAGAGCGCGCGGGGCCTCCCCTCCTCATTGGAGGAGGAGAGGCCTCGCGCGCCCCGTGACCGCCGCCGGAAGCGGCCTACTGGAACTGGAACGGCAGACGAATGAAGTCCAAGCCCGGACGCGGTGCGCCCAGAGTGACCCCGTTCGGGTTATTGCTCGAATTCAGGTCAAATTGAACGCGGAAGCGCACGAAGTCCCAGCCTTCGAAATCGGGGATCGGCGGGTTCGCGGGGGGGCCGTTGAACAAGGTGATGTCTGACGTCGGCGCCCCCAAGGTCGTCGGGTTCGTAGCGCTAAACGTGAGCGTCTCCGAGGGCAGACCCGTGACCGGATCCGCCACCGTCGCGTCGAACAGGATCTGGATCCTGGTGCCGACCGGGTAGATGTCACGGGTCCCGGCCGTCACCACGCGGAAGTCGTGGCGCAGGAGCGCGGCCGTCACATCACCGCCAACCACGCTGACGAATGCCTGCATGTTGCCGTCGACCGTGAACGTCGTGCAGGTCAAGCGATCGGTAGCTGCGTCATACTCGGCCGATGCGATCTGGAAGCGCAGGGAGTTCGTCGGATCAACGCTGTTGGTCAACTCGACCGAGAACAAGTTGAGCAGGCTGGTGTTCGCCTTGTAGATGTCATCGAGACCCGAGCCATCAAACACTGCGGTAAAGCCCTCCTCACCGAGGAACGGCAGCGTTCCATCCGTATTGAGAGTGGCGGGACCCACCAGGGGCGGCAGCATGTCGACCATATCCAAGGTGCGCAGAAGACGCCCCGGGTTCTGGGCCCCATCGTTCACCAGGGTGCCTCCGAAGCGGAACGAGACCTGCCCGTCCGCGGCTCCGTCGACAACACGAGCCAAGCCCAGCGGGATCCAATCGGACTGGGCGACCGAGAAGCGGCTGAAGAAGGGCAGGAAGTTGTCGGTCGGCAGAGTGGGTTCGGTCCAGCCCAAGGGCGGCGGTGCCGTCACACGACTCGCGTCGATGTTGTTGATCACCTGGCCGGGGTTGCCGGCGTCCGGCGTTCCTCCCCAGACCCGCACGCCGCCATCGATGGACGGGAAGCGCAGGTTGGTGACGGGATCATCCACGTGCAGCTGAATGATGCCGGGGGAACCGTCCCCACCCGCACCAAAGACAGGTCCGCCCGGCCGATTGAGGTCGGGGTGCATCTCGAAGCAGTTCGGATCGTTACCGAAGTTCCGGAAAGGCGGGACTTGGTTGTCATCGTCGACATCGGGCAGCTGGACTCGTTCCTGAGGAATCGCGTCGCAGCGCCAGGTTGTCGGTCCGCTTTCCCGCGCACCACCATCGTTGTTGTGGCCCGCACCGCCCTGGCCGCCAACAGCGCTCAGGGGACGGGGGAAGTGGGTCATCACCGAGCCGTTATCGCGGTACCAAAACCCCGATCCCTGGGCGTCACCCTGCATCTCGATGAACGAACCGCTCGCCAGGATGATGTGACCACCGGAACCGCCGCCCGAGCCACCGCCGACGCGGTTGAACTCGACGGTGTTCTCGCCGCCGCCGCCGTGGCCGCCATCGGCGGAAATCCGGCCGGTGGGGGTGATCACGATGCTTCCGATGGCCAGGATGCGCAGGCCACCTGCACCACCCCCACCACCAGCACCGCGCTCATCCCCC
>CAYWNK010000137.1:0-16417 GCA_964459495.1 uncultured Planctomycetaceae bacterium
CCCCGGGGCCATCCCAACGCCGCCCCACCTCATTCCACAGCAGATGGGCAAGCTCCGGCCCCCGCAGGGCAAGCCGGTCCTGCACTGCTTTCGACACCCCTGCCCGCCATTGATCCAGACCTGCGGCCAGTTCGGATTCGACAAGGTTCAGCCCGCTCGCAGCCTCTGCCTGCACGCTTCGATACAGATTCTGGAGCCGCCCCAGCGTGCCCAGCGCATTGTGCCTGCGCACCACCCCGAGCCGTCCACCAGCGACCAGCTCCCCCAGCTCAGACTCCAACGCCTGCCAAGCCGGCTCGTTCGGTTCGCTGCGCGCACGCAGCGGCGAGACACAGTGAACCACTGCATCCTCCACCCCCCAGCGGTCCGCAGCCAGGGCCTGGATCTGCTGGGTCAGCGCCTCCCGTGCGGGCTTCTCCAGTTCGTCCCCACGGCCGAGCACGAAGACAAGGCCACGCCTTCCCGCGAAATCGTCCACAAAAGACACCGAAGCCAACTCCGCGATCGACTGCCTGTGGGCGAGCAAGACCAGCACATCCGAGCGCTCCGCCAGCGCCCGCACGACGGACCGGTGCTCTTCGGCCACGCTGTTCGTGTCGGGGGCGTCGATCAGAATCTGCTCGGTCCAGGGCCCCGCGGGTCCATCGGACAACGAAGTCGAGTAGGTCTGCACCCTGGGGCTTGCCCCTGGAAGCCCATCGAGTAGGGCAGCCAAGTCAGCGTCGCGGGGAGCGTAGATCACGGGCGCGGAGGTCGTCGGACGGGTCGTACCTGGCTGCGCGATGTCAGCCCTGACCAGCGCGTTCAGAAGGCTGGATTTGCCGGCGCCTGTCGAGCCCACCAGAGTCACCACTGCGGCCTGGTCCGAGCGCTCGAGCTGGGCGGCGAGATCCTCCAGCAGGTCCGGCCCCGCCACGGCGCGATTCTCAGCAGCCCGTAGGCTCGACGCGGTCTCCACGTCCCGGCGACATTCGCTGAGCAACTTGCGCAGTGCATGATTCATGATCTTGTCTCCAGAAACTCTGCCAATGGATCCAGTCTCCTCCGAGCTTCGCCAAGGCTTGCGCGGCGCTCGCAAAGGGCCGGCCAGCTCGCTGGGAGGGCACACTCGAGCAGAATAGGCGCGAGGGCTTTGCCCCGCAGTTCGCTCCAACGCGTTCGCGCGGCCGATGCAACACCGGTTCCGAGCAGGCGACTCAGCCGCTCGGACACCAGAGTCGATAGCGCTCCAGCCCCGCCCACAGCCACGTCTGCCCCCAGGCCCCCAGTCTTGAGAATCACCAAGCCGGCAACAGCGGCCGGAAAGAGGTGCATCGCATCCACCCCAGCCTGGAGCAGGAATGGCTCCCCGCGGGCATCGAACTCTTCCTCCATGCGCTGCTCGCAGGCGGCCTGGAACTCCTCGAGGACGGCTGGGTCCTCCGCCAGTCGCTCAGCGGCCTGTCGACCCGCCGCGACGAGCCGCCCGGCCGCCAAGTCGGGAGGTTCCTGCCTGGACGAACTCCCGCGGTAGCTGGCCGCCAACCCTTCGAAGAAGGGGGACCAGAGCTTCGCCAGGGCTTCCCTTTCGGCTTCGAGCAGCGCTCGCCCCGGCCCCTCCGCGTCGGGCTCCGATTCCGGGGGAGCCTTCGCCCGACCGGACCACGGCAGCTTGTTCACACCGTCGGCAAGCACGCCCCGCGCCCGTCCAAGCCAGGCGCGGTAGCCCGTTGGCAAGAGGCCCGGGCGTCGATCGAGAACGGCTCGAAAGGCCTCCAGGAAAGGCCCCATCGGCATGGCCTCCTCAGCCACGCTGCGCCCGACTGCGAAAGCACGTGCGTGCAAGCCCTGATACTCGAGCCCGAGCTCGGCCTCCGCCTGCATCAGCTGCGCTCGAAAAGCGGCCCAATCCTGGCGGACGTGTTCAAGCGCGGCGTCCATCGCGCGCGCCTTCAGGGCGGCGCAATCTTCCACGCTGGCCAGCCACTCCCCCAGCGCAAGGCCAGCGGCGCTGCGCGGCACCAGATCGGCCACTCCCCGAGCGACCTCCGGATCGAACGGCGCCGCGAACGTCTCGAGCGGCGCCGCCCCCACGTCCGATGCGAGTTTCGCCGCATGCTCGGCCGTTGTTTCCGGGTCGATCGATTCGTTGTAGACCAGGGCCCAGGGCTTGCCGTGGGCGAGCCATTCCCCTAGGAATCGCACAACTTCAGCGTTTTGGTAGGTGTGGCGAGTCACAACCACCAGAGCTAGATCCACAGCCCGCAGCAGCGCTTCCGATGCCGCTCGATTCTCCTGGGCGACGCTGTCAAAGTCCGGCGTATCGACCAACAGGAGACCGGGGGGCAAGTGGCCCATCGCCACGCACAACAGATCGCTAGGGGCCTGGGCCAGGGACCTTGCTGCATCCACCCCATCGGGACCGGGCTCCACGGGAATCAGGCGCAGCCCAAGACTCGCCGGTTCTCCCTGGAGAGCGACGAGTAGCTCGGGACCGAGCGCTGCAAGCAGGCGCCGTGTCGCGCCGCCGGTCGGCATCGAAGGGGATAGCACCGCACCGGCGAGCCCGTTGAAGAGCGCTGACTTCCCGGCGTTGTTGGGACCCACGATACCGACCGCCAGATACCCCGGCCCCCCCGCGGTGCGGGGCAACAGGTCCTGATCTAGGCGGGCGAGTAGGCCTCGCCGGGCCAAGTCCAATGCCCCTAGCTCTGGCTGGCTTGACGTCCCTTGCCCCGGGGCGACTTCGACCTCGCGCAGGCCCGCCGCGAATTGGCGCAGGGAACGGGACAGGTCGCTGGGCATTCGATGGGAGAGTCTACCGGCTTGAGCGCCAGGGCCTACGGCCTTGCGCCCCAGTCATTTCCAAGCACCCATGGATCGGGCTAGCGGCGCTCGATTTCGCCGGCGAGTCGCTCGGCGAGTTCGGCGTTCCACGCGCGCAGCGCCGTCACCTGTGCCCGTGCACGCTCCAGCTCCCCCTGGGAGAGGAGGAGCCGGCCGAGATTGAATCGCGTCGTCGCGTCACTCGGTTTCAACTCGACCGCGCGCCGGTAGGCTGCCAGCGCCTCCTCGAACTCGCCTGCGATTTCGGCGGCCCAGCCCAGTGCCCCCCAGGCGGCGGCCACGGTTCCGTCCGCCTCCACCGACTTGCGGAACAGTTCGAGCGCCTCCACGTGCCGCCCCTGGCGCGCGCGGGCCACACCAAACTCGTAGGCAGCCTGGGCTTCGTCTACGTTCTGGACCTCCACCTGGGCGATCGCGAACTCCGCCGCAGCCGCATCCAAACCCCTTCGCCGCAGCTTGCCCTCGTACAGCTTGAGGTTGATCTCTAGCGGGGGCTCTAGCTCTACCCCATCGAAGGGCAGCGCCCGCCGTCGACGCTCTCGGGCCGTGAGTCCCAACAACTCTAGATCCTGGAGCAAACGATCTCCCGATACCGGCCCGGTATAGACCGCCGCCAGGCGCCCACCCGGCGTCACCAGCAGGGTGGTCGGTAGGGAGAGTCGCTCCGTGGAGTCGCGGACGGTCGCCACGATCGCGTCCAGCACCTCTGCCGTATCACCGCTGGCAAACCCTCGACTGCCTGTCCACTGGATCGACTGCAGGGTTGCGAGCGCCGCGGGCCGCTCCGCCTCCTCATCCAAGGACAGAGCGAGACGATCGACTCCGCTCTTGCGCAGCTCATCCCCGATGCCGCCGAGCTCCCCAAGCTCTTGGACGCAGGGGGCGCACCAGCTCGCCCACAGGTGAACGATCAAGGGGCGTCCAGTACCGCGACTCCCCCTGGGCCCCAGACCGAAGAGTTCCGCAGGCTTGCCGTCGGCAGTCTCCATCTGCAGGCTCGGCAGCGGCACGTGCACGGCAAGCAACATGGCGTTACCCGGGTCCGACCCGCGACCTTCGGCCGCCCGAGATCGAGAAGCCGCTTCCCCATCCGGTGAATTCCCCAGATCGCGATCGACTGCTCGACTCGGCGCGAAAGCCCGACGCGCCCGGCCGCTCCCTTCCACCAGGATCGCCCGCGATCCAACGCTCAGCTCGCCGAAGGATTCCAATTGCCCCCCCGGCCAGCGAACGGACAACGAGGCGCTTGCAGCATCCCCGCAGCCGAGCACATGCCAGGATCCGGACTGGGAGAGAAATCCCTCACCAGCTCGCTGCACGCTTTGCCGGGGCGGCTGCGCCGAACCGGCTGGTGTCCACTCGATGCGCGCGCCGATCGCATTCGTCCCCGGCGCCTTGCCGAGCAGCCGGACCGAAATCGTCGGGGCCGGGCGCTCCCCGCCCTCGAGCGCCCCAGCGGTCTCGTTGCGCAGGTAGCGGAAACGCCGCGCATCACGCCCGGTCACGAACAGGTCGAGGTCCCCGTCCTGATCCCAGTCCACCTTGGCAAGCGACCGTCCGTCGTGCACGAGATCGAGTCCCATCGGAGCCGAGACATCGGCGAAGTGGCCCTGCCCAAGATTCAGGAAAGCACGGTTGGACTCACCGCCACTCCACGAGCGCCCCCCGCGGATCAAACCGGCGATTGCCGACCAGCCGCCAAAGTACGCCTCTTCCTCTCCGCCGGATTCCAGGGGTGATTGCGACACGACCTGCCGCCAGAAGAAGCTTCACAAGTCCGGACCGCCAGCGGCGCCGGAGACGAACCCGTTGGGCACAACGAGATCCGCAAGCCCGTCGCATGAGAAGTCCACCGCCAATCCGCCCCATGCCCATCCGCCGGATCCCGCCCCGGATTCTTCACTCGCATCACGGAAGCCGCGCCCCCTATCTGAAAGGAACAGACTGTTGCCGCGTGCATGCCGCTGGAACAGCGCGCGCACCTCGTCATCGGCTCCGGCTTGGAAGCCTGCTTGGCCCGTGATTCGGCCCCCGGCCGACGAGAACATGTTGCTGACGTAGAGGTCGGACCAACCGTCCCCATCGAAGTCTGCCCAGGTCACCCCCATGCCCGCCGCAATGTCGCGCACTCCGAACTCGGCGGCACGCTCAGCAAATCCCCCCTGCCCATCGTTGATGTAGAAGGCATTCGCTCCGAAGTCGTTCGCCACATAGAGATCGGGATCGCCGTCGGCATCGAAGTCTTCGAAGGCCGCCGAGAAGGAGTAGCGTTCCGCCTCGAAGCCGAGCCCCGATTCGTCTGTCGCGTCTACAAACGACAAGCCACCGACGTTTCGTAGAAACAGGTTGGCCTGTCCGTTGATCGCGTCGTAGTAGGGCGCAGGGAGCGCGTCGCCGCTGTACGGCGAGCTGTACCCGCAGATGAACAGATCCACGTCGCCGTCGAGGTCGGTGTCGGCGCCGGCCACGGACATCGAGCTCGGTGCTGGGTAGCGTCCGACCTCTTGAAAGGGCCCGGCCCCGGGGTTCTCAAAAATCGAAACAAACTCGTGCGCGACCAGGACCAAGTCCTGATCCGCATCCCCGTCCAGATCGAGGATGAGCGCCGAGGAACTCGCGTCCAGGATGTCGATGCCTACCAGCGCAGCTGCCTCGACCGAACGGCCTGGCCCCCCTAAGAAGAGCCGGTTGGGCAATCCGCCAGGCTGGCAAAGATACACGTCTTCGAGGCCGTCACCGTTCAGATCCCCCACCGCAAGTCCGTGATGTCCGAGGAGTCCCAGGCCAAAGGAGGGATCGATCGTCCTCCGCCAGGCGTCCAATCCGGGGTCGAGCTGCCGCTGCAGAACCGGCCCCCCGAAAGTCTCGTCGGTGGCATCGACGTAGCGTGGAGACGTCGACGCCGCGGCGTGGAAGCTCGTGCGTCGCAGCTCGAGCAGGCGTGCCTTCGCAGGCACGGATTCCTCCAAGGCAAAGCGGGCCATCCAGCCCCCAGTCACCGAGCGGGGCCCGGACGCATGCTCGAGATGCACGCGCAGGTCAAACGAGTCGGACCCCATGCGGGTGCGCTCCACGTGCCAATGGGTACGCCGGTCCCCCTCTCCAAGCACCCGGTCCCAGTCGCGCACAAGCGTCAACAGCTCGGCTGCGTTCCGGGGGAGAAGCTCGCTCTCCGGAGCCTCCCCCGCGTCAACAATCCGCAGGTTTCCGTGGGCCGTCCAGACCAGCTCGTCCGGCACAAGCGAGGTCGCGCGCAGCCCCGGATCCAGCGGCGGCGCATTCCCCGATCCCAGCGCCGCGGCCAGCAGCGCCTCCAGATTGGCCCGGCCCGCCGCCGCCCAGCTCTCCGCCTCCCATTCCTGGCCCGGAACCTCCGCGGAGAGCGCGGAGCGCACCGCGTCCAAATCGGGCGCAGTTCCCCCCAGGCGGCCAGGCTCCTGGGCGACCGAGCCCTGGATCGAGACAGCCACAGCCGCCAGGCTCAGCAAGGCTCGGAACGGATGGGAAATCGACATGAACTGCAATGGGCTAGAAGCCAGCGGATTGGGGCGTGGATTCGGGACAGCGGTCGGGTTTTGTGCCGGCAAGGCCTGCCGGCCCAAGGCTGGACGCAGTACGGGGAAGATGCAACGGAGCTAGCGCCGATCCGGGTCTGGGCACTGTTGTCCGGGTCCCCGGCCCAGAATCCAGGGCGCAGGACCGACCGTTGTACCGGTTGTGTTCGACGAAAAAAGCTACCGGATCGCCGGTTACCAATTGGATCGGGCGTCGTAGTGACTGGTGGAGAATGGAGAGCCGACTCGCGGGCGAACTGGAGACTCGCCCAATCGTAGTCCGAATCGGGATTTCCCGACCAAGCCAACGAAGAGTCGTCCGGGCCCGCCCTTTGGGGCGGGCCCGACCCATTTAACGGGCATCCCACCCAAGCGGGGCGATCGAGCCCGCGGCTCTCAACGCACCGACCGCCTGCGGTTCCGCAGGTAGTCGACGAACAAGGTGTTGCCCAATTTCCCCAGGCCCGTGTAGTAGGCGCGGCCCTGATTCACCTGTGTAAAGTCCTGCACGAACTCCACGAGCACCGGGTCTTCGGTCAGCATGAAGGTCGTCACGGGGATCCCCAGGCGGCGCAGCCAATCGGCCTCCTCCAGAGTTTTTGCCCGCACCCGGCGATCCAGCCCCATGGGGTTCTTGTAGATGCGCCCGTCCCGCTCGGTGAGAGCACTGGGCTTCCCGTCGGTGATCATGAACACCTGGCGATTCGCCTGCCCGCGTCGGCGTAGCAGCTCCCGCGCCATCACAAGCGCACCGCGTGTGTTGGTGTGGAAGGGTCCCACCTCGATGTAAGGCAGGGAATCCAGGGGCACCTCCCGCGCCTCGTCACCAAAGGTCACGACGGCTAGGTAGTCCTTGGGGAAGCGAGTACGGATCAACTCGCACAGGGCGATCGCAGTTCTCTTGGCGGGCGTGATTCGATCCTCGCCGTAGAGGATCATGCTGTGGCTGATGTCGACGAGAAGTACGGTCGCGCAGGACGAGCGATGTTCGCTCTCGTAGACCTCAAGGTCTTCCTCGCGCAGGTCGAGGCGCCCCCCCTCGAAGCCGCCCCGCAACATCGCGTTGCGCACGGAACGCACCGGTTCGATGCTGTCGGTCTGATCGCCGTAGGTCCACGGCCGCGTCTCCGGCATGCGCTCCAGGCCGACCCCAGCATGGGGTGTTCCGTGCTGCCCCCCCACGTCCAGTGAGAGGCCCTGGAAGATCTGTTCGAGGGACTCGTCGCGAATCGCACGCTCCCCGCGCCGCGAGAGCTTGACGGCTCCCCCGCTCCGCTCCAGGTCCTTTGCATCCTCCTCCAGCCACTTCGCAAAGGCGTCGTAGTCGACCGGCCCATCGAACAGGCCGTGCCGCTCGCCCAGGATCTTCATCCAGCGCAGTGCCTCCTCCGCGTCTCCACCCACCCGCAGCAGGATGTCGTGAAAAATGCCACGCAGGTGCTCGAGCACCTCATCGCGCTCTTTGCCCTCCGCATCGAACTTCTCGAAGCGCCACTCCACGCCTAGCCCTCGAGGCTCTCTGCCATCTCGCCGAGCATGTCGCGGTAGCGGCTGCCCCGGCCGTGGACCTGCCGGGCAAGCAGGGAGCTCATCGCGAGCCCCTCCAGGACGAACTCCGCGGCGCTGGCCAGGGCCGCATCGCTGGGTTCGCCCTCGATCGCGCAGGCCTTGGGCAGATGGGCCTTGGTGAGGGTTTCGAGCCCAGGAACGGTGCGCAGTCGCTCGAGCAGCGTCGGCCCCTCCAGGTCGTCGTCCAGCGCGAGTGCATTGCCGGCTCCAAACCAGTGCACGACCTCATCGTAGGTCTCAGCCGCCCCGTCGGCGGCCCCATAGGCATCGGGGAGCAGCTCGTCAAAAAGGGTCTTCAGGGCGCGGCCCAGCAGGTGCTGGGTCACCGACGCGAGCCCTTCGCGCTCGCCGTCATAGACCAGCTCCAGCTTGCCGGAAACGGCGGCTCGCGCCCCGTAGAGATCCGCGCAGCGGGCGACCACGACCTCGATCCCCTGACGCAGGCCACGCCGCTGGGCGCTCGCCACCACCGCTTCGCGGAGAGCGATCGACAGTCGCGCACTCACGCCCGAGCGTTGGTCCACCAGCTCCGAGTCGCGTGCCTCGAAGGCCACCTGCTCGATGGCCGAACGCAGCCAGTCGGGCACGAACACCCGCACGGGCCCGCGCGCCCGCAGCGCCTCCTGATCGGTGATCGCCAGGGCCTCGGCGCGCGTTGCGGGGTAGTGGGTCAAAATTTGACTCTCGATGCGGTCCCGCAGCGGAGTGATGATGCTTCCCCGGTTGGTGTAGTCCTCGGGGTTGGCGGTGAAGAACAGCCCCACGTCCAGGGGCATGCGGATCGGGAAGCCGCGCACCTGAACCTCGCCCTCCTCCAGGATCCCGAGCAGCGCGACCTGGATCCGCGCGGAGAGATCGGGCAGCTCGTGGATCGCGAACAGGCCGCGGTTGGCGCGGGGCAGAAGACCAAACTGGATCACCTCTGGGTCCCCGAACTCCAGTCCCTTGGAGGCCGCCTTGATGGGATCCACATCCCCGATCAAGTCTGCGACGGTGACATCGGGCGTCGCGAGCTTCTCGACCAGTCGCTCGTCGCGGCCCACCCAGCGGATCGGGGTCGCGTCCCCCTCAGCTGCGATCCGCCGCTGGGCAAAGGCGCCGATGGGAGCCAACGGGTCGTCGTGGATGTCGGAACCCTCCACGGCCGGGATCCAGTCGTCGAGCAGGCTGGGCAGCCCCCGCACGAGCCGTGATTTTGCCTGGCCCCGAAGGCCGAGGAGCAGAACCGAATGTTCGGCCAGCAGCGCGGCCTCGAGCTGCGGCAGCACGGTGTCCTCATAGCCGATAATGCCCGGAAATGCGGGCTCGCCGGCCGCCAACCGGCGCTCGAGGTTCTCGCGCAGCTCCTGGCGAACGCTGCGGGACTGCCAGCCGCTTGCGCGCAGCTCACCTAGGGTCTTGGGTCGCTTGGTCATGAATCGGGAACGTGTAGCCCGGTCACGGCGCCGGGTGGGGAAGGAATGGACTATTCTACGAACACCGATGACCCCGCCCCTCGATCTTCTCAGGCGACCCCTGCGCAACCTGCGCGTGTCCGTCACCGATCGCTGCAACCTCCGCTGCGGCTACTGCATGCCCGAGGAGACTTACGTGTGGCTGCCGCGCAAGGAGCTCCTTCGCTTTGAAGAGATCCTGCACGTCGTCCGCGCTCTGCAGCCACTGGGAGTGTCCAAGGTTCGCCTCACAGGGGGCGAGCCACTGCTGCGCAAGGATCTGGTCAGTCTCGTCGAACAGCTCAGCTCCGCCGGGCTCGAGGACCTCGCCCTGACCACCAACGGCCTCCTCCTTGGTGAGCAGGCCGCCGCCCTGCGTGCCGCCGGCCTCCGACGGATCACCGTCAGCCTCGATTCCCTGGACCGCGCACGCTACGCAGATTTGACGCGCCGGGACGCTCTGGATCAGGCCCTCGCCGGGCTGGAGGCAGCCGCCGTGGCTGGCTTTGATTCGGTCAAGATCAACGCCGTCATGATGAGCGGTCGCAACGACGACGAGCTCGAATCCCTGCTCGCGTTCGCGATGGATGCAGGCTACGAACTGCGCTTCATCGAGTACATGGACGTAGGCGGCGCGACCCGCTGGAGTGGCGATCAAGTTCTGCCCGCGGCGGACATGCTCCAGCGCCTCGAGAAGCGCTTCGGACCGATCACGGCCCTCCCCACCGATGGGGTCGCGCCAGCTCGCCGCTACGCCCTGAGCTCGGGTCAGGTTTTTGGGATCATCGCCTCCACCACCGAGCCCTTCTGCGGCACATGCGACCGTGCACGGCTGACCGCGGACGGGCGCTTCTTCACCTGTCTCTACGCGGCCGACGGCCTCGACCTACGGGCTGCGGTTCGGGAAGGCCTGCGGGGCCCAGAGCTAGCCGAGATCGTCACCGAACGCTGGGCCCGCCGCAGCGACCGGGGAGCCGAGGAGCGACTCGCCTCAGCGGACAGGGCTGCCCTCGCAGCCCCGGGCGAGCTGGCCGCTAACCCCCACCTCGAAATGCACACCAAGGGCGGCTGAGCCGCCTCGGTGTCGCGCCGGATCCTCCCCCGCGCAATGCAATCCCCTAGGGCTGGGAGAGGGATACCGGAGGCTCTTGGGCCCGTACCGTTTGCCCGCCCCGTAGGCCGTACACCAACAGCGCCGCGGCGAGCAGCAGGCAGGTCCACAGCGGCAGGGACGCCAGCGGAGAGGACTCGTGCCTCGTGTGTGGGTCGCTTGGCTTCACAGCAATAGGATCCCGCCCGCCAGCAAACCATGTCGGAGAATTCGACCTGAGTGCCTCAGCCTGAGTGCTTTCCCCAATGCGCGGCGCGGCGCTTGCCACGCTAGGGAGGCGTAGCCTTGCGCTCGAGTCCGAGAGCGTTCGACCTGATGTCGATGGAAATGCCGTTGGAGGCAAATCCAAGGACGCTGACGGGCAGCGCAGGAGCACCGCTGACAACAGGCGGATGACCGCGCCGATGCCGGCCTGGCTGGCCACATCGTGCGCGTGCACGGGGTCGGGTCCGACCCATAGGCTCCGATCCGGATTCGATGAACCTGCTGAAGGCAGCGAGTGGTGAGCGCAGGGAGCTAGCCTGACGCAAATCCCCATGAATCGTGCAGGCTAGGGCATGCCGCCCCATTGGGGCGGCATGCCCTGCGAAGCCTTCGAACGGACTAGAAGTCGAGCGTGATGCCGTTCGAGAAGTTCGTCGTCGCCATCGGGTTCAGGTCGCGGTACCAGAGCTGGAAGTGCCAGGTGGAACCAGCGCTGATGTTGCCGCCGGGAGGCGAAGGCAGCTGCGTCGGGATGTCGAAGCCAAAGCCGGTCGTCGACGTGCCTACCAGGTTCTCGAAGTTCCCGTTGGCGTCAAACTGTCCCAGGGAGTTGCGTGCGCCGCCGGCACCGGGGTTGTAGCGCCCCTGGGGCTGCCCGAGGCAGAGAACGCCCTGGTTCACCGGAAGTCCGGCGGTGATGCTGTCGGCAACCACGAAGAAGCCAAAGCCGCTGTTGGGCAGCTGGGGACCACCCGTGGCATCGAGGCGGAAGCCCGCACCAAGGCCGGTCGGGCTGGCGCTGATCGACGCTGCATTCCCGCTGGAGTTCACGCCTGCGGGATCGCAGAAGGTCTCCAGCACGGGGGCGCAGGCGCCGCTGTCGGCGAACAACGTCAGGTTGAACGACGCGAAGGGGTTGTTCTGCGCAGCACCACAGCCGTTGGTGTTGAGGTAGCCACCGAAGAAGTAGCAGCCGGGAGGCACGGTCGAATTGACCCCGTCCACGGTGACTGCATCCTGGGTGTCGAAGCCGGTGTTTCCGCAGCTACCGGTGGTGTTGTCGTAGTAGGTGCCCGTGCCCCCGTGGAGCAGGGCGCCCGACACCGTCAGGGTCCAGTCGGGGTCGCCGGCCAGAATCGGCCCGGTATTGGAGCCAGCCACACCATTGAACATCCACTCGATGCCGAAGGAGTCACTCTCGATGAGACCGTCGTGGCCTGGGAATTGATCACCTCCCTCGGCCAGCATGTTGAACTCACCGGCTCCTTCCAGATCCAAGGTCACGACCCAGCAGCCAAGTCCGCCACCGGACCCGCCGGGGATTCCGTTAGCGACCACGCCACCCGAAAGGGTAAACGGCGCACTCCCCGCGGGGTCAGTGATGATGAGATCGCAGGGGGTGTAGCTCTCGTAGAGGTTGAACGTAATGCCGATCGGGCCCTGCTGATCGGTGCAGTACGCGAAGTTGATGCCGTTGATGCAGTAGTCATCACGGTCTGCCAAAGCGACGGCGCTATCGGTACCGGGCAGCCGCCCCTCATCAATGTAGGAGACATCGCCGGTGGCGGTGTCCGAACCCAGAAGTCCAAAGTAGCCCGTGAGGCTATCGTTGATGTAGACCGTGTCCGGACCGAGGTTGGCGGTGCTGGCTACGTTGCGCGTCCAGGTGCCTGTCGCCACATGCAGGATGCCTGCGTTCTTGGTGATTCCTGGCAGCGCGCGAGCTTCGAGGCTGGACTGGGCAGAAGTCGAAGCACACAGGGTCACGGCGCTCGCCGTGATTAGGGTTGTACGGAACAAAGTTCGCATGATTGAGTCGCTTGTCGATGGGTGTGGGCCGGCGAGCCGGCGAGAAATGCTGGGGATTGGGAAGGCTTCTTAGACGTCTGGTATTGACTCCTGGTTCCTTCCCCCTTGGCGAGCACGCTCCCCAGGAGAATCACCTGACCGATCCAACGTCCTGCACGATTGACCGCGCGGGCAGGTGAAGAACCGCCGCCCCAGGGATCCAAGACCCAAGCACGCCGGCTAGCCAGGCTTACCCCCACGACGCCGACGGCCGCGCACTCGGTTCAAGATTCAAGTGAATTGGGGAGCAGGCCGAGCTCAACGGTGCAGCGGCGCCCCCCCCAGCAGGTGCATGCGAGTCTCTCCCCCGCTAGGGGCGGCAACGCAAACAAGTACAAACGAAAGAGGCGCCGCCTCCCCGAAGGGAGGCGGCGCCACAAGCTAGTTTCCTAGGGCGTTCGACTAGAAGTCGAGGGAGACGCCGTTGGAGAAGTTGGTGGTGGTACCCGGGTTCACGTCGCGGTACCAGAGCTGGAAGTGCCAGGTGGAGCCAGCGGTGATGTTGCCGCCGGGGGGCGACGGCAGAGCCGTCGGGACGTCGAAGCCGAAGCCAGTGGTGGAGGTACCAGCAAGGTTCTCGAAGTCACCGTTGGCGTCGAACTGGCCAAGGGAGTTACGAGCACCGCCGGCGCCCGGGTTGTAGCGACCCTGGGGCTGACCGAGGCAGAGGAAGCCCTGGTTCACCGGAAGGGCGGCACCAATGCTGTCGGCGACAACGAAGAAGCCGAAGCCGCTGGCGGGAAGGGTCGGGCCACCGGTGACGTCCAGACGGACGCCGGTGCCGGCGCCGGCGCCCATCGAAGCGCTGATCGTAGCGGCGTTACCGCTCGAGTTCACGCCGGCCGGGTCGCAGAACGGGGTGCCGAGATCGCCACCGGGGATCACGTCGCACTCGCCGGCGTCGGCGAAGAGCGTGGTGTTGAAGCTCGAGAACGGGTTGTTCTGCGGGCCGCCACAGCCGTTGGTGTTGAGGTAGCCACCGAAGAAGTAGCAACCGACGGCCAGGGGGGAGTTGGCGCCGTCGACGGCAACCTGGTCCTGGGTGTCAAGGCCGGTGTTACCACAGGTGGTCATGCCGGTGTTGTCGTAGTACGTGCCGGTACCGCCGTGCTCAAGAGCACCAACGACGGCCGGAGTCCAGTCGGGGTCACCGCCGAGGATCGGACCGGTGGACGAACCGCCAGCACCGTTGAAGATCCACTCGATGCCGAAGGAGTCGGTGTCGACGTCGCCATCGTGCCCGGGGAACTGATCGCCACCCTCGGACTCCATGCAGAACTCGCCGGCGCCTTCGAGGTCGAAGGTCACGACCCAGCAACCAACGGCGCCACCAGCGCCGCCGGGAAGGGCGGTGCCGTTGGCGCTGCCGGAAAGGGTGAAGGGAGCACTACCGGCCGGATCGGTGACGATCAGGTCGCAGGGGTTGTAGCTCTCGTAGAAGTTGAAAGTGACGGCGACCACGGGGCCGGCCTGGTCGGTGCAGTAACCAAAGGCGATGCCGTTGATTTCGTAGTCGACGCGATCAGCAAGGGCGACGCCGCTGCCGACGCCGGGCAGACGACCTTCGTCGATGATCGAGTAGTCAGCGGTGGCGGTGGCGCTACCAAGGGTGCCGAAGTAGCCGGTGGCGACTTCGTTGGCGTAGACGGTGTCGGGGCCAAGGTTGGCGGTACCGGACACGTTACGGGTCCAGGTGCCGGTGGCAACGTGGTAGATACCAGCGTTCTTGACGACGCTGGGGATGGCCTGGGCCTCAAGCTCGGACTGAGCAGTGGCGGTGGCGCAAAGGATCACGGACGAAGCCGCAACGAGAGATGAACGAAGCATTAACCAGTCTCCGGGAAGGTGTGGGTGGTTAGGAGAGAACCATTACCTAGGTACAAGCAGCCGGTCCCAAGGTCAGCCGGGTCCGCCGAGCGGCGGAGGATCCCGTTGAACCTTTTTGCGTGGTTCCGGCACGCCCATCTGGGACGCACCAGCAGCAGCTGGGGTTCCGTTTGGGCTTGAAAGAAGATTACCCCCCACCAGGATTCTGGCGGCCCGATTTTCTGGGATCATCGCTAACGGGGCCAAAAGCGGCTCCTGGAGCCCGCTACGCAGGTTTTTCCGGAAGATTTGGCGTCTCGGAGCGGGGCGATCCCGAGCAAATCCTGCCCGATCCTCCAAGACTGGAGGCCCTCTCATTCCAGCGCCCCATACATTGCCCCTACTCGCGCTTGGAGATGGGGCTGCGTCTTGAGGCCGCGCTGGCCCGGTAGGGTGAGGCAATGGACCGCGCCCCGGCTAGCCCTGAATCCCCGGAGATGGTGCCACTTAGGGACGCACGAGCCGCAGGGTCAGCGGATAGCGGTAGCGCAGCCCTTTCGAGGCGCCCAGGCCCGCCAGGATGCCCAAGATGAGCCCCACAATGCCGACGCATAGAAAGAAGAGAAGCGCGAAGGGAATCAGCACGATCGTGAGCATCGACAGCGCAGCGACTATGCAGCCCAGCGCCAGGGTGATGTGAAAGTTGAGGGACTCCACGGCCTGATCCCCCACAAACTCACTCTCATCCCGCTTGACCAGGTAGATCACCAGCGGAACGGCCCAGCCCAAGCCGCCGCCGGACACGAAGGCCAGGAGGATGGGCCCGATGTGGCTGAGCATCGCGAGGTTGCGCTCTTCCTGGGAGACGGCGTGGGCCTGGGACTGGGAGGCCTGAGAGAGGTCGGGCTGGTTGGCGTCGGTCATGGCGGAATTGCTTGGGGGATCGCGGACACGAAGCGCTACGCGGCGGGGGTCTTGTTCTTCTAGCCTGACCCTGGGAATCGGGGGCCCCTTCGGGCGCGGTCGATGATCTCCGCGGGGCAGCCGATCGGCAGCACCTCGACCGGACCGGTCCAGGCGAGGGACCCAGGAACATCGAATGCTCGCTTGCGCGCCGCAAAGGTCAACGTGCGATCCGCCCGCAGGCAGCCGCTCGCCACCGCGGCGGTGTCGCAGTCCATCCCCGACGGAAGATCGAGAGAGACCACCGGCACGCCGGATCCATCCATCCTCTCGGCCAAACGGGCGAGAAGTCGAGCCGGCGCCCCGCGCAGCGCATCGGCGGTCCCACCCGCTCTCGCACCGCGACCTACGAATCCGGTTCCCAAAAGCGCGTCGACCACCAACGACGGAAGCGCAGCTCCTCCAAAGCCAAAGTCCCCACCCGCATCGGGTCCGAAGTCCACCTGCTGCCCGGCGAGGCGCAAGATCTCCAGCTGCACCCCGCAGTCCCCAGGCCCCGGCTGCTTACTCATCACAACACGCGTCGGCAGCCCGCGGAGTCGTAGCTGGCGGGCGATGACCAGTCCGTCGCCGCCGTTGCTTCCGGCGCCGCAGAGGATGAGAACAGGCCCGCTGCCCTGGCGCAGCTCCACGCAGCGCAGCGCAGCCAGCAGTCCTGCGTTCTCCATCAGCACCAGCGTGGACATCCCAAAGTGCTCGACCGCGATCCGGTCCACCTCGCGTGCTTGATGCCGGGTCAGTCCAGGCTCGCACTCCCTCTGTGGCTCATCGATCATCGATCGCCGAAATCACCGCGCCGCAAGAGCAGCAGCTCTCCAGGAGCACGGCCGGGGAGTCCGGCCAAACTTGGGTTGCGCCCCACCGCCCCGGTTCTGCTGTAGCGACGCACCGGGTAGTAGCCGCGGGCAAGCTCTTCGTCCGCGTAGATGAGCCCCAGCCCCTCCCTGGAAACCTCGAGCAACAGATAGTCCGGCCTCAGGTGTCGGAGCGCATCGCGCCGCTGCTGTTCCTCCCTGCCCAGCGGTATCCCGCCCCCATCGCATCCCCATACCCGCAGATCGGCCAGGTAGGCCAGCGCCGCACCCTCTGGCACGTACAGGGTC
>CAYWNK010000138.1:0-16249 GCA_964459495.1 uncultured Planctomycetaceae bacterium
CCCGCAAGCACCCCCATCACATGCCCATACTCCCGCTCCAACCCATCCACCAACGCCCCACCCCCCCGCGCCGGCGCCGGCAACACGTCCCAGGTATACGTCTCGATCTCCAGATGAAAGTCCTCGCTAGCCCATCCCTCCGGATCCGCTAAGGCCGCCCGCAGCACCGCATCCGCAAAGCCCCGGGTCGTCAGGAGCCCATCGACCTCCACCCGGTCCACCGGCACATGGAAATGGCAGCGCCACTCATCAAGAGCGCACCAAGCCTCCAAATCCGCGCTCACCTCCGGCAGGTCCGCCGCACTCACCAAGCGCCGGTCCTCACCCTTTCCGGCCCGGCCACCGACCTGGTGCAAATACCTCGGCTCCGCCATCCCGAGCAGCCGCGCCACCAGTTCGGGCTCATCGCCCGGCCGCTCCAGCCTGAGCGCATTGGAGAACTGCAGCTTCCCACACCCTCCCCCCAAGCGCGCCAGCCGCCAAGCCTCCTTCGGTCCTTCGAACTCGACCGCCGCATGGCAGGTGTCCAAACAGGTGCCAAGATGCCGCGCAGCCAAGCCCTCACCCTTCGCCAGCCCACCAGCCTCCAGCGCCTTGGCGGCCCGCATCCGCGCCACGATCAAGTACTCCGCGAGCTCGGCGCTATTGCCCGCACTCGCGCGCGGCTCTGCCTCCAGGCTGAGCACGATCGGCGGCCCGCCGCCCGCCTCGATGCGGGCGAGCTCGAGGCAAGCCTCAGCCATGCCGTCTGCGTAGGCCCGCAAGGTCGCCGGCCCCTCCGACCACGCGCCATAGCCCCCCGGATGGGTGCTGATCGAAAGATGGCCCCCGGGTCCACCGCACAGCTCCGCAGCGACCTGCGCCACCTGCCGCGTATAGAGCACCCGTTCCTGCACCGCCCAGGTGGGCGCGTAGACGTCTTCCTTCAGGCCATCCTGATGAAAGCCACCGTAGGGAAACGCGTTGTAGGTAAACGGCACCAGAGCGTTGCCGTCCAAGAACTGCCGGAGCTCCACAAGATCTGCTGCCCCTGCGGGGCTCGCCAGGTGCGCCGCCACAGGAGCCGCCAGATACATCCCCACACCGAACTCACCGTCCGGCGCGAGGCGCTGCTTGAGCGGCAGCGTGATCGACTCGATGCCCGCCCGCAGGGTCGGCAGGTCCTCCCCCCCATGCAGGTTCTGGCAGTAGGCCAGCCGCACCCGACGGCCGGGGTGCTGGTCGCAGACAAAGTCCATGGGGAGCGCCCCGGCGCTAAATCACAGGGCGATGCCCTCGCCCACCAGCAGCACAGGGATCGAGTCCCGGATCGGATAGACGATTTTGCCGTCCTTGCGCACCAGCCCCGCGTCGAGCGGCGCTTCCACCTTCGCGCCACCCACGTTGGTGCAGCTGCCGGCGCTGACGTTCTTGTTGATGGCCTCCAGCTGGGCTGCCTCGGCCACGGCCAGGGGCTGGTGGGTCTCGGGGCAGGCCAGTAGCTCGAGGAGCTCCTTGTCGATGACGCTCATAGGATCAGACGGGGCGGACAGGGGGAATCGCGGACGACCCACCTTATAGTGGATGGGTCCGGTCCTACGTATGTCCATGCCACTGTTCCTCGCATCCAGCCTCATTGCGGCGGCTCTGTCCGCATCCTCCAGCGTCGCATTGGGACAGGAGGAAGCGGGCACCTTCGCCCTGGAACTACCGCCCGGCCCCGCCGCTAGGGCCTGGGCGGGCGTTGGACCAGACACGATCCCCGCGACCCTGTCCCCCGGCCTGACCGCCCTCGCCGCCTTGGCAGCGGGCTCCGAGCGCCCCCCCGAGGCGCCCAAGTCCCAAGGCGAGCTCTGGTCCCAGGCGGCCACTTGGGAGCTCTGGGCCGAGCGCGTGGACTTCGTCCGCAGCCGGCTCACCGCCGCCCAAGATCCCGCTTCAGTCGGCGCACCGCGGGACTCCGAGCTCAGCAGCGCCCGGGCCGACCTGGCCCTGCTCGCAGGCAGCCAGGGCCGCAGCCGTGACGCCTGGGCGCACTTCGGCGCCCTGACCGACTCGCCTGAATTTGCCGCCCGGGTCGCCCCCTGCCTCATCCCTGGCGTCTCGCTCGACGCCCCCATCGGTCCCGGCGGAGTCCCCGCCCCCCTGATCGATGGCGTGCTGCTGCGGCCGATCACCCCCGAGTATCCCGCCAACGACCCCGCCATGGATCGCGCCCCGCGCAGCGCCAGGGTCCAAGGTCTGCCTGTTGCGGGCTCCGCCCTAGGTGCGCTGCTCAGCGTAGATGCCCTGGGCGTCGAGTTCACCTTTGAGCTCTCCAGCGGATCCACCGTCGAGGTGCGCGGACAGCTTCCCGAGCCTGCCGATCACAGCATCCGCTACGAGTACCTTGACTGGACCAAGGTCGATTCCATCGGCATCCCCCAGACGGTTCGTCTACTCCCCGGCGACGAGGAGCCGCACGTGCTCTACGGCCGGATCGAGACCGCCCCCTGGCCCTGGCCCGCCGGAAGGCCCGGACACCTGGCCGCCACCCTGGAACAGGGAGGCCTGTGGCTGGTGCTCGACCCTGCCGACCCCGAGCACGCCGTTTGGAGCGCGGCCGCCAAGGCCTGCGGCGATCTGCTTGGCGTCCCAGCCGGCATGCGCCCACCTGGGCAGCCCGGTGCTTCCGGCAGGGAGGGACTCGAACTCAGCGTCCCTCTTCCCATGGCCCCGAAGGAACGCGGCAGAGCCGGGAATCGGGCAGCCTTCGGGCGCTACCTCGCTAGCTCCCTCGAAGTCCAGCTGCGCATCCATCCCTAGACCCCGAAGACCGACCCGATGGAATCCATGTTTGCGCAGGCCCGTGCCCGCTTCTTCGACCAGCTTCGCGAGCAGCGCGCTGCGGCTGTCATCCCGACCCACACGGCCAAGGTCCGCAGCAACGACACCGAGTACCGTTTCCGGCCCCACTCCGACTTTTGGTACCTGACCGGCTTTGGCGAACCGGAGAGCACCCTGGTCATGCTGCCTGGCCTGGAACCAGAACTGCCCGATCGCTGCGTGCTTTACTTGCGCGACCGCGATGTGGATATGGAGATCTGGCACGGCCGCCGGCTCGGCGTCCAGGCGGCGCCCGAGGCCCTTGGCGTGGACGAAGCGCGCGACGAGGGCCAACTTTGGAACGACCTGCCCAGCCTGCTGCGCGGCTACTCCTCCATCGTCTGGCGCGGGGCGGAGGAGCCCGATCGCGATCGACAGTTCAACACCATCGTCGAAGGACTGCGCCGCGGCGCCCGCGGACGCATCCCTGCCCCCAACCGGATTCTCGACCCAGCGGGGCTG
Organism: uncultured Planctomycetaceae bacterium; assembly: GCA_964459495.1. GTDB lineage: Bacteria > Planctomycetota > UBA1135 > UBA1135 > CAYWNK01. The sequence goes on from CAYWNK010000138.1 coordinate 3,307, forward strand.
CTCCACGAGCTGCGGCTGATCAAGACCGCCCCGGAGCTAAACGCCATGCGCCGGGCCGCCGCAATCACCGCCGAAGCCCACACCCTGGCGATGCAGGCCGCGGCGCCGGGGACTGGCGAGCACGAGATCGACGCCCTGCTCGAGTACACCTTCCGCCGCCGCGGCGGCGATGGGGCCGCCTACACCAACATCGTCGCAGGCGGAGCAAACGCGTGCATCCTGCACTACGTCGAGAACAACGCACCGCTGGTCGATGGGGAACTGCTGCTCATCGACGCGGGCGCGGAGTTCGGTCACTACGCCTGCGACGTGACGCGCACCTTCCCGGTCAACGGCACCTTCACCGCTGACCAGCGCGATCTCTACCGCGCCGTCCTCGCCGCCCAGGCCGGCGCGATCGAGGCAGCCGAGCCTGGCGTTCCCTTCCAAACCGTTCACGAAACGGCGCTCGGCCTCCTGGTCCAAGGCATGCTCGACCTCGGCATTCTCGAGGGCACCTTGGAACAGGCGCTGGAGGCAGGCAGCTACCGACAGTTCTACATGCACGGCACCAGCCATTGGCTGGGGCTGGACGTCCACGATTGCGGCAGCTACTCACGGCCCGACGGCGAGTCGCGGCCACTGGAACCGGGCATGGTGCTCACGATCGAGCCCGGGCTGTACATCCCCCCTGACGCCGACGTGGACCCGCGCTGGCGGGGCATGGGCATCCGCATCGAGGACGACGTCCTGATCACGCCCGAGGGCCAGGAAGTTCTGACCGCCGCCATCCCCAAGACCGTGGATGAGGTCGAGTCCGCCTGCGCGGCGGGAAATGGAGCCATGGTGCGCCCGTAGGGGGTCCGTGGATGTCCCTTTGACCCTTCCCACCCCCCAAGTCAAGCGCGCCGACCTTGCCTGGCTGTCCAATACTTTGGGCCGTGCGGGTCGCCGGGTTGGGCGCCCCGGCCCCATCTGGCTCGGGGGTCTGGCCTACAGCTTCCTATCGTTCGGCTGGACGTTCGGCCTGGTGCTGGCGGTCCCGTTCGTCAGCCGTCTCGACCCCCGGCAGGAGTGGCTCGTCCGGCTAGGAAGAGCCACGGGAGGCCTCCTGGGACTGGTCACCAGCAACAACACAACCCTGATCCTGTTGATGCTGCCGATCATCCTGGCCTTCGCCCGGCTGGCCGGTGGACTCACGCGGCTCGCCCCCCCGGAGGTGTGGGACCGAGTGGCTCGATCCAAGAATCGGTCCCGGCCCGTACTGCGGGACGCCTGGCGGCACGGCCGAAGCGTCTCGATTTCCACGGGGCTGCTCTGGCTGCAGGTCGTGCTCATGATGGCCCTGCTGGCCGCCACGCTCATCCTGCCCGCCTGGGGCGTGCTCCGGATCTTTGGGTTCGAGGAGTGGTCGACCCTGACCGCCGTCCTCAGCGGCGCTGCTGCCGCGATGACGCTGGTCTATGGATTTCTGCTCGGCATCCTCTTCCAGCTCGCCCTCCACAGCCTGATGCACAACCGAAGGGGCATCGGCTCCGCGCTGCTGCACGCCTGGCGGCTGGCGCGCAACGACCCCGGCGCGACGATTCGGGCGACGGCGATGGACGCCGGGTTCCAGCTGGTGAAGTGGATCGTTCTCGTCGCGCTTGGGATCGCAGAGAGTCTCGCCCAGGGCCTCGCGCCGCTCGTCGTGATGGCTGTCCTGCTCGTGTACGCCGGTTTCGGCTGCATCCGCTGCCTGTACTGGAGCGAGGTCTACGAGGAGTTCGGCGGCCAGTCCACGGCGCCCGAGGCCTAGCTCCACGCTTCCGAGTCGGTCCAACCCGGCAGGAGCGCTCCCCCCCGAAGGGAGGAAGGAGTGGTGAGCGCGCCAGGGATCGAACCTGGGACCTACTGGTTAAAAGCCAGTTGCTCTACCAACTGAGCTACGCGCCCACTCCGTTACGGCCCGAAGAATACGTTTTCCATCGGGCCCCGCAAGACTAGAGCCCAGATTCCTTGGGTTGAATCCCCTAGGACCCCGAGCTTCCGATTCCACCACCCCACCGCCCGGGCCCAGCTGGTGGGCAAAACCAAGGAGCAGGCAAGCACCGCTCAAGCGCGACTTCATCGCCCGAACATCAGTGCATCACGCGTATGGCTTCGCCACCCCGTCTCAACCGCGCCAGCCCGAGCATCTGTGGATCACACGTATGGCTTCGCCACCCTGTCTCAACCGCGTCAGCCCGAGCATCAGTGGATCACGCGTATGGCTTCGCCACCCCGTCTCAACCGCGTCAGCCCGAGCATCTGTGGATCACGCGTATGGCTTCACCACCCTGTCTCAACCGCGTCAGCGGTTGAACCAGAAACACCTTTGATCAGGCTTCGCCTGATCAAAGCTCCATGATCTCGTGGTGCTTCTTGTCGAAGGACTCCGTGACCTTGGCCTCGAACTCCTTCAGCAGGTCCTGGATCTCACCGTGCAAGCCCTTGTTGTCGTCCTCGGTGATGTCCTTGGACTTCAGCAGGCCGTCGGCCTCCTTGTTCGCATCACGGCGTAGGTTGCGCAGCGCCACGCGGCCCTCCTCGGAGAGCTCTTTGGCCTTGGCCGCGTACTTCTTGCGCTGGTCGCCCGACAGGGGCGGCAGGTTGAGGCGCACGACCTTGCCGTCGTTTTCGGGGCTGATGCCAAGATCCGACTTCAGCACCGCCTTCTCGATGTCCTTCAGCGTTCCAGCGTCGAAGGGCTTGATCACCAGCGTGCGCGGCTCGGGCACGGAGATCTGCGCCATCTGCGAAAGGGGCGTCATGCTGCCGTAGTAGTCCACGCGCACGCTGTCGAGCAGGCTGGCGGAAGCACGGCCTGTGCGAATGCCACGCAGCATGTCCTGGGTGTGGCCCAGGGCCTTCTCCATTCGGGTGCGAGTGTCTTTGAGAACGGTGTCGTAGGTCATGTCAGCTCTTGATGGTCGTTCCGAGGTCTTCGCCGCGCACTACGCGCTCGAGGTTGCCTTCCCCGAAGAGGTCGAAGACCACCACGGGAATGTTGTTTTCCATGCACAGGGTCGTTGCGGTGCCGTCCATGACCTGCAGTCCACGCTCGATGACCTGCATGTAGGTCATCTCGGTGAAGCGTTTGGCGTCGGGATTGGTCTTGGGGTCCGAGTCGTAGACGCCGTCCACCTTGGTCGCCTTCAGGAGCACCTGGCAGCCGAGTTCGCTGGCGCGCAGGGCGGCCGCGGTGTCGGTCGTGAAGTAGGGATTGCCTGTCCCCGCCGCCAGGATCACCACCCGCCCGCGGCCCAGGTGCGCCTCCGCGCGCCGCCGCACAAAGGGCTCGGCCACCTGCCGGATCTCGAGCGCGGTCATCACGCGCGTGTCGATGCCCTCCTGCTCGATCCCGTCGGACAGGGCCATCGCGTTGATCACCGTGCCCAGCATGCCCATGTAGTCCGCGTTGACGCGGTGCCCACCCAGGCGGCTGAACTCCGCCCCGCGCAGGATGTTCCCGCCGCCGCAGACCAGGGCGACTTCGACCCCGAGGCCGACGACCCTGGCGATCTGCTTGGCCATGGACTGCACTCGACCGGGGTCGATGCCGTGGCCGGTTTCGGGGCTTCCGAGAGCCTCTCCGGAGAGCTTGAGGAGGATGCGGTGGTACATGGGGACTGGGCGGCCGGCGCTAAGGGGAGACGGAGGGGCCGCGCAGAGAATAGGGACTGGAGGTGCGGGGTTGCCAGTGGGGAATCGCTCCACGCAACAAGCCAGGGCCCAGCACGCCTCGGCGCGCTGGGCCCTGGCCTGGCGGAGTCCGCCTCTCCGGGCCGGTGAGGCGGGTAGCTGGCCCCGATTCGGGGCGCGGTGTGGATCCTCGCCGGGCCCGGATCAGGCTCCCCCAACGGCGAATCGGCGGAAGCCTTCCAGCTTCGTGCCCTCGCCCATGGCGGCCTCGAGGGCCTTCTGGACGGTGGACTTGTCGTCCTTGATCCAGGGCTGCTCGGTGATCACCTGGGCCGCATAGAACTTCTCCAGCTGGCCGGTCATGATCCGCTCCTGGATGTCCTCAGGCTTGCCCTTCAGGCCTTCCTTGATGACTTCCTTCTCGCGCTCCACGTCCTCGGCCTTGATCACGTCGCGGTTCAGGGCGCCGGGATTGAAGACGACGATGTGCATGCAGAGGTCCTTGACGGCCTCGGCGTCGGGCTTGCCGGTCGTGATGCTCACGAAGCCGCCCTTCTTCTCGTCGTGGTGCACGTAGGTCCCAACCACCCCGTTCGGGTTGGCGTAGAACGCGACGTCCGCAACCTGGATGTTCTCTCCGAGCTTGCCGATCAGGGCTTTGACAGCGTCCTCGACGGTGCCCTCCCCCTTCCAGGTTTGCTGGAGGCAGGTCGCCAGGTCAGCCGGCTCGTGCTCGATCACGTGGGCCGCCAGGTCCCCGAGGAAGCCCTCGAAGTCCGGCGTCTTGGCCACGAAGTCGGTCTCGCAGGACAGGGCGACCATGGCCCCGCGCTTGTTGTCGTCGGAAAGCGAAGCGAAGATGCGCCCTTCGCCGGTGTCCCGGCCCGCCTTCTTCGCGGCGGTCTTCAGGCCCGACTTGCGCAGCTCGTCGAAGGCTGCCTCGATGTCGCCGTTGGTGGCGGACAGGGCCTTCTTGCACTCCATCATTCCGGCGCCGGATTTCTCACGGAGCTCGCGGACCAGGGAAGCGGTGATCTCAGCCATGGATTCGAAAGGGAGGGGTGGCGCCACGCGGGGCGCATCACGGTGGACTCGAGGGGTATGGAAGGGGGGACCAGCTACTCGCCGGCCGTGGGAGCGGTGGGGTTCTCGTCCCCGGTCTTGGGCGCCTCGTCTGCGGCGGGAGCAGGCGTCGGTGCCGGAGCCTCGGCCTGAGCGGCGCCGGCGTCCGCGGCCGGAGCATCGCCCTCACCCTCCTTCTTCGGGGGCAGGGGACGGGACGGGCGCGACGGACGCGGCTCGTCACCGGAAGCGGTCTCGGGCGCCTTCTCAGCGATGCCCATGGTCTGGACACGATCGGTGTGCTGGTGCCAGCCCTCCTCCACGGAGGAGATCAACTGGTCGACGAGCAGACGCACGGACTTGAGCGCGTCGTCGTTGCCCGGGATCACGATGTCGACGTGCGAGGGGTCGCAGTCGGTGTCCAGCAGGCCGATGACGACGATGCCCATCTTGCGGGCTTCGCGAACGGCGTTGCCTTCGCGGGAGGGGTCGACGACAACCATGGCGCCGGGCATGCCGTTCATTTCACGGATGCCGCCCAGGTTGCGGGTGATCTTGCGCTTCTCGCGGTTGATGGTCGCCAGCTCCTTCTTGGTCAGCTTCTGGTCGGCGACGGCCTTTTCGTCGATCGCCTCAAGCTGCTCCAGACGGCGCAGTCGGCTGCGGATGACCGAGAAGTTGGTCAGCGTGCCACCGATCCAGCGCTCGGTCACGACCGGCATGCCGGTGCGCTCGCCGGCGTCCTGAATCACACCCTTGACCTGGCGCTTGGTGCCGACCCAGAGAACGGTCTGGCCCTCGGAGGCGATGTTGAAGAGCAGGTTGCGCGCCCGGATGAGCCCGCGCATCGTCTCGCGCAGGTCGATCACGTGAATCGCGCCGCGACGCCCGTGAATATAGGGCGCCATCTTCGGGTTCCAGCGGGAGTGACGGCACCCAAAGTGGACGCCGGCTTCGATCAGAGCGGGAACGGTGAGCTTTTCCATGGGGATGGCGCGCGGATGGCTACGCCGAGACGGTGGGGAATCGAGGGATGCGCCACAGGCGAATGCCCAGGCACGGAAATCGCTTGGCGAGACCCGTCTGGACCGCTTCGCTCCTGCACGATGATGCCTGCTGCAGTGTCAGCGGGCAGCGGCTCCCCCTTGCCGGCCATCCCCAGCCTGAGCGGGGCGCGTCCGAGAGGGAGCGAGGAGCGGCAGTCGGAATTGATCGCCGCAAAACGAGCCGGGAAGTCTAGCGAGCGCTCCGTGAGTGTCAATTCCAGGCACCCAAAACACATGGATTCCCCTAATCGCTCGCATCTCCGAGACGCCAGATGCCACTTGCTAGAGAAGGGCGCAATTCCGGGCTAGCCAGGCCTCGCTCGGCCCCCTGAGCGCGGTAGTCTTGGGCCACTCCTCCGTCTCCATGCCGAATAGCCCTGCCGCATTTGTCCTCGTCTGCGATCATCGCGGCAAGGGCATGCAAAACCAGCTTCGCCCCCTCGCCGCCGTCGGCTACGAGGTCCAGTTCAGCTCAGGACTCGGGGAAACGCTACGCCTCGTCGAAAAGCGCGCCCCCGACCTGGTGGTCCTCGACCCGCTCGCCAGGGGCGGCACCGCCGAGCTGGAGCGCCTGCGCGCCAGCCTCCCTGCCCATGGGGCGCCCACCCTGTTGATCGCTGACCCAGGCGATCCCCTCCCCACAGTGCTGGCCGCCAGGGCCCTGGGCGACATTCCCTTCGACCTGGCCTACCGCGGGGCCCCCATCGAGGAGTACCTGCTGCGCCTGGAGCGACTTTCCGCCCAGGCCACCCGCGCGGAGGAGCTCGACGCCGCCCGCTACGCCGCCACCCACGACGACCTGACGGGTCTGCTGCGCAGCGCCCCTTTCCACAAGCGCCTGTCCGAGCACTTCTCGGCCGCCCAGCGTCACCGCTTGGAACTCGCCCTGGTGCTCGTCGACCTGGACCGCTTCGGCGCGGTGAACAAGGAGTTCGACCACACCGTTGGCGACCAGGTGATCGAACGCGTCGGCCTGGTGATCGCCGAGTTCCTGCGCGCAGAGGACGTGGCCGGACGCCTGGGCGGCGATGAGTTCGCCCTCGTTCTCCCCTACACCCAGCGCGTCGACGCCGCTCGCGTAGTCGGCCGGATCCGCGACCAGGTCGAGACCCTCTCGGGCCCCCGGCCCGATGGCGGGCACCTGCGTATCGCAGCCAGCATCGGCTTCGAGACCTTCAGCGGCGCCGACCTGGAAAGCCTCGGGGTGCTGCGCCGGCACGCGGAGGTGGCGCTGCGCCACGCCAAACTGCAGGGCGGCAACCGCGCCATCTACTACCGCAGCCTCGCCGCCCACGGGGCCGCCGAGGCCCAGGAGGCGGCCGCCGAGGTCGAGCCGAACCGCTTGGATCCGGGCCCGGCCCGCCCCGGGGAGCACCCGCGCATGCCGCGCACCACAAGCCCCGAACGGGCCCCCGAAGAGAGCTAGCTCGGCGCTCACCCGGCGCGCATCCGAAGGCTTCAGTCTTTGAGCAAGATCGGCCGCAGCCAGTTCGCCCGATCCATCACCGGACCGTCGCCCCCGTCGTCGACCTCGAGCACGAGCTCGGAAGCTTCTCTGACGTCGATCGGTTCGGGTCCCTGCACCGCGCCACCGGTGCGCATCAGCGGGCTCTCCCAGCGGGTTTCCCCGTCGACGAGGATCCGATAGCGCACCGAACCGCGCGCGGTCGTGCCGCGCGGCGGGTCGTTGAGGCCCGCGGATAGCCGCAGCCTCGACCATTCCCCGCCGAGCTCGAAACGCAGCCGACTGGGGGCGTGCACGCCGATGCCGCGCGCCCAACGGACGCCTCCCGTGCGCAAGGCCTCGCCGTCGACGGCGCGGTCGAGCCGATGCGGCCAGACCATCCCCAAGGGCTCGGCCCCCGGCGGATCAAAGGGCGAACGCGGCGGCCCCGCGTCGACGGGCAGCCAGCTCAAGAACGCGTATTGACCATTCGCAACCAGCACCTCGTCGATCAGGCTCGGCGGCAGCAAGAGTTCCTCCGCGCCGGCCGTCCGGAGGCGAACGCCGCCGGGCTCCAAACCCGCCAAATTCGCCGTGATACGGCCCCCACCGGCCAAATCCACCAGTACGCGGGTGCCGCCCCTGGGCAGTTCGGGTGGAGCTTCGAGGGGCTCGACAAACAACGCGGCGACGTCCTTCCAGCCGTAGGTGCGTTCGCCGATCGCCCCTTCGAAGCGTACCCCCTCGTCGTTGAATCCCAGGAGATAGCCATCGACCCGGTCCAAGCCCCGGGGAAGCACTCGGTAGAGGCGATCCCCTTCGCTGGGAGGCTCGAGTGGAGCTTCCTGGCTGGCTAGGCGCGCGGGAAAGCGCAGCGAGCGCAGCTCCCCTAAGCCCACCGTCAGGCTGGTCTCTCCGGGCAGCACTACACCCAGGCGCTCGTCCCCCTGGCTGCTGACGACGCCGAGCAAGCGGTCGCCGCTCAGCAGGTCGAGGGCACAGGTCTGCGCCGGCTCCAGGGCAGGTGCCTCGGCAACCCCCTCGAAGCGCAGGAAGACAGCCTCTCCCATGTCGCCCTGCACCAGCTCGGCGAGCGGAACCCGATTTTGCGTGCCGTCCAGATCCTCGAGGATCGCAACGGGGTCTTGGGCATTGACCGGTGCTGCAAACGAAAGAAAGAGCAGGGCCGAAAGGACTTTCATGGGGCCGATTGGGTGGTCACGGGGAGGCTGGCGCGGGCTTGCGCGCAATCAACACGAGGGACTGACCGAGGGGGGGACCGGTGAAGCGGTCGATCCAGCGGAACAGCCGCATGCTGCGCGCAATCCAGCGCAGCTGCTTGGGGTTGTATGTCGTCGAAAGGGGCTGCTCCTTGCGCAAGACCCGGCTCTTCAGCCAGTACGGCAGGACCCCAGCGAAGTTCATGTAGCGGGAATGCTCCACAGTCCAACCCGCCGCGCGCACCTTCTCGGTCAGATCTTTGCGGTGGTAGCGGCGATGGTGATCCGAGGCGACATCGACGCTGCCGTAGAGCCACTGCAGGGCGGGCACCTTGATGAAAAGCACCCCGCCCGCGGGCGCGATGTCGAAGAAGGTGCGCAACAGGGCGCCGTCGTCCTCGATGTGCTCGAGAACATCGAGGCAGACGATCGAATCTACCCCGCGCGCCGCCAGCAGGCCGCGCTGCTCGTCGAGGTCCACCTGCAAGACCTCGACCTCGGGCGCGCCGGCGAAGCGCTCGGTCAGGCGCGCCACGTTGTCAGGGGCCAGGTCCACGGCGAGCACCCGGTCGACCCGCCGCCTAGCCACCTCGACGAAGTTTCCGATCCCGCAGCCCGCGTCCAGCAGGCAGCGCCCCAGCCGACCCCTAGCCAGGTCGAACACCCACTCGTAGTAGGGCACGAGGTGGGCCATGCTGTCGTTGGCCGCCAGATGCTCGGCGGCGTGGGGCAGCTTGGCCTCGGCGGCCGCCGCCAGATCGGGCGGCTCCGCCTGGGAGTCGAGCTCGGCGTCCATGGCCCGCCATGGTGCCCGCCCCCGGGGGCCCGTGGAACAGGGGGCCGCCGGCATCTCGACTTGGTGTCCCCCAAGAGGGTCACGGGACGCCCGCAAGCCCCCGGGAAGCCACCTGCCAGTATGGCTGCCCCACCTGGCCGGCCCTAGCCCCACTGCCAAACAGGCAGCGCAGCAGCCGCGGCCAAATTCGAGTGTAAAGCACTGCCTATGCAGGACTTAGAAATCCCCGCCCGCTCGGCACTCTTCTTGCAATCCTCGCGCGAATCCCGCGGCACGGGTCTCCCCAAAGCCGCGTGTCCATCCATCCACCCCTTCTAGGCACCAGACAAGCACACCCATGGCCAAGCAAATGGTCTTCCAGAGCGACGCCCGCGACGCGATCCGGCGCGGCGTCGACAAGCTCGCCAAGGCGGTCACCACCACCCTCGGACCCCGTGGCCGCAACGCGGTGCTCGACAAGGGCTGGGGCGCCCCCACCATCACGAAGGACGGCGTCTCGGTGGCCGAGGAGATTCAGCTCTCCAACCCCTACGAGCAAATGGGCGCGAGCCTCGTGAAAGAGGTCGCCAGCAAGACGAGCGACGTGGCCGGCGACGGCACCACGACCGCCACCCTGCTCACCCAGCGTCTCTTCGGTGAGGGTCTCAAGGCCGTCACCGCCGGCGCCGCCCCCGCGCGCATCAACCAGGCCCTCTCCGACGGCAGCCAGGCGGTCATCGCCCAGCTGGAGAAGATGTCCAAGCCCATCGCCGGCGACGGTGAGGTCCGTCAGATCGCCACGATCTCGGCGAACAACAACGCCGATGTGGGCAAGCTCATCACGGACGCCTTCAAGAAGGTCGGTCGCGACGGTGTGATCACCGTCGAAGACGGCAAGTCGATGGAGACCGAGGTCGACGTGGTCGAGGGCATGCAGTTCGACCGCGGCTTCCTGTCCCCGCACTTCGTCACCGATCCGGACTCGATGGAGTGCGTCTTCGAGAAGCCGCTCGTGCTCGTGCACGAGGGCAAGATCTCGAACGTCCAGGTCCTGCTGCCCCTGCTCGAGTCCGTCAAGGCTTCGGGCGGTCAGCTTCTGATCATCGCCGAGGACGTGGAGTCCGAGGCCCTGGCTACCCTGGTCGTCAACCGCCTGCGCGGCGTCGTCCAAAGCTGCGCCGTCAAGGCCCCCGGCTACGGCGACCGTCGCAAGCAGATGCTGCTCGACATCGCCGCCCTCACCGGCGCCACGGCGATCATGAAGGACACCGGCATCGAACTGGACGCCGTCACCCAGGAGCACCTGGGCAGCGCCAAGAGCGTCGTCGTCACCAGCGACGACACCACGGTCGTCTCCGGCAAGGGTCGCCGCAAGGACGTCGAAGCGCGTGTCTCTCAGATCCGCGCCGAGATCGAACACACCACCTCCGACTACGACCGCGAGAAGCTCCAAGAGCGCCTCGCCAAACTGACAGGCGGCATCGCCCAGATCAACGTGGGCGGCGCGACCGACACCGAGGTCAAGGAGCGCAAAGCCCTCATCGAGGACGCGCTGCACGCCACCCGGGCTGCCATGGCCGAGGGCATTCTGCCCGGCGGCGGCACCGCACTACTGCGCGCGCGCAACGTCGCTCAGAAACTGCAGATCCAGGGCGACACCGACTACAACATGGGTCTCGACCTGCTGTTCGACGCCCTCGGCGCTCCGATCGAAACGATCGCCGCCAACGCGGGCCACGAAGGCCCCGTCGTCGCCCATCGCGTCCTGCGCGAAAAGAAAGCCAGCTACGGCTTTGATGCCCTCAAAGGCGAGTACTGCGACATGTTCGAGGCCGGCATCGTCGACCCCGCCAAGGTCACCAAGTCCGCTCTCCAAAACGCCGTCAGCGTGGCCAGTCTGCTGCTGACCACCGACGCTCTGATCGCCAACAAGCCCGAGCCCGCCAAGCCCGCTGGTCCCGACATGGAAGGGATGGACGGCATGGGAGACATGGGCGGTATGGGTGGCATGGGCGGAATGGGAGGCATGGGCATGGGCATGTAGCCCAGCAATCCACCCCTCCTCCCCTACTCTCCCCCATCCACAAGAACACTAGCCCCCACTACGAATCATGGCCAAGCAGATCATGTTCGACGACGCCGCCCGCCAGAAGATGAAGGTCGGCATCGAGAAACTCGCCAAGACTGTCCGCGTGACCCTCGGTCCCGCCGGTCGCAACGTCATCCTGCAGAAGTCCTTCGGCTCCCCGCACGTCACCAAGGACGGCGTGTCGGTCGCCAAGGAGATCGAGCTCGAGGACCCCTTCGAGAACATGGGCGCCAAGCTCGTGCTCGAGGTTGCCAACAAAACCAACGACGTCGCCGGTGACGGAACCACCACCGCCACCGTCCTCGCTTCGGCGATCTTCAACGAAGGCCTCAAGTACGTCGCCACCGGTGTCTCCACCATCTCGATCCGCAGCGGCATCGAGAAGGCGGTCGACCTCGCCGCCGACGCCGTTCTCGGTCAGGCCCGCAAGGTCAAGACGAAGGCCGAGAAGGCCGCCGTCGCCACGATCTCCGCCAACAACGACCCCGAGGTTGGCGCCATCATCGCCGACGCCTTCGAGGCCGTTGGCGACGACGGAGTCATCACCGTCGAAGAGAACAAGGGCGTTGAGACCGAGCTCGAGACCGTCGAGGGCATGGAGTTCGACAAGGGCTACCTGTCCCCCTACTTCGCCACCGACATGTCGAAGCTCATCACCGAGTTCGACGAGCCTTTGATCCTGATCTGCAACAGCAAGATCAGCAACGTGAGGGAGTTCTTGCCGGCCCTGGAGGCCGCCGCCCGCACGGGCCAGCCCCTGCTGGTAATCGCCGAGGACGTCGAGGGCGAGGCCCTTACCGCCCTGGTGATCAACCGCCTCAAGGGCGTGCTGAACGTCTGCGCCGTCAAAGCCCCTGGCTTCGGCGAGCGTCGCAAGGCCTACCTCGAGGACATCGCTGCCCTCACCGGTGGCACCGCGATCACCGATGAGATCGGCGTGCCCCTCGACAAGGTCGGGCCCGAGCACTTCGGTCGCGCTTCGAAGGTGGTCATCTCCAAGGACGCCACCACGATCGTGAAAGGGGCCGGCGCCAAGAAGGCGATCGACGCACGCTGCAAGCAGATCCGTGTCCAGATCGAGAAGAGCAGCTCCGATTACGACAAGGAGAAGCTCGAAGAGCGCCTCGCCAAGCTCACCGGCGGCGTGGCCATCATCAAGGTCGGCGGCAAGACCGAGGCTGAGATGAAGCAAACCAAGGACCGCGTCGACGACGCGCTGAACGCGACCCGCGCCGCAATCCAGGAGGGCATCGTCCCCGGTGGCGGCGTTGCTCTCCTGCGTGCGGCTTCGGCCGTTGCCGAGGGTCGCTACAAGGGAGAGGAGAAGTTCGGTGCCAACATCATCGAGCGTGCTCTCGAGGCTCCGATCCGCCAGATCGCCGAGAACGCCGGCGAGGACGGCTCGGTCGTGGCTGAAAACGTCCGCGAGAAGGGCAAGTCGATCGGCTTCAACGCACTGACTGGCGACTACGGCGACATGTTCAAGGCTGGCGTCATCGACCCGGCCAAGGTCGTGCGCTCCGCCCTGCAGAACGCCGGATCGATCGCCAGCTTGCTGCTGACGACCGACTCCATGGTGACCGAGCTCAAGGGCGAGGACACCGTGGAAGGCAGCGTCGCCTAAGCTGCCCCCAGCAGAACCTGAGTGGAACGGGCGGTGGGGAT
>CAYWNK010000139.1:0-16205 GCA_964459495.1 uncultured Planctomycetaceae bacterium
GCCGGTAGGGGGTGCATTCGTGCGGACCGTGGACCCCGATCCCCAGAGCAACGGGGACTGGGAGCCGAGGTCGGTTCGAAGCGGAGTCGGAGGAACGTTCCGCTTCGAAGACCTGAGCAGGACGGAGGACATTCAGATCGCGATTCGCGCGCCTGGCTACGGAGCAGTCCACCGATTCTTAGGGATGCTGGGGAAGGCAGAGACCGACCTGGGGGAGGTCGCCCTACCGGCTGCCCATGTGCTCACAGGCCTGATCGAGAACGGGGCTGGCGAAGCCCTAGCGGGCGCTGTTGTCATGCTGCGGCGGGCGCCTGGCGATGCGCTCGATTCCCGCTTGAATCTGTGGCTGGAGTTTCGGAAGACGGTTACCGATTCGAGGGGCCGGTTCCTGTTGGTGGATCTAGCGCCAGGGGCCTGGGAGGCGACCATTCGGGCCGGCAACCGCGAACCAATCAGCGAGACGGTGACGATCGGCGAGGAGGGGGGAACGCAGCAGGTGCGCTGGAGGGTGCAGGCCGGAGGGCTCATTCGCGGCCGGGTCCGTGCCGCCGGAGGCGAGCCGCTGCCCGGGGTCGGGCTCTCACTGCGGATCTTGGGTGCAGACAAGCGGGTCTTTCCCCGAACGAAGAGCGCGGACGATGGGAGCTTCGAGTTCACGGACCTGGCCGCGGGGCGCTGGAGCCTCGCGGTGACTCCGACGGGAGAGCAGCTGCGAGCATGGGAGCGGACTGCGTTGCCGGAGGTCATGACCGACGGCCCCTACCTGGAGATCGAGCTCCCGCCCGCAAACGCCTGGATCGAGGGTCGTGTGGTCGATGCCTGGGGGGCGTCCTTGGCCCAGGTGCTCGTCGTCAGGGATCCGGGGGATGGGAGCCTCGCTGGTGGAGTGCTCTCGGGCAGTGACGGCGGGTTTCGCATCCGCTCGACGAGCGTTGGGCCGACCACGCTGCACGCCTACCCGACCATGCCGATGGGGGATTCCGAAGAGCCGGGTTCGCTGCTCATCGAGTGGCATCACCGACGCGATCTCGTGAACCGCTCGACGCCGGCGGCCACGATCCGAGTGCAAGCTCCGCTGAAGAACACGGTCCTGCGGATCGGGGACTAAGCTCTCTCCCAAGAGCTGCCCGTTGCGCCATCCTCGCGCCGCGCACGCCAGTTTCCTGGCGCGATCGCCCAATTCGTGCAACTCTGGAACGTCCGGTCACTGGCTTCCGCCCGCGGACTGGAACTCTGCAACTCATCCCAAGCACTCCCATGACACGAGCTCGCATGTCTCAACCCCTCTTCGTCGCCGGCCTTGCCCTGTGGTTCGGCGCCCCGACCCTTGCCCAAAACGACATCAGCTGGCTGAGCTTCGTACGCGAAGACAGTCGACTCAGCGGCGCGGTCAACCTGACCACCGGAGACGTACAGGAAAAAGACTACGCCTGGGGTGATCTCGACGGAGACGGGGACGACGACTTGGTCTCCGTGCGCAAGGAACCGTTCACGTCCAGTGGCCGGTTTCCGAACGTGCTGCTCATGAACGAAGCCGGAGTCCTGACAGATCGTACGGCCCAGTACGCATCGGCCTCGGACGTGCCTGGAGACGAGGGCTTCTTGACGGCCACCAACGACCGGGATGTTGTCCTCGTCGACGTGGACCTGGACGGCTGGCTCGACGTGGTCACCGCCACGACGCTGAGCGCTGGCGAACCCAAGCACGTGTCTCACCCTCGCATCTACATGAACCTGGGGCAGGACGGCTCAGGCAACTGGCTGGGCCTGATGATGCAGGACGCTCGCTTCCCACAGCTGTTCGCGGGGTCCACCGCCACCTGGCCGCGCTTCTGCGGCGTGGGGGCCGGTGACGTGACCGGCAACGGCTATCCCGATCTGTACTTCGCCGACTACGACTCCGGCGGCTCCGGCGGTGGCGATCTTCAGGATCGCCTGCTGATCAACGACGGCAACGGCTTCTTCACGGACGAGAGCAGCGCGCGCATGTCGGCTGTGATGCTGAGCTCCGGTTTCGGAACCTCGGCCACGATCGTGGACGTGAACGGTGACGGCCACGCGGACGTGGTCGATGGCGAGAGCGGCAAGGTCGCGGTTTACTACAACGATCCCGACGACGTCGGTACCTTTGACCTGCTTGACAACCCCTACGGCGGTGCTCCCTACCACGTGAATACCGGCGACTTGAACCAGGACGGGATGGTCGACCTCATCGTTACCGACGATGGGGCGGATCGCTATCTGCTCAACGAAGGCCCTGACGTATTCGGACGTGCGACCTGGAGCCCGGCCTATACCTACAATACCGACGACGGCTTCGGGTCGGACAACCTGGTCGTGGACCTCGACGGCGACGGCTGGCCCGAGACCCTGTATGCCGACGTCGACGTGGACGTACCCGGGTGCGAGCGTCGCGCGCACATCTTCCACAACCGGGGCGGTGTCGTGGGCGGCTTTGTCGACCTGCACGAAGAGTCGGGCGGTGGATCCACGGGGGTGACCGGACTTTCCCAGGTCATGATGCGCGGCGTGCACGATATCGCGGCATTCGACCTGGAAGGCGATGGCGACATCGACCTGATCTTTGGTCGCTGCATCGGGACCAACGTCTGGTTGAACCAGCTCGACCCGGATCCGCCGGTCATCGGATCGAACTACTGCAACCCCGCTGCTCCCAACTCGACTGGACAGGCTGCTTCGATCTCCGGCACGGGCAGCGCGCTCGTCAGCGACAACAACTTCAGCCTGGTGGCCAGCCAGCTACCCCCCAACCAGTTCGGCTACTTCGTGACCTCGGAGACCCAGGGCTTCTTCCCCATGGTGGGCGGCAGCCAGGGCAACCTCTGTCTCGCGGGCACCCTGGGCCGCTTCGTTCAGGCCGTCCAAAACTCCGGCTCCCAGGGCACGTTCAGTATCCCCGTCGATCTCACCAATCTGCCTGGCCCGATCGGCGGTAGCGTCTCGGCGGGCGAAACCTGGAACTTCACCGCTTGGTTCCGGGACGCGAACCCGACCTCGACAAGCAACTTCACCAACGGCTTGAGCGTGCAGTTCCAATAGGCGCCGGAAGGTGCCCGGGAGCGGACCTCGATCCGCCAGCAAGGAAGACAGCCTTTCGTCCGCTACGCGGGCGAGGGGCTGTCTTCGATCAGGCCTGAATGGAGCATCGTGAAGCACACTTTCACGGCGTACGGATGATCAGGTTGCGGATCTCGGTCATGTCTTCGATCGCAAAGCGGATGCCCTCGCGGCCGAGGCCGGAGTCTTTGACGCCGCCGTAGGGCATGTGGTCGACGCGCCAGGAGGGGACGTCGCCGATGACGACGCCGCCGACGTGGAGCGTGTCCCAGGCCTTGAGCATGTGGTAGAGATCGCGGGTGAAGATACCGGCCTGGAGGCCATAGCGACTGTCGTTGACCTCGGCTAGGGCGGCGTCGAAATCGTCGAAGGGGGCGAGAACAGCGGCCGGGCCGAAGGCCTCCTCGGCGCAGATGTCCTCGGAGGCGGGGACGTTCTCCATCAGGGTGGCCTCCAGCATGGCGCCGTCGCGGCCGCCGCCGCAGAGGATCGTGCCGCCTGCTTTTTCAGCGGACTGGATCCAGCCGTGCAGGCGCTTGGCCTCGCCCTCCGAGATCATAGGGCCGAGGAAGGTGTCTTCTTGCTTGGGGTCGCCGGCCTTGAGAGCCCTGGTGGCCGCGACGAAGGAGGCCTTGAACTCAGCGTAGACGTCACGGTGGATCAGAATACGTTGGACTCCGATGCAGCTCTGGCCGGACTGGTAGAAGGCTCCGATCACCATGCGGGCGACGGCGTCTTTCAGATCCGCGTCCTTGTCCACGATGCACGCAGCGTTGCCACCGAGCTCGAGCACGACCTTCTTCTTGCCGGCCTGGGCTTTCAGGGCCCAGCCCACGTCGGGCGAGCCCGTGAAGCTGAGCAGCTTGAGGCGCTCATCGGTCGTGAACAGCTCTGCGCCGTCGCGGCGGCAGGGCAGGATCGAGAAGGCGCCCTTGGGCAGGTCTGTCTCGGCCAGCGTTTCACCGATGATCAGCGCGCCGATCGGTGTGCGGCTGGCGGGCTTTAGGACGAAAGGGCAGCCGGCCGCAATCGCCGGCGCCACCTTGTGGGCAGCCAGATTCAGGGGGAAGTTGAACGGCGAGATGAACGAGCATGGGCCCACAGGCACGCGCTTGAACATGCCGCGATAGCCCTCGGTGCGGCTCGAGATCTCGAGGTTTTGGACCTCGCCGTCGATACGAACGGATTCCTCCGCCGCGATGCGGAAGGTGTCGATCAGGCGTTCGACCTCGCCGCGGCTGTCTTTCAATGGTTTGCCGGCCTCGATGCACAGGGACATCGCCAGCTCGTCCTTGCGTTCGGCAAAGCGCCTCACGCAGTGGTCGAGCACGGCGCGGCGCCGGTTCGGGGGCATCTGGGCCATCGGCAGGGCGGCGGACTCGGCCGCGGCAATCGCCGCGTCGATGGCCTGCTCGTCCGCGAGCGCCACGTGGGTCGCCGGCTTGCCGGTGTACTTGTCGGTGACCTCCAGGTCCCGGTTCGCGAAGACGGCCTCGCCGGCCAAGTAGTAGGGGTAGGCTTCGTTCAACATGGGGATCGGTGAATCAGACCTTGGAGCTGCGGCGGCGGATTTCGTGGTTGGGCAGGGCGTGGCTGGCGGTGTAGTCGACCGGAACGTCGATGACATGAACACCGGGTTCCGCGTAAGTGGTCTTGAGCAAGGGCAGCCGCTCATTCGCCGCGTCGATGCGGTATTCCTTAGCGCCGTAGGCCTCAGGGTACTTGACGAAGTCGTGGTTGCCGAAGTTGAGACCTTGATCGCGGAAACACCTGTTGGCAACGTCGCCGGCGAGCTCGAGGTGTATGGCCCCGGGTCGCTCTTCTTGGGCCAGTCGAAACGCCCCACGAGTATGGGCAGGCACCCGCGCGCCGCTCACAAGCTGATGGGTGTACGTGGTGAGCGGGCCCATCATGTCGACGACGACGGGGATCTGAAACTGTCCCTGCTTGCTCTGCTTGACTGGCCTTTGCCCGGCGATCCTCACCATCGGCATGCCCCCGAGCTGCGCATAGCCCGCAGCGGTGACCAGGTTGGTCGCACGGGGTCCTAGGGTGGCTATGCACACGCCGGCTCGGCCGGTGAGCCTTCCGTAGGTCGCAGCCATGAAGCCGGCCGCCTGTTCGTGGCGGGTCAGGGGCAGTTTGATTTTTGAACCATCCAGAGACCCGAGCAGGTCCAAATTCCCCTCGCCGGGGATGCCGAAGATGCACTCGACTCCTTCGCTCTCCAGGGCCTGGACGAAGCGGTCGGATGTCTTCATGGGGGAGACGGTAACCCAGCTTCGCTGCGGGCGTAGCGCTAGAGTGGGGGAGTGGTCCTGTCGGCATTCAAGAACGCCCGAGCAGGGGGGGCATCGCCAGGCGTTGGTTCCGCGCAGGGGGATGCGCAGTCCCATAGCGGAATTCCGGTGAATCGCGCAGCAGCTAGGGTTGACCGGGAGAAGAGGTTGGGGAGGCGAGTGCGCCGCCCCGTTGAAGACCTTTTCACGGACCGATCGATGCTCAAGTACGCCAATTCTTCTGTTGCTCGCCCATGGTTCCTGCGGTCATCGCCCCTAGTGGGCAATGCCGCGCTGCTTTCGCTCGTCCCTGCGATCGGGCGCGGGTCCGCAGGGGGGCGCTAGGGCCATGACAGACACGACGAACATGGACGGCGGGGGCTTTGAGGTCCAGGCGCTGCTCGCCGAGGCGAGCTGGGTGCGGGACCTGGCCGCGCGGTTGTGCGGGGATGCGGACATGGCGGGGGACGTGGCCCAGGGGGCCCTGGTGCTCGCGATGGAAAAGCAGCCTGTGACTCGCGGGGGTCTGCGACCCTGGCTTTCGCGGGTGGTGTCAACGCTGGCGCAGCACGAGCGCCGCGGGCGTGGGCGCCGGCGGCACTACGAGCATGAGGTGCAGCGCACGAAGCCAGAGGGCTCACCGGGTGCCGATGAGTTGGTGCTACGGGTCGAGGCCCAGCAGCGGATCGCGTCAGCTGTTTGCGGGCTGCCCCAGCCCTACCGGGACGTGCTCCTGCGCCGCTACTACGACGGGCAGAGCTTCGAGGCCATCGCGGAAGCTCAGGGGCAGGCCGCCTCGACCGTGCGCTCCCAGGTGACCCGCGGGATCGCGAAGCTGCGTGCGGAGTTCGAGGATTCGGACCGTATTGGGGGGAGCGCCCCGGCGATCTTCGCCCTGGCGGCTGGGTCAGCGGACGGGTATGCCGCTGGGCTCGCTGGACCTGCGGCGAAACCGGACGCCGGATCCACAGGTCGGGCCCTTAGTAGGGGTGCTTCGAGGACTCCCAATTGGATCCCTTGGGTCCTAGCGACGGCGGCGGCCTGTGCTATCGCGATCCCCCTCTTCGTCGCGCCATCGGAGGACAAGCCGGGGCTGATGCCCGTGGCTGCCCCGCAGGAGGTGACGGCGATACAGACACCGGAATTGGTTGGAACGGCTGAGCCGTCGCAGGATGCCCGTGCCGATGTTGCTGCTGCCGCCAGCGCTCCGCTGGTGCTGGCTTCCGCACCGGATCAGAGCGGCCGGGGCGCGCGCGTGCTCATCGTCGACAAAGGCGGGCAGCCTATCCCCGGTTCGCGGCTTGTCTGGGCGCCAGGTGGGGGGGAGCCAGCGATCATCGCGCTGGCCGATGACCGCGGGATCGCGCAGCTCGTCTTCGACCGGCAACCCTTCGCGCGGGAGCTCGCGCGGGGCTGGCATGTGCCGCTGCTGGCCCAGGCCCCTGGCTTTGCTGAGCAGACGATCGAGTGGCAGCCGGAAGCGGACCACTTGACCGCCATTGGCCGGGTGGAGCTGGTCCCGGGCTGCACCCTGACCGGACTCGTCCTCGACGCGGTCGGTCAACCGATCGCTGGGGCGGTCGTCGTCTCGGCGACAGAGAGTGAGGCTCAGAAGGGCTTGGTTCGGCCGCGCCTCGGTCCGGCTCCGCATCAGCGCCGCGTACGGACCAAATCCGATGCGGGCGGTCGCTTCACGCTCGACGGTCTCAAGCCGGGAACCCATCGGGTGTGGCTGCGTAGCAACACGTCGCTGTGGAGGCTGAGCGAGCCGCGCGAAGTTGCAGCGGGCTCTCTGGGGGACCTTGGTAGCGTGGCGCTGGAGGAAGCGGGGGCCGAGCACTTGGTCACCGGCCTTGTTACCCAGGGCGGCGTCCCCGTGGCGGGTGCAGTTGTCTCGTATGCGGCTTTTACCCAAAACCTCGACGCTCGCACGTTCACCGGTCCGGACGGCACCTTCCGCTACGCCCTTCCAACGGCCCAGCGGGTGGCCCTGATCGCCTGGAGCGCGGATTCCCTCGGGGCGGCGAGCCACTGCCGGGCGGCGGGGGGGGGCGAGTCCGTTGCGCTGGAAATGGAAGCGACCCACAGGGTCGAGGTGACGGTCATCGACGGGGCGGGCCGGCCGATGAGAAATGCGGCAATCCTGCCGGAGCTGGCGGACCGAGGCGTGCTCAAGCCCTTGGGCGGCGGAACCCAGTCCCTGCCCGGCGCGCAGGGTGCACGCACCGATGCGCGCGGCGTCGCCGAACTGATCCTGCCGGTCGGTAAGATCGAGCTGCTCGCGATCCGGGAGGGCTACGAGCCTTCTGAGAGGTTCCAGACCGATATCCCGGGGCCGACCTCGGTGGTGCTGCGCATGGCGCGCTCCTCCGGCGACGGGACAGACCTGAAAGACGACCCCGACGGGGCAGCGCGCTGGGGCGATCCCCGGCCCCCAGTCAAGATCGAGGGAGTATTCCGCATCGACAACGAGCCCGTCGCAGGCTGGAAGATGGACTTGCGCGCACGTCATGGTGGCTTCGATCCGCAGGTCCGCGGCATGCCGGCCAAGCTCAGTGAGACGGGGCAGTTCCAGGGGGCCTGTCTCGCGGGGGCTTACCTGTTGGTGGCGCAGGGCAAGATCCAGGGACTGGATGTCCGTGTGGTGCGGGAGCTCAACCTCAGGGGGGGAACCAAGCGCTGGACGGGAAGCCTGCCGATGGGTCTGCTCGACCTTGTCGTGCCGGAGCCGCTCGGCGAGTGCAGGCTGGTTTCCGGCACAGCAACGTCCGGTTCGGAGGTCTTGCTCGGCGAGGTTCTCAAGGGGCGCCTGCGCATCAAGGCACCGTGGGGGATGCATACGCTTCAAGCACGGGGGCCGGATGGAAACTGGCGCTTTGTCAGGGTCGTCGACGTGCTCCCCACCGATCGATAGCGCGCGGAGGCTACGCCCCTAGTGCCGCGGTGAGTTCTTCTTCTCCCGCCAGGTCGCCTGCGTGTTCGGGGGTGAAGCGCCACTGCACCTTGCCTCCGTGCACGAGGAATGCGGCGGGGGCGAGGAGCGGGTCGCCCACGGGCTTGCCTATGAAGTGGCCGCGGAGGAAGGAGCGCAGGCCTGCCATCCAGACCTTCAGGCCGAAGAGTTCGCGGAACGGGGCGCGTTGGACGTCGAGTGCCTTCCAGAAGGTCTGGTCGGGGTCCGCGATCAGCGGGGCATCGGGCCAGAGCTTGGTGAGCAGGGCGTCGCCCTGCTTTGCCGTACCCTGGAACACGAGCACGATCGGTGGCCACTCGGGGTTGTCGCTGCGCACCCGGCGCAGCCGCGCGATCCAGTCGCGCGTAAAGACTCAGCCGCCGTGGCGCAGCAGGATCAGGAACGCGGGCTCGGCGGTCAGCTCGGCCAGGGTCGCGCCCCACAGGCGGCTGCCGGCCAGCGCCGCGTTGGCAAGGTCAGTGGCTTGGGTCATGATCGGGTTGAGCTGAGGGGTGAGCGGAGGTCTTGAAGAGGTGGAAGAGAAGGGCGAGCGCAGGGACGATCAGCAGCATGCCGATTGCGCACACCCAAAGCATCGCACGCAGGGTTTCGACCGGGGCCGCCGCCTGGATGAGGGAAAGGCCGGAAGGCGGAAGATGCGGTGCGTGCGCCATCACCCAGGCGCCGAGCACCCCACCGACCGCGAGGACCGCGGTGGCCGCGGCCGCGAGGCCCGCGTAGAGCACTAGCGTCGCCCCAAAGACCCAGCCGATGGCTGGAACTTCACCCATCGCTTTCTCGGTGCGCATCAGGCCTTGAGCGATCCACGGCTGCCGCCCAACTTCAGTCACGACCCAGCCGGCTTCGAGGGCGAGGATCGCCGCCGGAGCCGAGAGCACGCAGGCGGCGAGCAGGGGGCGATGCGTTGCCCAAGGCAGCTTGCGTACGAGCCGAATCGCCGCCCAGGCCGCAAGCAGTATGAGGAGGCTGCCGAGGCCAACCATGATCTGAAAGGCGATGTGCACGACGGAGACGGGCGGCCATTCGTCGCGGGGGAACTCCTCGAGGCCGACCACCGTGGCTCCGGGGTCATCCAAGGCGAGAATCGAGAGGGCGTAGGGGATCTCGATGGCGTAGGGGGGGTCCATTGCGGCTTCATCCGGTAGGCCGCCGATACGCAGGGGCGCCTGGGCCTCCGTGCGAAAGTGCCCCTCCATGGCCGCGAACTTCACCGGCTGCGAGCTAGCCACCATTTGCGCGGCAGCGTGTCCGCTCAGTGCCTGCAGCGGTGCCATAACGGCCCATCAACCCAGGCCAGAGGAGACCGAGCTCAAATGACAACACCGTGCCCGATACCGCCCCGAGGGCGAAGAGCACCGCAAAGGCCTTGGACCAACGCCGCGCCAGCGCGGTCCAGCTCGGTCCAGCTCGGATCGCAGCGGAGAATGCCCATGCCCTCCGCGATGAGCAACATCACGGGTAGGCCAACCCCGAGGCAGGCGAGCACGATATGCGCGCCGAGGGTGAAGGCCATCTGGAGACGGGCCAGCAGGAGCGGGTCGTCGGGCATGGGGTCGGGTTGAGTTGGGAGTCAGGCTCGTCTCCGGCCCATCGACCCAGTCTCGATCGCACTCTATCCCCACAATGCGCGGAACTGGAGGAGACCCACACAAGGCGCCTTGCAGCCCTGCGTCAAGTCGCCTCCATGGGGGAGCAGACGAGCAGAGCGTTCAGTGCGCTGAACCGTTGCTCTGGCGGGGGGGGCAAAGCACCCTGGGTGCCATGGACTTCTCATCCGACACCTCCGCGCCGGCCCATCCCTCGTTGATCGAAGCCCTGACCCGCGCCAACGGGGGCCAGGCCAGCAGCTACGGGGCCGACGAAGTCACCGCGCGGGTGGCGCAGCGCATCGGTGAGCTGTGCGAGACCGAGGTGGCCATTTGGCTGGTGTCCTCGGGGACGGCGGCCAATGCGCTGGGTCTGACCTTGCTCTGTTCGCCGGCGGGTGCAGTGCTCTGCCACGAGGAGGCGCACATCGAGCTCGACGAGCGGGGTGCCCCTGAGTTCTTCACGGGGGGCGGCAAGCTGCGGCTCCTGCCAGGAGCCGAGGGGAAGATCGAGCTGGCGGCGCTCGAAGCCCAGGTCGAGGCCCACAACCCGGACTTCTTCCACGGCACGCCCGCCGAAGCCCTGTCGCTGACCAATCTGACGGAGAGTGGGGCTGCCTATACCCCGGCCGAGATCGACGCGCGTGCACGCCTCGCCAAGTCCATCGGTCTGGGGGTGCACATGGACGGGGCGCGGATCGGCAACGCTCTGGTCACGACGGGGGCCAGTCTCGCCGACCTCACCTGGCGCTCGGGTGTCGACGTGCTCTCCCTGGGCCTGACCAAGCTCGGGGCCATGGGGGTAGAGGCAATCGTGCTCTTCGGACCCTACCGTGAGCGCTTTGAGGAGCTGCGCCTGCGGGCCAAGCGAGCCGGGCACGTGCCGGCCAAGATGCGCTACCTGGCCGCGCAGGCGGAGGCGATGCTGGCTGGCGACCTGTGGCTGGAACTCGCGGGCCGCGCCAACGAGCGGGCCCAGGAGCTTGCGGGGGTGTTCACCGGCGCCGGTATCGCCCTGCGGCATCCGGTCGGCGGCAACGAGGTGTTCCCGATCCTCGACGCCCCGGCCGCGGAGGCCCTGCAGGCGGCGGGCGCGAAGTTCTACCCCTGGCCGGGGGACTGCTACCGCTTCGTGTGCTCGTGGGCCACCGAGGTCAGCGAGATCGAGGCGTTCCGAGCGGCCGTAGCCCGGCTGGGATGAGGGTCCGCCACTGCGGCGGCGGAGTGAGTGGGCCCTTGGATTCCGCAATCGGAGACGGACCCGCTCGGGTTGGTCCCCCGGCGAAATGGAGAGTCCACCTCCCGGGCGCACGGGTCGATGACCTAGCCGTGGATCTCCGCTTCAGGTTGTTTGGTCTCTGGCTCATGGTCGTCCTGGCCAGCGCTGCCCCAGCCCTGGGATTCGGCCAGGTGCAGGAAGTTCCTTCCGCCGGAGGCCAGGACCAGGGGGCTGGGGCCAGCGAGGTGCCCAGCCTGGCCGAGATCCAGGCGCAGCTGGCGGAGCTGGAGGACACGGTGGAGGGGCAGCCCGATCCACAGGCGCCCCGCCGGGAGCTGCTGCTCGAGCTGCTTGCAGCACGCGAGGAGGAAGCCGAATTCCAGGCGAGCGCCGCGCAGTACCGCAGCTCGATCCTCGAGGCGCCGGGACTGATGAAGAGGCTGCGCGCTAGTCTGGCGAGCCCTGCGGTGGAGCCGCTGGACGGCTTGGGTCCCGACCCGAGCGTAGAGGAGCTGAAGTCGGCGTCAGCCCTGGCGCTCTCATCGGCCGAAACCGCAGCGGCGCTGGCCGAAGAATTCGGCCAGGAGTACGAGCGCCGAAAGGCGCGGATTCCCGCGGTGAGCGATGAGATCGCGGTCGTCTCCCAGCAGGTAGGTCAACTCAAGTCACAAATCGAAACGGCGGCCGACCTGGAGGCGAGCACAGAGATCGGCAAGCTGCAGCGTTGGGTGCGCGAGGCCCAGCTCTCCGCTGCCCGTGCGCACCTCGATGCGCTTGAGGTGGAGCGCGAGGCTCTCGACTTCAGCAAGGAGCTCCTGCCGCTCCAGGAAGATGCAGCCCAGCGGGGGGCGGTGCAGTCTTCGGCCCACGGCGAATCTCTGCTGGTGCGTGCGACCGAGCTGCAGCGAGCCCAGGCCGACCGCGAAGTCGAGGAGGCGGATCGACAGCTGGACCGGGCGCAAACGCTGGAGCCGCTGAAGGAGTTGGCGGCGGAGTTGAAGGAGCTGGCGATCGAACGGGCGGGTCCGGGCGCACTCCCTGGGGGGAGCGTGGGGCCCGGGAATTCGGCATCCCGCGGGTTGATTGAGCGTAGAGAGGATGTCGACCGCGACAGGCGCAAGGTTGCCTCAGACATCTTGGAGCTCAAGCGCCGGTTCAAGAAGACGCGCCGGCGCATCAACAAGGCCGGCCGCAGCGAGGGCATGGGCGCGATTCTACGCCGTGAGTTCGAGGCGCTGCCCACGCTGAACGACGAGACCAAGACGCTGGGGGAGATACGCACTGACATCTCGGATGTCCAGCTACTCGAGATCGAGTACGACGAGCGCCGTGACGCAGCCGGCGACCTCAACGCCGAGATCGAGCGGCTGAGCGATGCGCTCAGGGGTGAAATTCAGGCGGATCCGGGGCTGGAAGACGTGATCCGCGAGATGCTGGAGGAGCGTCGAAGGAAGCTCACCGAGCTGGAGACGGACACCGCGGGGCTGGTGACTGCGCTGGGCAACCTGCAGGAGGGCGTGGTCGAGCGTCAGTTCTGGGTGGATGCCTACCGCACCTATATCCGCGAGCGGATCCTGTGGGTGCGCAGCACCACGGGGGGGCTGCTGCCCCCGCTGGACGAGACCGTGCATGCCCTCGGCTGGTTCACCCGTGCGGACGATTGGGAAGCACCGATGCGAGGGGCCGGGGCGCTGCCCGTATCAACGCGCATTCGCTGGTTCGGGGTGGTGTTGGTCTGTCTGCTGGTTTGGGGCTTTGGACGCACCGCACGGGCCAAGCTGGAGGCTGCCGCCGAGGCGACCCGGTCGTACAAGACCGACTCGTTTCAGCATACGCTGCGCGCATTGGCGGCGACGGTGCTGCTCGCGACACGCTTCCCTTCGATCGTTCTGGTCGCGGGGCTATGGATGAAGTGGTTCATCCCCCAGTGCCTCCAGGCCCGGTCGATGTCCGCGGGATTGCTCGCGGCGTCCGTTGTGATGTACGTGCTGCGCTTTGTGCGCGCGATGTCGCTGCCGAAGGGCCTGGGGCAGGCCCACTTCCGCTGGCCCCAGAAGACGTCGGAGTTTGTCCTTCGGCGCATTCGCCACTTCAGCCTGCCGTTTGCTGTCTGCGTTACGGTCGTCGTGGCCCTTGACCACGTCGATAGCTCCGAAGTGGAGAGCGCCGCCCATCTGGGTCGCGTGGTGTTTTGCATCGGGATGGGCATGCTCGGCCTGCTCGTGTTCCGGCTGCTGCATCCAACGGGACCGGTGATCGGGGAATACAAGAAGCGGCGACCCGGTTGGGTGTTTCGAAGTGCCGCTCCCGCGGTGCACCGCATCGCCACCGGGGTTCCCATCGCGTTGGCGATCGCCTCTTTGGCGGGCTACTACTACACGGCGCTTCGGCTTGCGGAGCGTTTCGCGCTCTCGATCGCGTTTGCCGTTCTGCTCGTCCTGGCCTATGGGCTCTTGCTGCGCTGGCTGTTCCTGGCCAGGCGTGGCCTCGCGCTCGAGCAGGCGCGTTCACGGGCGGCCGCGAAGGCTGAGGCAGCCAAGGCCCAGGGCAACGAGGACTTTGTTCCCACGCCGATCGATGAGTCCGAGCTTGACCTGCCTGCGGTCAACGCCCAGACGCAGCAGCTCTTCCGTTTCGCGATTACCTGCACTGCGCTGGTGGCCCTGCTGGGGATTTGGTCGGACACCCTGCCCGCGCTGCGCATCTTCGAACGGGTGCAGGTCTGGCCGCGCTTCGAACTGGTGGAAGAGGGGCAGCGGACCGATCCGATTGCCGAGCTGCTGGACGTGGGGGACGCGCAGGTCGCGGCCGAGCAGGCGACGACGGGCGCGGTGAGCAACGAATCCACGGGTGCAGCGGCCCTGCCTGGGATGCCGCTCGTGCGCCCCGGCCTGCTGGCAGCCTCGAGCAGTGGGGCCGAAGAAGCCCAGGCCCCGAATCTGAACGAGCTTCCCGAACGCGTTACCCTGGCGGACGTCGGGATGGCGATCCTCATCCTGGTGTTGACGCTTGGGGCGGCCCGCAACCTGCCGTCGTTCGTCGAGATCGTCCTGCTGCAGCGCCTCGATCTGGACTCCGGATCGCGAAACGCAATCGGTACGCTGGTGCGCTACGCGATCTTGATCCTCGGGTCCGTCCTGGGCTTCGGGGCCGTCGGCCTCTCGTGGGGGAGCATCCAATGGCTGGCGGCTGCGCTGACCTTTGGCCTGGCGTTCGGCCTCCAGGAGATCTTCGCCAACTTTGTCAGTGGCTTGATCATCCTGATCGAGCGCCCCGTCCGCGTGGGCGACATCGTGACTGTGGCCGGGACCGAGGGGCAGGTGACGCGGCTGCGCATGCGCGCGACGACAATCCTCGACTACAACCGCCGTGAGCTCCTGGTACCCAATCGCGAGTTCATCACCGGCAGCCTTGTCAACTGGACCCTCTCCGATCCGATCACCCGCGAGGTGATCCATGTGGGAGTGGCCTACGGCAGCGACGTGAAATTGGCCAACGAGCTCCTGCTGCGGGCGGCGAAGGAAAGCCGGCTCGTCGTGGACGAACCGCTCCCCCAGGCCATTTTTCGTTCCTTTGGGGACAGCAGCCTGAACTTCGAGCTACGCGTCTATATGGCAAACCGCGAGCTGTGGGCTCGGGTCGTCGATGACGTTCATCGCCGGGTGGATGATCTGTTCCGCGAGCACGACATCGAAATCGCCTTCCCCCAGCGGGACCTCCGGGTGAGGAGCATCGGGCCGTTGGCGGACGCGTTAGGCCCGGGGGGGGAGAACCCCTTGGGCGGCAGCGATCCGGAGAGTCCGGGCGGTCCCGAAGCGCCGCCGAAGCCCCTACCCGGCTAGATCCACTTCAGCCGGCGCAGCACGATCCACTGGGCGACCCCCAGGGCGAACGTGACCCCGCAGATGATCAGGAAGCCCTGGTTGCTGCCTGCGAGGGGGATGCCGCCGACGTTGGCGCCGAGCAGGCCGCTGACGAGGGTTAGGGGCAAGAACAGCGTGGCGATGATCGAGACTAGGAACATGCGACGCTCGAGCTGGGCGGATTGGGTCGAGGCCAGTTGGTCTTGAACGACCGAAGCTCGCTCGCGCATGGCTTCGAGATCCTCGACCTGGCGGGTGACCCTGTCGGCAAGGTGATGGAGGCTTTCGCGTTCCTCGGCGCTCATCCAGGAGCCCCGCGCGCCCGCAAGGTCGGCGATCGCGTTGGACTGGGGGTGCAGGAAACGGCGCATGTGAATAATGGTCTGGCGGCATTCGGCCAGCGGGTCTCGCAGTTCGTTGGGGTCGCAGTCGAAGACGGATTCCTCGAGATGGTCCACATGGTCCTCGAGCCGGTCGATCTGGGGTTCGGCCAGGTGGGCCAGAATCCTGATCGCCTCCACGAGCAGCTCACCGACGCTGGCGGGGCCCTTGCCCTGCTGCAGGGTTTTGGAGACGGCGCTGGGGGTTTGGAGCGCGCGGCGCTGGGCAGAGATCAAGCAATCGGGCTGGATCCACAGTCGGACCGCGACCATGTCCTCGGGGTCGCCGTCCGCGTTGCCGCTGACGTCGCGCAGGTTCATCAGGACGCCGTCATGGAGCACCAGGGTGCGCGGCCGCGAATCCTCGGCCACCAGGGCCCCGAGCACCTCTTCATCCACGCTGGGTAGGGAGCTTAGCCAGCCGTGGGTGGCGGGATCGGTGAGGTCCACGTGGACCCAGAGCTGGCCGTCCTCGGGGGTCCAGGTGAAGACGCTCTCGGCATCGATTGCCCGGCTCCCTCCCCTGCCGTCGAGGACGTGGGCGAAGAGTGTGGTGTAGGACACGGTCAGCCAGGCTATCACGGGCTACATTGGTTCCGTGCTGACCTATTCCGAAGCCCTTGAGCGCATCGCCGCTCTGTCTGTTTCTTCCCGCCGTGAGCGGATCCCTGTCGCCGGTGCCTATGGCCGCGTTCTCGCGGACGACGTGCGCATGGATCGCGACCAGCCGAGTTTTGACCGGGCCACCATGGACGGCTATGCGGTCGCCCTCGACGGAACGCGGACGGTCTATTCGGTCGTTGGGACGGTGCTGGCCGGCCAGCAC
>CAYWNK010000140.1:0-15965 GCA_964459495.1 uncultured Planctomycetaceae bacterium
GCCCGCGGGGGGGGCAGCGGCCTGCACACCTCGCCAGCAGCGTCCCCCCTGGGGAGCGGGCGAGTTGGGAGGCGGGCGAGCAGGGCGAAGATGGTGCCCGGAACTGGAATCGAACCAGCACGGGTTTTACCCCACGAGATCCTTAGTCTCGCGCGTCTACCAATTCCGCCACCCGGGCACACGGTGCTCGGGTTGCCCGCCGCGCCACGGTAGACGTTCTCGGGGGACCGAAAACGGAGAAGGCGCGCCGAGGGGACCCATGGGCCCCGCCGAACGGCCATGAGGATAGCAGCGGCGATCGCCGTGGCAAGAGCTTGGATTCGACTTCCGGTCGAGAGACTGCGTAGGCTCTCGGAGAGATCGCCCCACGCCAGCCCCAAGAGCCCATGCCCCAAACCCGCGGAAACGCCCTAATCGGTCAGTCCGGTGGCCCGACGGCCGTCATCAACCAGAGTCTGGTCGGCCTGATCGAGGCCTGCCTCGCCGAGCCGGGGATCGGCCAGGTGTACGGGGCTCTCCACGGCATCCAGGGAATCATGGATGAGAACCTGGTGAACCTCGGCCTCGAGGATCCCGCCGACCTCGAGCAGGTGGCGCTCACCCCCTGCGCGGCCCTGCGTTCGGTGCGACTCAAGCCCAGCGAGGACGATTGCGCCCGCGTGTTGGAGGTCCTGCGGGCCCACAACGTGCGCTGGTTCTTCTACATCGGCGGCAACGACACCGCCGAGACCGCGGGCATTCTGGGCCGGATGGCCGAAAGTGAGGGTTATGAGCTGCTGCTCTTCCACGTCCCCAAGACGATCGACAACGACCTTGAGGAGACCGACCACTGCCCCGGCTACCCTTCGGCGGCGAAGTTTGTGGCTCAGGCCCTCATGGGGGACGAGTGCGACAATCGCAGCCTGTTGGGGGTCAAGATCGACGTTCTCATGGGGCGGCACGCGGGCTGGCTCACCGCAGCCGCGAGCCTGGCGCGCAGCGGAGAGGAGGACGGCCCGCACCTGATCTATGTGCCCGAAGTCGTCTTTGACCCCGAGCGCTTTGTCGAGCGTGTTGCCCAGTGCGTAGACGACCTGGGGCGCTGCGTGGTGGCGGTCTCGGAGGGCATTCACCTGGCGGACGGCACCCTGGTCGCCCAATCCGGGGAGACCGACAGCCACGGGAACGTGCAGCTCTCCGGTTCCGGTGCGCTGGGGGACCAACTCGCCGCCCTCGTGCGGGGGCGGCTTGCCAAGGGGGCGCGGGTGAGGGCCGACACTTTCGGGTACCTGCAGCGCTCCTTCTTCGGGGTCTCCTCGGAGCAGGATGCCCGCGAAGCGCGTCAGGTCGGGCGCGAAGCGGTGCGGTTCGCGGCGGCTGGGGACCGGGCCCACGGTTCGGTTGTGATCCGCAGGGGCGCTTCAGGGGGCGGCTACGAGCCCCTCTACGAGGTCTGCGATCTCGATCTCTTGGCGGGCCGCACCAAGGTCATGCCGCCCGAATTTCTGATCGGGGATGACGACATTTCGCCGGCGTTTGGGGACTGGATTCGACCCCTGGTGGGGGAGCTTCCGATGCCTGGCCGGCTCCGCGATTTGCCGGTGCCGAAGCGACTTTGAAGAAGCCGCGCTCTCCGCGCGCCGTCGCACCCTTCCAGCTGTTGCGGCGGATTGTCGCATTGTCGCGAAAACCCTGCGGAAGGGACCCGTTGGCCCCGTGGACCTGGCCCGATGACGGGCCTATCCTCGCTTGCCGAGCGAGCCAGCCTTGACGAATCCCTCACCCGACTCCAACCCCAGCTCCGACCCCGGTCCCGCACAAGGGAAAGGCGGCGAGCCCCAGGCGCAGCCCCACACCGATGGGCCTGCTGCGGTCGAATCTGCGACCGTGCAGATCGCCGACCAAGCGGGGGGGGAGGTGCCGGCGACCTCCGCCGCGGGGGAAACGCCGTACCAGAACCTGTGGATTCCCTTGATCGTGGTGCCCGCGGGAATCGTGATGGCTCTCGTGGGGGTGTTCGCGCTCTTCGGAGCGATCTCCACGGACACCAATACCCTTTCCGACAACCTCGGGCTGGTGGTTCGCGGCGGCGCGAACGAACGTGACCAGGCTCTGTTCGCGCTGATGCAGCAGGCGGCGGAGAACAACAAGGCTCTGGCCGAGGACCGCGAGCTGCCCCACGCGATCGAGCCCGGTTTCGCGGGCCAGGTCTCCAAGGCCATGGGCGACCTCGATGGCGACGAGCACAATGTGCGTTTGGCGCTGGCCATCCTGCTAGGCACCCTCGATGACGAGCGCGGCGCCGAGTCGTTGGCGGGCTTCCTCGACATGCCCGATGTGGCGGACGAGGACGGCAAGCTGCGCATTGCCGCGATCCACAATTTGGCCCTGCTGGCTGAGCACAGCCCTGAATCGGTCGACCCGGCAACCCTCTACCCGCGTCTGGAGAAGCTCCTCAAGCATCCAGACGCCGGTCTGCGCGGGATGTCCACCAGCCTCCTGGGCGGTCTGCGCACGGAGCAGGCCCGCAAACGGCTGGTCGAGGTTCTCGGGGATGAAAACCTGGGCGTGCGGGCGTCGGCGGCCCTCGCCTTGGCCCGCCTAGACCCGCCTGAGCCCCAGGCCCGCGCGCTGCTGACGGACCTGACGGGTCCCGAGCTTTACGCCTCCGCCAGGCAATCCGACCCGAAGCAGTTCCGGCGGCCCGACGACGTGTCCCGCTACCGCATCTGGGCCATCGCGGCGCTTGCGCGCTACGAACACCCAGATGCCCGGGTCGCCATCGAGGGGCGCCTGAAGGACGCGGATCTACGGGTTCGCGAAGCGGCCATGCTGGCCCTGGGGGAGCAATGACCAGCGGCCCGTTGTCGCAGGCATGTGGGGGGCAGGTCCTTGGGCACTCTGGCCTGCCCGCTCAGCTCCGCCAGGTAGCCCTTGCTCCTCGGGCCCTGCTGGCCCATGCTCGTCGCCGCCCGAACCCCTGCAGGGGCCGGGCGACCGCCCCCAGGGCACCCCGAATTCCGGAGTCCGCCACTCCGGCGCAACGCCCCGTCGCTCCCGCGGCGGGACCGCTGCGTCCCTGCGGCCTCCGCTTCCCCGCGTGACTTCTTCGAAGGATCGAGACCGTGGCTGACGCAACGGAAACCAAGGCAAAGGACTCCACCCACTCCGCTCCGACCGCGGACCCCACCGTCTCGGCGCCGCCCCCGCTGGTGCGCGCGCCGCTGCGCGGGGAAGTGAGTCGGCGTGGCGTGCTGATCGCGGCTTGGGCTGCGCTGGGCGCCGGCGTGACAGGAATGCTCGGAGCATGGGGGCGCTTCCTGTTCCCCAACGTGCTCTACGAGCCGCCCCAGGAGTTCAAGGCCGGCATGCCGTCCGAGTTCACCGTCAACGCGGTGGACACCCGCTACAAGGCGACCCGCGGCGTGTGGATCGTCCGCGAGGACTCCGGCTTCTACGTTCTCTCGACCGTGTGTACCCACCTGGGCTGCACACCCAACTGGTTGACTTCGGACGAGAAGTTCAAGTGCCCCTGCCACGGCTCGGGTTTCCTGATCACCGGACTCAACGTCGAAGGTCCCGCCCCGCGGCCCCTCGAGCGTTACAAGGTCAGCTTCGCCGAGGACGGCCAGCTGCTGATCGACAAGAACACCAAGTACCAGGGCGAAAAGGGCCAGTGGTCCTGGCCGGGCGCGTACCTCGACTACGTCGGCTAATCGCGCGCTCGCTTCCCCCAAACGTCCCCGACCCCTCGTCCCTCGGACCCACCAGCCGCCTTCATGGACAAGGTTCTCGCCTACATCACGGGCACTCAGATCTGGAAGTCGATCGTTCGACACGGCTACCCAGACACCCCCCGCAACCGGACCCTGGCGGTCCTGTCGAACGTCGTCCTGCACCTGCACCCCGTCAAGGTGCGCCGGAGCGGCATCCGCCTCTCCTACACCTGGTGCATGGGTGGACTGACGTTCTTCCTCTTCCTGATCGAGACGATCACCGGCCTGCTGCTGATGTTCTATTACCGACCAACCGCGGAGTTGGCGTACCAGGACATCTTTGCGCTGCGTGAACACGTTCCGATTGGCGTGATGCGCGAGGTGCACCGCTGGTCGGCGCACCTCATGGTCATCACCGTGTGGCTGCACATGTACCGTGTGTTTCTCACCGGCTCGTACAAACCGCCCCGGGAGTTCAACTGGAACGTGGGCGTCATCCTGCTGGTGATCACGTTGCTGCTGTCCTTCACGGGCTATCTCTTGCCCTGGGACCAGCTGGCCGTTTGGGCCATCACCGTGGGCTCGAACATGGCCCGCGCGACACCGTTCATCGGACACGAAGGTCCGGGCGCCTCCCTGCTCGCCTTCGGTGGACTGCAGTTTGTCCACGGCGGTGACGACGTGCGCTTCGGCCTCCTGGCCGGACGCTTCGTGGGAGAGGGGGCCCTGCTGCGCTTCTACGTGCTGCATTGCCTCGGCTTCCCACTCATCGCGGCGTCGCTCATGGCGCTGCACTTCTGGCGCGTCCGCAAGGACGGCGGCATCTCCGGACCTCTGTAGGCACTGAAATCAGCGCAATCGGACCCCTACCATGCCGCAGTTCCTCAAAGACCTGATCGACGCGATCTCCGCGCCGATTCCCTACACGATCCTGGTGACCGCGTCGCTGGTCGTGCTGCTCGTGTTCCGCAAGGCACTCACGCAGCCGATCGTCTTCGCCGCGTTCAGCCTCATCGGCACGCTGCTGTTCATCGGGGCATTCCCCGACAAGAACTTCAACGCCATCATCACGAAGCCGGACAACGTCCCGATCATCATCCTGATCGCGACGGTGGTCTTCTTCACCTGGCTCGCCCTGCGCCGCGCCGTCATCAACGACGAGCGGACCAAGCGCGGGGAGCCCACCCTCGAGGGTGAGCTCGCCAAGAAGAAGGTCTTCACCTGGCCCGACCTGGTGTACTCCGAGCTCATCTGCATGGTGCTGTTCACGGCCGCCCTGATGGTGTGGTCGGTCAGCATCCAGGCGCCGATCGAGGAGCCGGCCTCCCAGGCACGGACTCCCAACCCGTCCAAGGCGCCGTGGTACTTCCTGGGACTCCAAGAGCTCCTGGTGTACTTCGACCCGTGGATCGCCGGCGTGCTCCTGCCGAGCTTCATCGTGATCGGCCTGATGGCGATCCCCTACCTCGACGTGAACCCCAAGGGCAACGGCTACTACACCTTCGAGGAGCGTCCCTTTGCGATCAGCTTCTTCCTGGTGGGCTTCCTGCTCATGTGGGTTTCGCTGGTCATCATGGGCACGTTCCTGCGCGGTCCGAACTGGTCCTTCTTCGGGCCGTTCGAGTACTG
The DNA here is from genome assembly GCA_964459495.1 of uncultured Planctomycetaceae bacterium. Classification (GTDB taxonomy): domain Bacteria; phylum Planctomycetota; class UBA1135; order UBA1135; genus CAYWNK01. The sequence goes on from CAYWNK010000140.1 coordinate 5,325, forward strand.
GGATCCGCACAAGCTGGAGCCCATGCTCAGCTTGAACCTGTCCGACTACTTCTGGGTGCGAATCCTCGACACGGTCAGACCCACGAACCCACTCATTCGGGAGCTGCCGGGACTGGCGTTCCTTGGCTTCTGGTTCGTGGTCCTTCCGCCCGTCCTCGGCAAGACCGTCATGAAGGGCATGGCCCGCACCCTGGGGCCGCTGCGCTTCAACGTGCTCATGCACCTGTTCATGTGGACCGCCCTCGTGCCCCTGAAGATGGTGGCCCGCTGGACGATCAACCTGAAGTACATCGTGGGAATCCCCGAGTGGTTCCTGAACGTTTGACGCTCCTTCTCTGACGCAATCCATTGGCCGCGCCTCCGGGCGTGGGACACGAGTCCGTTCGCTGGCCGCGCCGCCGGCTGCGCCCGCGGGCGGACTCCTCTAGGTCCTTCCTAGACCCCGAATCCAGCACCTCTTCCAAGACAGATGGCAGATCGCGGAGATACCCACTACCACATTCCGAACATGAACCGCTGGTTCCTGTTCTCCAGCCTGTTCTTCACTGCCACGATCGTGTGGACGGTGATCGACGACTGGAACGCGGAGTGGAAGACCTACCAGCGCGAGTTCCGCGCACTCGACCTCCAGAAGGCGGAGGCAGCGCTCTCGGAGTTGGAGAGCAGCGGCGCGCTCGAGACCGAGGCCGAGCTGCTGGCTAAGGTGGCGGAGGTCGAGGAACGGCTCAGCGACAAGCGCGACGAGATCGCCGAACTCGAATCGGCTGCCTACGCAGCGTTCGAGAAGGCCGACGCCCGCGACACCGTGTACAAGAAGTCCTCCGAGGACCTCAAGTACATGGTCTTCCTCGCGGAGAAGAAGATCGAGAAGTCGCCGCCCGGCACCGCGATCGAGACCGTCGAGGAAGAGATGGGCATCGTCGATGCCCGCGCGGAGAACGCGGCCCTCCAGTACGAGGTCACGACGCTCAAGTCCGAGCACATGGCCGCGGAGACCGCCGTTGCTGAGGCGCGCAAGGAATTGACCGATGTCGAGAAGGAGCTGACCGTCGGCACCCGAGACCTGGCCGCCGTGCGGGAGAAGGTCGAGAGCCTCGACCCGAGCGACCCCGCGGTCACCGTCGCCAACATCATTCGTGATGCGCCCGGTGTGGACTTCATCGGTCCGAAGCTGCAGGTCCAGAAGACGGTCCTGACCGATATCCGTCTTGAGCTCAACTTCACGACCAAGCCGGTCATCGACATGTGCGCCACCTGCCACATGGGAATGGAGCGCCTGGGCTTCGAGAACGAAGCGCAGCCCCATGCTACGCACCCGCGGCTGGACCTGTTCCTATCGTCCAAGTCCCCGCACCCTGCGAACGAGATGGGCTGCACGGTCTGCCACCGCGGTAGCGGCGAGAGCCTGGGCTTCCAGCACGCCGACCACCGTCCCAGCGATGACGAAGAGGCGGCGGCCTGGTACGACGAATACCACTGGCACAAGCAGCACCACTGGGACTACCCGATGCTGAAGACCGACATGGTCGAAGCGTCCTGCGTCCAGTGCCACAAGGACTCGATGGAGCTGATCGCTGAGGACGCCCCGAAGGTGTCCGAGGGCTACCAGCTGGTCGAGCAGCATGGCTGCTACGCCTGCCACAAGGTGGACTGGTTCCCGACCAAGCGCCGCCCCGGCCCGTCGCTGCTGGCGATGACCAGCAAGCTCACCCCTGAGTGGACCGAATCCTGGATCAACGATCCGCGCGGCTTCCGTCCCACCACGTGGATGCCCCAGGTCTTCCACCTGGAGAACTACGCGGCCGATGAGCCCGTGGTCACCTCCAACTACGAGCAGGGCCGTGAGATCATGGGCGAGGAGTGGAACCGCAACGCGGTCTCCGCCATCACTGCCTATCTGTACGAGAACCACGCCGAGATGTCCCTGCCGGCGCTCCCGACCGTGGGCAACGCGGAGCGTGGCCGCGAGGTCATGAACGTCGTCGGGTGCTTTGCCTGCCACAACACCGCCCCCTGGGACGGCGAAGAGTCGAAGCTTGGCAACAACTCCGACGTGGTCGGGCGTTACAACGACAAGGGCCCCAACCTGCGCGGTGTTCAGACCAAGCTGAACGCGGAGTGGCTGTACCACTGGCTCAAGAACCCGGCGGACTACTGGCCCGATACGCGGATGCCCAACCTGCGTCTTTCGGATCAGGACGCGGCGGATATCACCGCGTACATGATGGAGGACCCCGACGGGATCTTCGGGGACACCCCTGACGATTGGACCGTCGCCCAGTCCTCGATGGATCTCGAGGTGCTGCAGGAGCAGGCCCGCTGGTTCTTCGGCAAGATGGGCCGGACCCAGCTCGACGCAGCCTTCGCGGGTGAGGACCCGGCGAACCCCTGGACCACGGCCGAGGCCCTGGCCCCCGAGGTTGGCAAGGCCATGGTCAGCCACTACGGCTGCTTCTCCTGCCACGAGATCGGTGGGATGCTCGACATGATGCCGATCGGCGCCGAGCTGTCCCAGTGGGGCACCAAGACCGTCGACAAGCTGGACTTTGGCCAGTCGTACCTACGCGAGCTGACCCTGCCCGCCAGCCTGATGGGCGAGGCGAAGACCCTGCCGAAGCTGAGCAAGTACTACCGCGAGGGCTGGCTGGAGCGGAAGCTTCACCACCCGCGCAGCTTTGACATCGACAAGGTCAAGAACCCGAAGGAAAAGCTGCGGATGCCGTGGTTCGACTTCACCGACGAGGAAGTCGAGGCGATTGCGACGTTCATCGTGGGCCTGGTGGACGACAACGTCCCCGGCGCGAAAATGGAGCCGACGCCCGAGCAGCTCGCGATGAACGAGGGCATGCGCCACATCCGGCAGAAAAACTGCATCGCGTGCCACGTGGTGGAGCCCGCCTCGATCACCTACGAGCACGAGAGTGGCCAGATGGTGACAGCGATCGGCGAGTTCATGCCCTTCGAGGACGAACCCGCACCGCCCAAGGCCTACAGCCTGGACGAGCTCATGGCCGCGAAGGCTAAGTGGGAGGAATGGACCGAAGAGGAAATGGAGGAGCTGACCTTCCGCCTTTGGGGCGAGAACGCCGACATCGGTGAGGGCGGGGAGAACATCCAGATCCCCATCGAGAAGATCGTCTCGGTCGAGCCCCCGCTCGGCGGCGACTACGTCAAGCACGTCACCGACTACTACCAGTTCGGAGTTTTCGTCGAGAACCCCGACCACGATCCGAATGACGAGGAGTCGTACCCGACCAACCCGTGGACCGTCTTCTTCGACGAGGACAACGGGGTCGACCAGATCGAGGACGTCGACGGACAGCTGCGCGCCTACGGCGCTGAGGAGTACAGCAAGGTTCGTTGGACCTTCGCTCCCCCGGTACTGGTGGGTGAGGGCTACAAGGTCCAGAGTGACTGGTTCTACTCCTTCCTGATGGAGCCCTTCGGGCTACGCCAGCAGATGCGGGTCAAGATGCCCTCTTTCACCTACGAGGAGGGCGCCGCCCAGGACATCGCGGACTACTTCCTCGCGAAGGCCCGCCAGGACTGGGAGCCGACCTACGCACGGCGTGCGCGCCTGGCCCTCGGGCGTGAGCTTGAGAGCGGCAAGGGTGCTCCCATGTGGGAGGCCGAGCAGAAAGACGAGTGGCCCGTCACGACGCACGTGACCAAGACTGGTCCGGGCATGTCGGCGGACGTCATGTCGTCGCGCATGGCGGACGACGGCAAGTCGCTGTCGGCGGCCAAGATCCACGACATCGAAAACGGCTATGCCCCTGAGGTTTCGGCCAGCTTCGCCAAGATCCACGAATGGGCCGGCGCGCAGGGCTTTGAGATGGGCGCGGAGCCGATGTTCGGCTACGAGCAGATCATGCGCCAGGCGCCTTCCTACCTGGCTGTGCACGGGGACCGGATTCCGCTTGGCAAGGCTGTCGCCGAAGAGGGGGTCAACTGCTACCAGTGCCACCCCAAGGCGGACGGCAGCTTCCAGCAGGACCCGATCGCCTGGGCACCGGCCCTGGAGAACGTGCGGGACCGCCTGCGAGAGGACTACACCCGGGACTGGCTCTGGAACCCCAACGCCATCTACCCCGGCACCGCGATGCCGCAGAACTTTGCGGCCGACACGCCCCAGTACCAGGACCAGTACCCGAATTCCAACAACGCCATGCAGGTGGAGGCGGTCATGGACTGGCTCTACAACATGTCGGGCGCGCCGCGCGCGATGTCCACTGCCAGCGCGGGACCCAACATGGGTCTGATGACCGAGGCCCAGCTGCTGGCTCAGCTGGCCAAGGTGCGCGGCAAGGAGGAGCAGGCCGAGCAGGATGCGGCTGACAAGGCTGCCCAGGCTGCCGAGCAGGCCGCCAAGGACGCGGCCGAGCAGGCTGCTGCGGCTGATCAAGGCCAGGCGGAAGAGCCCGTTGAAGAGCCGAAGCAGGAGCCCGCCGTGGTTTCCGCCCCGGTCACCGGAGCTGGCATCGTCTCGGGCCGCGTGGTCTTGGACGGCGCAGCGCCCACGCTCAAGCCGCTGATCATCAAGGATGCCCAGTCCGAGGGCTGCTGTCCTCCCGGCAAGGGTGTGGACGACACCGATCGCAGTCTGCTGATCGGAGCCGGCAACGGTGTCCAGAACGTCGTCGTGACGATCGAGGTGGACGGGGCAGAACCCCAGGCCGCTCCCAGCAACGTCGTGCTCGACCAAATGGAATGCCGCTACGAGCCGCGGGTCGTGGTGCTGCCGGTGGGGTCGTCGATCGAGTACAAGAACTCGGACTCGATTTCCCACAACATCCACACCTACGCGACCAAGAACGAGGGCAAGAACTTCACCTTGGCCGCGGGCACCTCATCGACCCAACAGCTCGAGAAGGAAGAGACCTTCGCCTCGGGTTGCGACATCCATCCCTGGATGAAGGGTTACGTTGTCGTCACGGAAGCCACCCATTGGGCGACGACCGCTGCAGACGGCAGTTTCACCATTCAAGGCCTGCCCCCGGGCGACTACAAAGTGTCGTTCTGGCACGAAACCCTCGGCAAAGCCAAGGGCGAAGTCACCGTTCCCGCGTCCGGCGCTGCCGATCCGATGCAAGTCGAGATGAAAGCGGGCGGCGGAGGCGGCGGGCGTCGCCGGCGCTAGCACAGCCCGGGAGTCAACGCGGCTCCCGCTCTCTCCGGGCCTTCGGGCCCCAACCACCACAATCCTATCAGCCATGAAGTTCCTACCGCTCTTCGGGGCCAGCGCAGCCGCGGCCCTCGCAATCTCCGCCGCCACCGCCATCGCCACCCAGCCGGCGACTCCGACCGGCACCGTCAAAGGCAAGGTCGTCTTTGAGGGGGACAAGCCGGAGGTCAAGCCTCTGGTCATCAAGGAAGCCCAGGCCGAAGGCTGCTGCGACCCGGGTACCGAAGTGGACAAGGGCGACCGCTCCCTGCGCATCGGTGACGACGGGGGCATCATGGATGTGGTGGTCGCCCTGACCGCCGAGGGCGTCAAGGTCGAGATCCCCGAGGCTCCCCTTGTCCTCGATCAGTCCGGCTGCCGCTTCGAGCCCCACGTCAGCGTGATGCCCGTGGGCGGGACCGTTCAATACCTGAACTCGGACTCGATCTCGCACAACGTCCACACCTACGCCACCAAGAACGAGGGTCTCAACAAGACCGTCGCCGCCGGAGGCAAGATGGACCAGAAGCTCGACAAGACCGAGGCTGTTCGGGTGGCCTGCGACATCCACCCCTGGATGGAGAGCCACGTCTACGTCACCGACGCAACCCACTTCACCGTCAGCGCAGCGGACGGCTCTTTCGAGCTGCCCGACGTGCCCGCCGGCACTTACAAGCTCGAGATCTGGCACTCCAAGCTGGGCAAGGGCAAGGGCGAGGTCACCGTCTCCGAGGACGGCTCCTCCGACATGGTCGAGATCAAGATGGGCGCCAAGAAGAAGGGCGGCAGCCGCCGCCGTCGCTAGAAGCCCAACGGCCTCGGGGTTTCCTTTCCCCGCGATCGAATTCACCGGCCCCCCGGCGCGCTTTGCATGCCGGGGGGCCAGTTTTTTTTGCTGGTCTTGGGTCACGAAGCTCAAACGATCTGCACCTTGCTTGCATGGTGCCCCCCGACGCTGATCGAATCCTCGCTGAGGCCAGCTGGGTACGCGCGCTGGCGAGGTCCCTGCTGCAGGGCGAGGAAGAGGCCTTAGACCTGGCCCAGGAAGCTCTATCGGAAGCACTGGCTGCGGACGTGCCAGCATCGAGACCTGGGCTGCGCGCGTGGCTACGCACGGTGCTGCGCCGCAAGGCGGGACGTCGCTACGACGCGAGGTCCGCGGATGTACACGCGTTGCAGGGGCTCGCCAGGGAGCGGGCGACCGGTGAGACCCGAACCGAGCAGGTGCTAGAGCTCCACGGGGAGTTGGTTCAGGCCTTGGGTGCGCTGGCCTCGGGCGACCGGGACCTGCTGGTGCGGCGGTACCTCGAGGAGGAGAGCCCCCGGTCCCTGGCCCGCGAGCTTGGCATTCCGCCGGCGACCCTGCGCAAGCGCTTGGCTCGAGCCCGGCAGCGCCTGCGTGGGGTCCTCGAGGCCAGCGAGCGGGGCGTCGACGGCTGGCGGCGGGGCCTGCTCGTGCTCGCGCTGCCGGGGGGCAGCTTTCCTCCGGGCGCAGGCGACGCAGCGCCGACTGTGCCTGCTCCCATCCCAGCGGTGATCGCCCCGGGGGCGACGCTCTTCGTTATGGCCAAGTCCAAGTACCTGCTTCTGTCTCTCGTCTCGATCGGCCTCTTGGCTGGCATTTGGGTATCTGCCCGCAGCCCGTGGAGCGCGGAGGGGGAGGACCCTGGGGCCGCCGCAGCGGACGCGCTCGCCCTTGCGCCGAACCCTGGAGCCCAGGACCTTGCCTCCGCCGGCGATGCTGAACGCCTAGCTATCACGTCCGGTGTAGGCGAAGCGGAGGAGTCGGTGGGGGAGACGCAGGGCCGCGCCATCCTCCGTGTGCTAGGAGAGGGGGGGATGCCCTTGCCGGCGGCGCGGGTGTTCCTCGCTCTGCACGGAGGCGAGCTGCTCGAGGACGCAAGCGCAAAAGATGGCAGCCTCCAGCTTCCCGTCGATCCGCGGCTACGGGTCTTCCTCGAGCACCCGGACTACTGCACGGTTCTCGCGGATCTCGGAGCGGTGGATCAGGGCAGTGCCCATACCGTTTGCCTGGAGCCGCGGCCTGCGTTGCGCTTGCGGCTCACCGTCGACGGGGCCGAGCCTGGGGAAGAAATCGTCCTCTCCTACCTTGGCAAGGGGCCCACTCATGGCCTTTCGGAGCTGGATGCTGGCCTGTCCCGCAGACTGGAGCGGGCGGGGTTTGCGGCCGGGTTCGAGCGGATCGTGTGCGGTCCAAGGGGGGAGGTCACAGCCCGGATTCCCCATGCCATGGATCGACTGAGCCTGAAGGTACCCGGGGGCTACCTGGTTCGCTCGGTGAACGGCGAGCGGTGGTCGAATCCGGATCGTTCCCCGGTGCTGGCGCCCGGTGATCGCGAACATGCGATCGACCTGATGGGAGTTCCTGCCCTCACGGGACGTCTCGTGTGGGAGGACGACGGTGCAGCGGTGGATGGGAGTGTGGAGTACGTACGTGTCGATGGGAGGGGCTTCTCGATCGATGGAGTTCGCTGGTCCGCCTGTGGATCGGACGGGCGTTTCCGCATCGGAGTCGACGAACAGCTTCACTCCCTTGAGTCCGCAGGTGAAGAGAGTGACCGGCTTCAAGAGCCAGGCGCCTGGCTCGGCGCGCGGGCGCACGCGATCCGCCTGGAGGCCTCCCATCCGGATGCGGCCAAGTACATGAGGCACGAGTTCGTCGTGACTGGCGCGAGCTTCCCCCTCGAGGTGGGCGACATTGCGGTCAAGCGCCTGCCCGTGCTCGATCTGAGGGTGCTCGGGCGCACCGAGTCCGGCTGGCGCCCGCTGGTGGCTGGCGTGCGTTCCGCGATGGATGGAGTCACGACTGGCCGCGATGGACGGGCGAGCCTGCGCGTGTGGGACAGCGATCACCTCGATGTGCTGGCCGCTGGGCACGAGTTCGTGCGCGTGCCGGTGACAGCCGCGGCGCATCCCGATGGCATGGAGATCCGACTGGAGGCCGCGCCAGACCTGCGGGTGCGAATGCCGGCGAAGCTCGCCTCGAAAGCGCCGGAGGATCGCCCCCGGGTGCAGATCCGTTTCTCCAAGAGCCCCTTCGGGAGCTGGCGGTCAGGAGCCGGCGACCAACCCGAGTTCAACAACTCGATCTACACGCTGACCCAGGGCGTATGGCGCAGCGGCCCCTCCGCGGTGCAGTCCGATTCCGTCGAGTACTACGTTCCCGATTCCGGCGTGGTCACGATCTCCGGACTGGCGCGTGGGGTGGACTTCGAGCTGGTGTTGGTCGACGTCTACGGGGGGGAGTTCTGCTCGCGCAGCGTCGTCTTCGATGGGCCGTTGGAGCTGGCCGACTGGCCGGGGGCGCTCGACCCGGCGTGGCTCAGCGTGGAGGTCCTAGACGGGAGCGGGGAGCCGGGGGGGTCCGGGCGCTTCGGTCTGAAGGGACAGCAGGGCTGGCGGGCTTACCAGCCCTTCGAGGCGGGGAGACTGCGCGCGGGGCCGCTGGCGCCCAGGCCATTGGTACTCTCGATCCTGCCGGGCGACGGGGCGGACACCGTGAAGAGGGAACTGCTGCTCAGCCCTGGGGAGAACAACATCCAGGTCGACATGGGGGAGGCGGATTTCCGCTGAGGAGCCCGGGAAGGCAAGGCGGGCCTCGGATTCGCCGCCGTAGCCCCAGATCGACACAACACTTGCACGGAGCGGCAGGTATCGATTTACCGTGCCTGACGGACCTACCGCCCCTACCGACCTGGATCGCCCATGAAATCCATCTCTCTCGCGCTCTCCGCCAGCGCGGCTGCGCTTCTCTGGATCCCGACCATGGGCCAGAAGCCCGCCGCGGCGACCTACACCTTCGAGTTCCCGAAGGGCGCGAATGCGTCCGAGCTGGAGGTCGCCCTGAAGGAGCTCGGTGTGGCTTTTCAGGGGGCCTCGACCGACTCGATCCAGCTCGAGGGGGAGTCCGGCAGCTCCGACGGGGACGGGATCCATGTGTTCCAGGTCCAGTCCGCGAAGCAGGGTGGCCAGGGGGCGGCGCAGGGACGCGGCTACCTGGGCATCACGTATGAGCCGGTCGATGGTGCGATACGTATCGCGGAGATGATGCCAGGCAGCGGCGCGGCCGAGGCCGGCCTGCGGGTGGGCGATCGCATCACCCGCATCGGCAAGTTTTACTACGGCAACGACGACTTCGAGGCGGGGCTGAACGCGCTTGTCGCCGGTGAGAGCGTCGAGGTGCGAGCGGTACGTGGCGACAGTGTTTTGGAGCTGCAGGTGGTTCTGCGCACGCTCGAGGCCGTGCAGGGCCAGGCGCCTACGGGTCCGAAGCCGCCGATCGCCGAACAAGAAGTTCGCCTGAGGCTGACCCCTGTGGCGCCCAAGGCGAAGGCTGCGTCCCCAGCCACCGGCGAGTGGGCGGTCGAAGCGGACGAGGAAGACTGCTCCTGTTGCCCGTGCTGCACCTTGTGCGAGAACAAGAAGGACCCGTCAGCCGAGGTGGATCTGAGCGAGGGCTCCGAGCAAGCGGAGCTCGCATCCCCCAGGGTCATGCTGGGGCGCCGATTGGAGCAGCCGTCAATCATCGACGGCCTGGCCAAGGTGCGCATTCTGCGCAAGGCGCTCAAGGCGCCCGAGCAAGATGCTGGAGCTAGCGGCGGCATGCAGGCCCTGGTGGACGAGCTGCAACTGTTGCGCAAGGAGATGGCGGGGCTGCGGAAGGATCTCGCTGCGATGCGCAAGTCGATGGCGGTGGCCCAAGCCAAGCAAGCTTCGGCTGGGACGCCTCAGGCCGCCAGTAAGAATGCCGGCGGGGATGCCAAGAAGGCCAAGACCGGAAGGAACGCCAAGGCATCCAAGCGCCAGAATACGAAGCGCGATCGCAGGACCAAGCCGAAGACGAGGCAGACCCGGGCCCGCAAACGCCGGACGCGACGCTAGTCGCTGCTGCGGCGGAGGGGGCGGTTGCACCCGCGTCGGCGCGGGCTGGTCGGGCGCTACTTGTCCTCTTTGAAGAGCAGCCCGAGGGCGCCGGGCAGGTCGAGCAGGTCGCTCGATGGCGCCCAATCGTGCAGCAGCTGGGCGACCGATCGGAGAGTCTCGTTGTCGAGGTCGTGGAAGACCTTCTCAGGACGGGCTTCCGCGTTGGACGCAGCCTGACGGGCCAGGCTTTGGTCGACGAGCGTCAAAATGCGATCGCGAACCTGGTTGGGGGAGACGAGAGCACGCTCGATGAGCGGTAGCAGTCGCTTGGCGCCGGACTGGGGCAGTCCGTGACGCTCGCACATGCTGGTGAGAAGTTGGTGGGGATCCATGGCTTGGGTGCGCTAGGGGCTCCCGGCGCATCGAAGACTATCCCACCGAACGGGGCTTGGTCTGGACCCGGCCGAGACCCCGTGAGTCTCACTTCGGCCGCAGGAAGCATGGGACCTAGAGGCCCGGCCGAAAACCCCGGGCAGGTGAGGCACGGCTGATTCGACCCGACTCTGCGTTGCCAGAATCCGCGAATGGAGCCG
>CAYWNK010000141.1:0-15897 GCA_964459495.1 uncultured Planctomycetaceae bacterium
CCCCTAGCCGCTGGCGGGCAAACTCGCCTCGCACCACCCCCCCTCGCTCCTTCTCCCGGGAGAGCCACTTTGGAATCGGACAAGCAATTCAACCACCGACCGTCCCTGGACGGCCGTCAGCAGATGAATCCCACCCCTGAGGGCCCGGCGTCTGGATCCCAGTCGGCCCGCGGACACGCCCAGGGGAGCGCCCGCTTGGACAGCCCGGCGGATCGACCTTGGTCGGCCCGCTGGACCCAGCTGGGCCGCAGCGCAGGCCTCCTGGCCACCGACCCGGTTCTCGTGGCCCTGTCGGGGGGTGCCGACAGCGTGTTCCTGCTGCATCTGGTCGCACGCTCCCAGCCCCGCCCGAAGGTGATTGCCGTCCACGTGGAGCACGGCCTGCGCGGCGGAGAGGGCCAGCAGGATTCAGCATTTTGTGCACGGCTGTGCGCGCGCCTGGGGGTCCCCTTCGCGCGCCGCATGCTGCATTTGGAGAGTGGATCGAATCTCGAAGCGCGGGCCCGGGAAGGCCGCTACACCCTGCTGGCCGAAGAGGCCCGCCGGGCGGGAATTGCCCACATCGTGACGGGCCACCATGAGGACGACGCCCTGGAGACCCTGCTGATGCGCATGATGCGCGGCAGCGCCCTTCCGGGACTCCCAGGCCTGAAGAACCGCCTGGTCCTGCCCGGGGACCCGCCGGTTTCCGTGCACCGTCCGCTGCTGCCCCTGCGACGGGAGGAGGTTCGGCGTCTTTTGCGTGATGCCGACCTCGACTGGCGCGAGGACTCCAGCAACTTGACCCCTGCGCACACCCGCAACCGGGTGCGCAACGGACTTCTGCCCGACATCGAGGCCGCCTGCGGCCCCGAGGGCCTGGATGGGCTCCGCGCCTTCGCCCAGGCGGTCGATTCCCTCGAAGACGAGCTGGCCCAGCGCACCGCCCACCTCGCCTGGGATGAACGTCCTGAAGCACCCGCATCCCTGCCACGGGCCGCCGTCACGGGGCTTGCCGATCCCCTGCGCAGGCGGGCCCTGTGGCGTCTGCTCCAGGAAGGGACCGGCTTGCCCCCCACGCGCACCCTGCTCGGGATCCTTCTGGACGATTTTGCCCACGAGCGCATCACCCAGCGCTGCCTTCCGGGCGGCTGGACGCTCGATCTTGGGGAGGAGCGCCTCGTGCTCCACGAGCCAGACGCCCGCCATCCGATCCCCGTACAGGACTCAGGCCTCGAGGACATGCAGAGCCTGGAAACGCCTGGCAGCCTGGATCTCCCCGATGGCCGAACCCTCCACGCCGAGCTTGTCACCCGGGCCCCTGGAAGCCCCGTCCCCCAAGTGGCGGACGAGGTCGAACTCGATGCGGCTGGACTCGACGAACTTGGGCTCACGGTGCGAACCGCGGTTCCCGGCGACCGCTTCCACGGCCTGGGCGCTCCCGGCTCCCGTCCGCTGGTGCGCTTTCTCGCTGACGCGGGAATCCCCGCCGCCGAGCGCGGCCAGATTCCGCTCGTTTTCGCGGGCGAAGAGCTCATCTGGGTCGCAGGCCTGAGGCCCTCCGAGACACGCCGGGTCACCGGCGGCACCACCCAGCGACTCCGCCTGTGGCTGACCGGCGTCGCGGCCAAGGCTGCCCAGAACCCGAACTTGCTCAGGGGCGGATCACGCGGGGCCGCGCGGGACCTCTCCAGCCGATCCTCCGGGAGCCACCTGGGCGGGTCCGCTCGGGTTGAACAGCAGGCCCCGTCCCCCGGGGCCAACCGCGCCCACTCGGCCATGTCGCCTCTGTATCCGAGCGGCTCCGAGGGCCAGCCAGGCCAGGGCTAGGGCCACCCAGGATCCTCCCGCTGCAGCGCGGTCGGGAGCCGGCTTCCGCCGACGGCGCGCCCATTGCAACGGGTGCGCCGTCGGTCGTTGGAGGCTTCTAGCGGGATCCTCCCGTCCGAGCGGCATGTGCTTGGTGACCTGGCTTCGGGCGGCGGCTATTCTCACCCGTTCGTGAGCTGTCCCGCGATCATGCCGTCCCTCGCCCAAAACCTCAGCACTGTTCAGAAGCGCGCCACCGCCGCCTGTCTTGCGGCCAATCGCCCTTCGAACGCCGCCAGACTGCTCAGCGTCACCAAGTCCGTCGATGCGCGGACGACGACCGAACTCGCCCATCTGCTCCACAATCGGGGACCCCAGCCGGTGGTCCTTGCGGAGAATCGGGTTCCGGCCCTGATGAACAAAGTCGCGGAGTGCAAGGACCTGGGTGCCCCCCCGATCGAGTGGCACTTCATCGGTCACCTGCAGCGCAACAAGGCGCGCCGTGTCGTGCGCCTCTGCCACGCCCTCCACGCCGTCGACAGCCTGCGGCTTCTGGAAGCCATCGAACGCCTAGCGGGCGAAGAGCAGACCCGCGTCGAGGTTTTCCTGCAGGTAGCGCTCACCGGCGAGGCGGAGAAGGACGGGATGGACGAAGCCGAGCTGCTACGCTGCTTTGCCGCCGCGCGGGGCATGCGAAACCTGGATCTCGCTGGGCTCATGGCGATGGGGCCGCGGCCAGAGTCCAAGGCCGATGTCCGGCATGTCTTCGCCCGTGCCGGAGCGCTCGCCCACGCCCTCGAGGCGGAGGACCGCGATGCCTTTGTCCGCGGGCGCTGCGAGCTCAGTCTCGGCATGAGCGGCGACCTCGAGGAGGCAGTCACGGCCGGCAGCCACTGGCTGCGCATCGGCGGGGCGCTCTTCACCGACCTTCCCTCCGCTGCCCCGGTGCAGGACCCCACCCGAGGAACAACCCGTCCATGAGCGCGGATGCCAAGTCCCCCAAGCGCTTGGTCGTGCAGCTGCACGGCGACTCACGAGCGCCCGCCGAACTGCCCCGCAGGGGCCGCATGACGATCGGCTCCGACCCTGAACGGGTCGACTACCTGGTCAAAGGCCAGGGCGTCGACGCGGTTCACTGCGCAATCGGTCGCCTGAAGGGCGGTGGCTGGGCCCTCCAGGACTTGGGCTCACAGTTCGGAACCTTGCTCAACGGCAAGCCGGTCCAGGCCAAACGCCTCAAGGCCGGCGATGAAATCCTGGTCGGGGCCAGCCGCCTGCTCATCACCGATCCGGAGTCGGCCGCCACAAGCCCAGCGCCCAAGCAGCCCGCTGCGCAGGAGGAGGCCCCCAAGCCCCGCGCCGCGGCGCCGCAGCCGAAGCAGGAGGGACGCCCCAAGCGCAAGGCCAAGACCGGTGCGCCCCCGACCATTCCCGGATTCCGGCTCACACGCCCGCTGGGACAAGGCGCCACCGGCACCGTATGGCTTGCCACCCAGGAGAGCCTCGACCGGGAGGTTGCCCTCAAGGTCCTCTCGAGCAAGCTCGCCGCCGACGATGCCTTCGTTCGACGCTTCCAGGACGAGGCGCGGGCAGCCGCCGCACTCGGTCACCCCAACGTCGTCACGGTCTACGACGTTGGCGAGTCCAGCGGCCTGCACTACCTGGCGATGGAGTTCATGCCGGGCGGCAGCCTGGAAGATCACCTGAGCGCTGTCGGCCACCTGCCCTGGGAAGAGGTCGCCAGCATCCTGCGGGACTCGGCCGCCGGTCTGGAGTACGCCGAAGGGCGTGGCATCGTGCACCGCGACATCAAGCCTGCGAACCTGATGCGCGGCGAGGGGGGCACGATCCGCATCGCCGACCTCGGCCTGGCGACCAGCGTCGAGGAAGCCGTCGAGCTCGGTGCCGCGGAGGGTGGCAAGCGACGGATCCAGGGCACGCCTCACTTCATCGCGCCCGAACTCGTCCGCGGTACGCCCCCTGGCCCGCGAACCGATCTTTACGCCCTTGGCGTGACCGCCTTTCAGCTGCTCTCCGGACGCACTCCGTTCGAGGGCAAGAGCTCCAACGACATCCTCAAGTCCGCGCTGCACGACTCGCCCGCAGACCTCACCGAGCTGGCACCCAACGCCCCTCAGCAGCTCGTCGAACTGATCGAGCGCCTGATCACCCGCGACCCTACGGGACGACCGGGTTCCGCTGCGACGGTCCGGCTCGAGGCCACCGATCTGCTCGGCGGCGCAGGGGCGGTCCCGCAGGCTGTTGTGCGCGCCAAGAGCGGGGCACCCAAGGGTCTCGTCCTGGGCGGCGCAGCCCTAGTCATCGCAGGCATCGGGGCCTGGTCCATCTTCGGTGGAGGGGACGGTGCAGACCCGGGCAAGGGGCTCGACCCCAGCACGAACTCGCAGGTGCAGGGCGCAAGCAGCGACCACCCGCAGATCGGTCCGGCTGGTGACGCCGCAGAAGGCCAAACACCTGGGGAGACCGCCCAGGCTCCCGACTTGATGGGGAGCGCCTTTGAAGGGGACGGCGAAGGGGAGGAAGCAAATCAGGGGGGCCCTGTCGGCGACGAAGCCGAGCAGCGCTTCGAGGAAAAAGCCGAGCTCGAATACCTGCGCTTGGGCCAGCTTCTCCTCTCACCCGAAGAGCGCATCGTGCGCCTGCGCGCGCTCGCGGAGACCTTCCAGGGGTCCGACACGGCCACCCAAGCCGCCGCCGAGGCCGACGGCCTGCAAACCGCGCTCGACACCACGATCAAGGCCGAGCGCGAAGAGAACGAAGCACGCACCAGCGCCCTGGAGGCGCTGCGCACCGCCGCTGCCCTGGGGGAAGAGGACCGACGCCCCGGGGACGCGCTGCGGGCCTTGTTCGCCGTGGAGGGGCAGGATCAGTGGGCTGCCGACGAGTCCTATCAGACAGCCCGGGCAGCCCTGTTGACCGAGATCCTCACCAAGGGCGCCAAGCGCGCCGAGGAGCTCACCGCCCGGGCCCAGGACAAGCTCGACAAGGGCGAGTTCGAGGATGCCCGCGAGGACTTGGTCGCGCTGCTCGGGCTCGTCGACGTCCCCAAGAACATGGCGCTGCGCCAGCAGGCCGTCGACCACCTGGAGCGAATGCGGGCCCTGGCCGGCCAAGCGCGCCTCAAGCTCTCCAACATGGAGCAGATCGCAGCCGACTTTGCCGTCGAAATCGTACGCGCCGACCAGCGGGCGATGGTCGCGGGTTTCGGCGGCCAGAGCGGATTGGAGCGGGACCTCACCGAACTCGATCTGGCCACCGCCACCGAGCGGCTGCGACAGCTCAGGAAGAGCCTGCGCACCCCCGAAGCCGAAGCATCCCTGGTCCCCCTTCTGGAGGGACTGGAGCAAGCGGGCAAGACGCGCGCCGCCCTGCAACAGGCCTGGGCAGCGGGCCAGTGGCGGCGCAAGACCGTGCTCGCGCCAAGCGGAGAAGGCCTGGGTACCGAGGCCAAAGACGCCATCGGGATCGGCTCCGCCGGCGTGAAGATCAAGGGCGGCGAGACCCTGAGCTGGTCCGCCCTAATGCGCCACCCCAAGGCCCTCTCGAACCTGTTCCAATCCCGGCTCGAACGCAACTGGAGCCTAAACGAACAGCTGGGGGCTGCGACCCTGGTGCGAATCGCCAGCGTGCTCGCAGCCATCGAGGGCGCGGCGGAGATGTTCGACGGAACGAACGACGAACGCCTCACCGACCGCGAGGCCGAGGAGATCCTCAGCGGCTTCGACTACGCCGCAGAATGGCTCGATGGGCTCACCGGAACCGAGCGACAGAGCGCAGAGGAGAGCCTGCAGGCCGAGCGAACCGCCGCCGAGATCCTCTCGAAAGCGCTGCTCGCCGTGAGCGACAAGCGGCCCGCGGAGGCGGCCACGCTGCTCGAGCGACTGCTAAGTGAATCCTCGTCGACGCTGCTCGTGCGTCTCATGTCGGATGACAGCGATTGGCGCGCGGAAAGCGACAAGCCCGGGGAGACCGGAGACGAAGGGCCGACGAAGCAGGAAAGCGGCGCCCCCCAGGACGAAAACGGAGACAGCGGCGACGGTCAGGACTGACATGCCCCAACACCACCTCGACGACGCGGTCTACCCCGCCGCCGCTGCCCTGCGAGAGCTGGGCCTTCCCGTCCCGCGCGTGCTGCTGCTGGCGGGGACCGGCGTAGGGACTCTGCCCTCCTCCTTGACCGACGCCCGCACCGTCGATCTTGCGGACCTCCCCGGCACCCCCACGATTTGGCAGGAGGGTCTGCTCCACACTGGCCGCATGGGTTCCTGCAGCATTTGGATGTTGGAAGACGCCCCCGGGGACATCGAGTTCGGGGAAGGCGGCGGCCCTGGTCGCCCCGCTTGGGAGCGGGCCTGGCCGGTGTGGCTGGGCGCCGCCAGCGGCGCCGAGCTGCTGCTGCTCACCTGCGCCGGGGTCGCCTTGGGGAGCTCGGCCGGTGGAGCCCCCCAGCCCGGCAGCCTCGCCGTGCTCACCGACCACATCAACCTGTCGGGGCGCACGCCCCTGCTCGGCCTCGGGGAAACGCGGCTCGGTCCGCTGTTCCCCGACCAGAGTCAGCTGCACCACCAGGGTCTGCGTTCCCGTGCTCTCGCACACAGCGCCCGGCTCGGCATCACATGCACCGAAGCCGTGGCGGCCTGTCTCGTGGGTCCAAGCCTCGCGAGCCCCGCCGAACTCCGCTGGCTGGAAACGACCGGCGGCCAACTCGCCGTTCAAGGCCTGGCGGATCCCTTGATCGCCGCCGCCCACGCCGGTCTCGCGACCCTCGCCCTCGCTGCTGTTGCCGACGCCGCCGAGGCGCCGCTACGGATGGCCGAGTTGATCCAGCGGGCGGAAGCCTGCGCGCCCGCACTGGAGGATCTCATCCAGAACCTGGAGAGCGACCTCACCGAGGTCGCCCAGGAACTGGAGCTCGAGCTTTGACCGGCAGCCATCCCGTCGCAGTGTTCGTCTCGGGCACGGGCCGCCACATGGAGAACTTTGTGCGTCTCTCGAGGACGGGCGAACTCGACATCGATGTTCGGCTTGTGCTTTCGTCGACGCCCCGTGCCTTGGCCATGGAAAAGGCAGCTGCGCTGGATGTTCCCGCAGTAGCCGTCCCCTCCAAGGGCACCAGCGAAGAGTCCTATTCCAAGGCCATCTTCGCCGCCGCTTCCCGGGCCGGCGCCGAGACCATCCTCCTGGCGGGCTTCCTCAAAAAGCTCGTCGTGCCCGCTAGCTGGGAGGACCGGATCCTCAACATCCATCCCTCGCTGCTGCCGGCCTTCGGCGGCCCAGGTTTCTACGGCGACCGCGTGCACAGAGCCGCTCTGGAGCGCGGCGTTCAGGTCTCCGGGTGCACCGTCCACCTGGTCGACGGCGAGTACGACCACGGCCGCATCCTGCTCCAGCGCACCTGCCCGGTGCTGCCCGACGATAGCCCGGAGACCCTCGCCGGTCGCGTCTTCGACGTCGAGCTTGAGGCCTACCCGAGCGCCGTCCGCGACTATCTCGGCGAGTCCGTTCCCGGCTGATCCCCCGCACAGCGGAGTTCGAGCCTGGCGGTGCGCCGTTCAAGATCGCGCACCAGTGCCCCACGCGCCTTCCCCGGCGGGACGAGTTCAAGGTATTCCCTGGCCCTGCGACAGGCCGCCAGCGCCGCAATTCGGTCGCGGCCACAGTGCTCCAGCCATTTAGCCCAAGCGGCCAGCACCGGGGCCGTGAAGGAATCCTCCGGCGCCCCGGCCAGGGCCTCGAGGGCCTCGCCCGCCGCTTCGTTCTGCCCCACGCGCCGCAGCACCTCCGCCCGGGCGAGCGCCAAGTCCCGCGCCTCCGGCTCCTCGACCAGCGCTGCTTCGACGAAATGCAGCGCTGCTTCCCAGTCCCGCACTTTGGCACAGGAACGCACAAGTCCTCGGCGGCGCGCCTCAGCCGGCCCCTCCAGGGGCTCGCCGCCGGGGCCACTCTCACCGCCAGCGTGACCCAGCCAGCCCAGCAGCGTCACCAGCGAAAGCACGTCGAGCCGGTTGTGGTGGAAGACACCCTCCAGCCGGTGGGGTCGCTCCGCGAGGTAGTCAAACCAGGCGGCGGGCGCCTGGGAACCTGGCAGATCGACTCCGCGCTCCAGCCCGCACAGCTCGGCCTCGAGCGTTGCCAGCCGACCGTCGTCGAAGCTCCCCCCGAACAAGCGGCGCAGCGGGTGGTACAGGTCGAGGTGGGGCAAGGCCGCAAAAGGTGGATCGACGCCGCACAGGCGCATCTTGTCCTCGAGCCGATGGCGATCGAACGACTTGCCGAAAAACGACACCAGCGAGCTGGCCGCCGCAATGCGTCGCGCCGCTTCGCTGAGCAGGGCGGGCTCGTCCTCGGGGCCACGCATGAAGCCCTGCCACAGCTCAAATCCCCCGCAGGGCAAGAACCGGCCCAGACCCACCATGTACACCCAGGTGCCTGCGCCCCCCGACAGGCCCGTGGTTTCGGTGTCCAGATAGACCGCTTGGCGCGGATCGAGCCCCGCCAAGGCCGCGTCTCCGGTCAACCATGCGAAAATCTGAGTCTGGGCCTGATCCACGCTCTCAAGGGACCAATCGCCGTGCCGATCGCTCCCCTTGAAGCATTCGGTGCGCGACCAGAATGGGCCCCGGGGTCCTTCGCTCTGGACCAGGCCCGCTGGCTCGCCGCTGGCGACGGGCCAGGCCACCTCGAGTTGTCCAGGAGAGCGGAGTTCGCTGCCGACCTGCTGCCCCACCGTGGCCTGACGCCCGAGCCGCTGCTTGAGCCAGGACGGCATTCCGCTCCGTGCTCGGGGCGCAGCGCCTGAGTTCGGATGCGCCGCCGCGGCCTGGCCCTTTGAGGGTGCGGCGCCCTGCGAATCAGCTCCGGGCACCGACTCCGGGGACCCGGTCTCCCGGCGGAGCCGGCGCAGTCGATCGCGACGGGATTCCAAGGCCTACTCCGGCACCCGCGCCCCGCGAGGGCTGTGGCCTTCCTTGCGCAGGTCTGCGGGCTCGACCGCGTCTATCGCCGGCTCCTCGAGTTCCTCGACCTCGACGCTGACCGGAGCGGGCCCGCCCGCAAGGTGCGTCAGCAGGCGTTTCGCGGTGTCCTTGCCCATCGGACCGACCTCCGCCCGGGGCCCGACGCAGGCGGGGCAGCCTTCCACGCAGTCGCAGCGGTTCACCACGTCGAGCGCAGCCGAAAACAGCTCCCGGTGGGCCTCGTGCAAAAGCTCCGACAGCCCGACTCCGCCCTGCACGCGATCGTAGAGGAACAGCGCAGGCCGTCCGAAAAAGCTCGAGCGCACCTGGGACGAAAGCCCCAGATCCGACGGTGAGCAGCGCACAAAGAGCGGCGCCACCCGCCGCAGCAAGTCCCCCACCGCGCGCCAGGACGCCGCCCGATCCCCCCCCGCAAGCCCGAGCTCTGCGGCGCTCGCCTCCGAGAGGGTCATCACAAAGGCCTCGGTGTCGAGCTCCTCGGGGGGCAGGTGAATCTCGCCCGCTCCCACGTTCTCGCGGGTGTAGAAGCGAATCTTCTTGTAGAGCGTCGCAACCGTCGTGACATGCACCTCCCCGCGCCACACCGAGTAGTCCTCACCGGACTGGGGCAGGGCCGGCAGCTGCGCATCCGCCGTGCCGCTCGCGCCCGGCTGGAACGGTTCGGCCACTTTCCAAAGCTCGCGGCCACGCTGCTCGCAAGTCTCCAGGCGTAGCACCCGCACCTCGGTGTCGGTCTGTGCATCCGTGAAGTAGTCCGATTCCACCGGCACCACGTAGGCGCGGCGATTCTTGTGATCAAAGCGCTCGACGCGCCAGGTCACCCCCTGCACCTGGTAGATCGCGCCCTCGTGGCAGGTCGTGATCGCGTTCTCGCGGTCGGTCTCGCCGATCGCTTTCTCGGTCCCCAGCTCGAGGATCAGCACGTTGTCCAGCTCGCCCCCGTCCAAGGACACATCCTGGGCGGGGTAGGCGTCGGCCACCCAGAACCAGGTACCCGCGCGCCGGTGCAGGAAGCCCGACTCCTCGGCCAGGTAGTCGAGGATCTCAGCAGCCAGCTCGCCGTCGGCGTAGTCCGGCTCGCCCTCGAGGTCTCCGCCGTCCGCCTCCCCCCGGAAGGGTAGCTCGAACGCAGCGCACTTCAGCTGCTCGGACAGGATCACCAGGTGATCCGCGTCCACGCCGAGCCGTTCCCGCGGAGCCTCGAAGAGGTACTGGGGATGATGCACCAGGTACTGGTCCGTCGGTTCGGAGCGCGCGATCTGCACGACGAGCGACGGCGAGCCACGGCGCCCGACCCGGCCGGCACGCTGCCAGAAGGAAGCCTGACTGCCCGGGTAGCCCACCAGCACCGCCACGTCGAGAGCGCCGATGTCCACGCCCAGCTCCAGGGCGTTGGTCGAGACCACGACCTTGATCGTCCCGTCCCGCAGCCCGCCCTCGATCTTCCGTCGCAGGTCCGGCAGGTAGCCACCCCGGTAGCCCATGATCTCCGAGGGCTTTAGGCCCAGCTCCGCCGCCCCCTCCTTGAGGTAGCGCGTCAGCACCTCGACCGCTGTGCGCCGGCCACAGAAAAAGATGACCTGGTGCTGCGGCCCGCACACCGCGCTCGCCAGCTCCCGGGCCTCCTCCAAAGCGTTCGCTCGCAGACCCGCCACCGCGTTCACAATCGGCGGATTGTGCACGGCAAAGGTGCGCTTGCCCGCCGGCGACGCGTCTTCGGAGACCACCTCCACCTCCCGCCCGAACAGGCGCCGGGCGTGGCCGCCGGGATCGCGAAGCGTGGCCGAGCTGGCCAGAAAGCGGGGGTTCGCACCGTAGTGCCGCGCGATGCGCAGCAGCCGGCGCAGGACGTTCGAAACGCTGGAACCCAGCACGCCCGAGAGGCTGTGCACCTCGTCCACGACCACAAATTCGAGCTCGCGGAAGAGCTCCGACCACTTGGGGTGGTTGGGCAGAATCCCCTGATGCAGCATGTGCGGGTTGGTCAAGATCATGTGCCCACGGTCCCGCAGGGTCCGCCGTACCGAGGGCGGCGTATCGCCGTCGTAGGTGTAGGCGTGCCAGTCCTCGCCGATCGCCTCGACCAGAGCTGTTAGGCCCGCGGTCTGGTCCTGGGAAAGGGCCTTGGTCGGGTAGAGGAAGAGCGCCCTGGACCGGCCGTCGGTCTCCAGCAGCCGCTGGATGACCGGAGCGGTGTAGCAGACGGTCTTGCCCGACGCCGTCGGCGTCGCCACCAGCACGTCTTTTCCCGCGAGGGCTAGCCGGATCGCCTCCGCCTGGTGGGCATAGGGCTCCTCGACTCCCTTCGATTGGAAAACCTCGAGCAGGCGCGGGTCGAGGCGCTCCGGCCAGGGCTCGGTGCGCCCCGGGCGCGCCGGTACCTCATGCCAGTGCACGATCCGATCCCGCCAGCGCACGCCCCCGCGCAACTCAGCCAGCACATCGTTCAGGTTCTTGGGCCGCTTCCCCTTGCGCGGCTTTGATTCCGTACCCATGCCCGGGCCCCCCTCGGGCCAGTGTCTCGGCCAGTGATTCGCCGCGGCCAGACCCTCCGCGGTTTGTGAAAAGTTAGGATTCCAGTCTAATGCGCCCCCCCCGTGGGCCTAGGGCTCAGGGCAGGATTTTCCCAAGGCGCTCATAGAGCCCCTGGTCCTTGGCCACCGACCGCAGGCCTAGGACCTCGACCTGAACCTCGCTTGCCCCGTTCCGCTCAGCGAGCCCAATGCGCGCGATGCTCGCGTCTCCGTCCACGGTCGTAAACTCCACCGTGAAAGGATCCTGTAGCGGCATCTCCGCCGCCTGCGACGCTGTCAGATGGCTCTCCGCCTTCAAGAAGATCAGGCTGTCGAGCACGTCGAACAGCTCGGTCGCGGGGGCATCGACGTCCACGTAGCGCCAGGTGCCCTGGATCTGGCGGCCGAACTCGCGCGACTTTTCCCCCTGGGCGAGGCGCAGGCGGTTGAGCCGAATCTCCTTCAGGGCCCAGAGCTGGCGCGAGCGCCAGTCCGCCAGGTCCCGCTCTAGCCAGGTCGCAAGCTCGGAGGTGACCAGACCGGCGAGCTCGTCTCCCTCTCGCAGGAACACGTCGAGCTCGGTGCCGGCTTCGGTCACGCGCCGCTCCCCGAGCTGGCCCCCCTGACGCTCGCCCTCGAGCAAACCGCGCAGCTCGACCCACACGCCCCGGGGCTTGGTTCCCGCCGGGAACAACTCCGCGGGGGTCTCACCCGGGCCGTCCAACCACTGCTCGATCTCGTTCTGCTCGAGCACCGCCAGCAGCCCCTCCACCGCAGCCACATCCGCCGCTACCGGCAGGTCAAAGCCGCGTTGCCCGGGGGGCCGCTGCGCGACGGTCCAGTTCTCGGAGTCGTCCTGCACGAAGCGCAGATCGGCACGATCCACCCTCGCCAGCTCAACGGCTGCGATGTCCCGGCGAAAGGCCTGCAGCAGGTTGGTGTCCCACAGCTCCTGAATCGGCTGCAGGATCTGGGGAAGGTCGGCCAAATCCAGCTCGATGATGTGCTTGTCTCCCGCCACCCTGGCGCACCAGCCCCCGCCGGGGGCTACCCCGATGTGCACCTCCTCGTCCCGGCCCCTGCGGTCGCCAAGGCGCAGCCGAATGGCCGGATCTTTGAGCCCGTAGCTGGCGAGGTTGGGGTCGTCGATGTCGGAAATGTAGCGCTCAGCGCGAATGCTGGTGAGAGCGATCGCCCAGAGGCCGGTAACCCCGGGATCGAGCTGCATGTCCACCGGCCGCGAGAGCACCCACCGGGGCCCCCTGCGCTCAGCTTCGGTCGTCAGGTCGATGGCTCCATCCGGGCGGTATTCGGCGCCTAGGCGCTGAATCGTGACCACGTCCTGGCCGCGCATGCGAAAGAGCTTCTTGCGTCTCAGGTCCGCGATCGAACGCATGATCGCGGTGTCCAGGTTGCGCCAAATGCGCAGGATCTTCCCGCGGGTGCGCACCTCCAGCCGCTGGCCATCCACGTCGAGCTCCCCGACCTGGATCTCGTGCTCGACTTTGGCCCCGCCCTCCATCGTCTCGGTGACGAAGACCACCGCCCGCGGCCGTTCGAAGTGCGCCTCCAGGGCGGGTAAGTCCCCCGCTGGCACGTACTCACCCGCGCCCGCTAGGGCCTCCAGGAAAACCTTCACCATCGCCTCGTTGGCTGGGTAGTTGATCGGGTCGATCAGCTGCCATCCGTCCTCCAGGCGGGACATGTGGTAGTTCTTGCCACGCTCGATGTGGTCGACACGAATTTCGGTCACCCGCTCGATGCGGCCCTCCCCTAGCAGCGGTTCGCCCAGGGAGGGGTCGTAGTCCTTTTCGCGCTCGGTCTGCAAATAGACCGCGCCCCCCAGCAGCAGGGCGACCAGGGCCAACACGAGGACGGTGCTCTTGTTCATGTTTGGGCTAGTTCCGGCGACGGAAGAAGGCGGTCAGAACACCGCCTAGCAGGGCGATACCGGGCAGGATCCACAGGGCAAGGTAGACCACCCACTTGCGGTTTTCCGCCGGCAGAATGCGGCGGTCGGGATCCTTGGGCGAAACCGACACGCGCCACTCCCTGTCGGTCAGCCAGTTGAAGGCCGCCAGGTTGACCTCCGCGTTGAACTGCTGCCAGACGTTCACCAGCATGTCGGAGCAGCCCAGGATCACGAGCCTCGACTCGACCTTTTCGGAAGCCTCGGCCTTCGGCCCCGCGGCCGCCGCGGCCCGTAGGAATTCCTCCGGCACAAACTGCACCGCGGCCATCACGTCGAAGCTGCGGAACGACTCCAGTCCCTCGTCCCACTGGTAGTTGAGCGGATAGGGATCATCCAGCCAGGAGCTGTTGGGCGGCGTCTCCACCAGGGGCATGGAAAGCCCCTGGCCCTTCGTGATCTGGCTTGCGACCCGTACGGGGTGCATGCGCACCATCTTGAAGCTCGAGTTCGTGTTCCGGATCGCGTCCAGCACGGGGTGCCGGCGCATCAACTGCGGCTGGGCGTCGTACTGCTGGCAATACTGTCCGAACTGGGGGCGACCCGTATCGGGGTTCACGTACACCTGCATCACCGTCCCCTCACCGAGCTCGATCCCGAAGCGCATGCTCAACTCCATCAGGCCGCAGCGCTTCAGATCCTCGACGTTGGCGGGCGGCGCGATCATCAGCCGGCCCCCGGCACGGGCGTAGGCCTCGAGTTCATCGATGAGCTCCTCGCCCAACGGCTGCGTCGGACCAACGATGGCGATCGCGGTCGCGTCCTCGGGCAACGGCCCATCCTCGAGCCGATTCCACGTCTCCAGGGTCAGCCCGTCGTCCCTCAACGTCGCGTGCAGGCGACCGAGCGAATCCTCGCTCTCCCCCATCATGGCCGGCTCCCCGTGCCCTTCGAGGAACAGCACCCGCGGGCGTTCACCGCGGGTCACCTTGAGCAGAGCGGCGACGATTGCCCGCTCGCCGCTGTAGGCCAGCACAGAGGGCGGCTTGAACGAGTCGGGGGCGGGGTTGCCGAGGTCGAACTCGGCCAGGTCGCCGTACATGCTCACCACTTCACGGGCGTTGCCCCGGGACACGATCAAGCAGTTCTCGAGGCCCCGGATCCGCAGCTCGCGCAGCCGCTCCTGGGTGGCCACGCGATCGGTCATGTCGTTGACCCGCACCTCCACCTGACCTGCCGACTCGGCCTCCATGAGGATGAGCAGCTTCATCGTGCGCCCCTGCACCTCGGCCACAAGGTCGGTGAGCGGCTGACGCTCACGCCGGAAGAAGACGTCGATCGAAACCGGCTCTTGAAGGGAATCCAAGACCAGCTCCGAGGCCGGGTCCAGCGAGTTCCGGGCCTTGGCCGTCAGGTCGAGCCGCATGCGCACGCCGGGCCGACCCGCCAGCCAGTTGACCATGATGAGCGCCGCTAGGGCGAGCGCGCCAGCCACGAGGACCTGGGTTCCGATGACCAGGCGCGAGCCCCGGCCGACGCGGCCGCCGCGGGGCTGGGGTTCCCTGTCCTCGCTTGTGATTTTGTTCGCGCTCATCCGCGCCACCTCCGCGCCTCGAGCGCGCGCACCGTCAGGAACAGAAAGAAGGCGGGCCAGGTCAAAAAGAAGACCAGCTCCGCCGTGTCGAGCACGCCCAGCCGAAACGAGGACTGGAAGTGCCGCAACACGTCCATCTTCTCGAAACCGCTGCGGATCCACTTTTCAGCGGCGACGATGCCGCCGGCCTGGGCCTCAAACAGCACGCGCACCTGGTTCATGACCAGCTCGACCAGGCTGGGCATCATCAGCCATAGCACACAGGAGAGGAATGCTAGGAACGCGGCCAGCAGCGGCGTGCTCGAAAGGCAAGACGCCAGTAGGCTGATGCTCATGAAGAGGCTCGACGCCAGCACTGCCCCGAGCCAGGTGCAGAGATGGCCAGCCCAATCCGGGGTCGTTCCCGCAAACTGAATCGCCAGCGCGTAGAGCAACACCGACGACCAGAGAACCGCCAGGAAGGTCGTGGCCGCCAGGTGCTTGCCCAGCACGACAGCGGCATCGGTCACCGGCGCCGTGAGCAGGTATTCCAGCGTGCCATTGCCCGACTCCTCGGCGAGCATGCGCATCGCGAGCAAGGGCGGGAGGAAGACGAGGAATGCCCAGAAAGCTCCACCACCGCCCAGGGACGCCTCCAGGGAATCGGTCACATTGCCGCCCGTTCCGCCCAGGTAGGCGTAGAACAGAAAGCCGTTGAAGGCGAGCGAGAGCAGCAGCAGCAGCCAACCGATCGGAGCCCGGAACAGGCTCGCCAGCTCCCGCCGGTAGATCACCAGGGTGCCTCTCACGCTTCGCCTCCCTCCGGCTGATCCGGCTGCTGGGGCGCCTTCACCTCCATGGGCGCACCCAGGTTGCGGCTCGCCCCCTGATCGAAGGGATTCAAACTGTAGATGGTCTTGGTTTCCGGGGCCTCAGCGGGGGCGCTCGGCCCAGAGGAACCGCCGGCAGAACCGGAAAGCTGGAGCAGACCATCCGATTGCTGAGGCGGCTGGGGCCTCGCCGCCTCCGAGTTCGGCGAGCTCGCCGCGACCTCCAGGTTCTCCTCGCCGAGCACCAGTCGCGCGAACAGGGTCTCCAGGTTCGGGCGATCCCAGG
>CAYWNK010000142.1:0-15790 GCA_964459495.1 uncultured Planctomycetaceae bacterium
ACGTCCGCCGCTGCGCGCCCCACGGTAGCCGCCGCCACCCTGGTAGCCGCCACCTTGGTAGCCGCCGCCACCGCCCTGGTACCCGCCGCCACTGCCTTCACGATCGCCGCGGTAGCCGCCACGCGAGGGGCCGTCTCCCCAGGAGGATCCGCCGCGCCGCGGTCCACCGCGCCCATAGGAGGATGCCCCGCGGCGCGGCCCGCCACGGCCCCACGAGGATCCGCCCCGTGGACCGCCACGGCGGGGACCGCCGCGACCGCCGCCAAAGCTGCTCCGGCGCCTGGCGCCACCGCCGAAGTCGCGCGGAGGGGGGCCGGTTTCGCCCTCAGCCGCACGCCGGATGAGCACGTCCGGATCCCGTTCGTCGGGGGCCGAGGCGGCCGACTCGAACGCATCCGCAGCCTCCTTGGCGATCTCGAAGTACGAGTCGAAGGCATCCATGCGGATCGCCCCCATCACCGTGCGGTCGATTCCCCCACGGCGGCAGGCCGTCGCCAGAATGCGGCTGGGATTGGCCCCTGCACGGAAGCCCCAGTTGATCACGAAGGTGACGTAGTCCTCAGGCTGAGCGCGGTAGGCCGGCTCGCGGGGAGCTTCGGAGCCTCCCTGGGATCCATCCGTGAAGTCCCGGGGCGTTCGCCCGTAGTCGCGGGTTTCCCGCTCGCGGCGGGTGGGCTTCGCCGGCTGTTCATCAAGGCTGCGCACGGTGCCCATGGCTGAGCTCCGGTCACCGCCAAGCACGACCGCCAGGACAAGGATCGGATCCCGCTCGCCCACCAGTTCTTTCGCTGCCTCCAGCATGCCAGGCGCGGGCTCGGGGCTGGACGCAAGCAGTGCCTCGGCCTTCCGACGCGCCTGCTCCGCGAGTGCCCGGCCGACCTCAATGGCTCCAGGGACGGGGCGGAAGTCGAGCTCCACACCATTGGATTCCATCAGGCGACGCACCCGCCGTTCCTTGCTCCCGGGAACCAGCAGGACGCTGACGCCCTGCTTGCCCGCTCGGCCGGTCCGGCCGCTGCGGTGGGTGTAGCCCTCTAGGTCGTGGGGCATCGCGTAGTTCACAACCAACGCCACCTCGGGAATGTCCAAACCGCGCGCGGCCACATCCGTTGCCACCAGCACGTTGGGACGCCCTCGACGGAATGCAGCCAGCGTCCGAGCCCGCTGGGACTGGGCGAGATCGCCAGAGAGATGCCCCGCCGAGAATCCGTCTCCGCTCAGTCGCTCGGCAACCTGGGCCGCTTCGGCGCGGGTCTTCACGAACACGAGGCAGCGTTCCGCGCCAGCGGTGGCTAGCACGTTGACCAGCGCAGGGTAGCGCGTGTTCGGCCGCACTGTGTGCGCCACATGATCGATGTCGTTGTGGGCCGCCCCCAGGGCTGTGCCTTCGACGGCAAGAGCGTTGGTTTGGTAACGCTCGGCCAGGCGAAGCACATCGTGGGAGAAGGTCGCCGATACCAGATGCACGTGCCGGCCTTCCGGAGTCGCGTCCAAAATGGCCTCGAGCTCCTCCCGGAAACCCATGTCCAACATCTGGTCGCCCTCATCGAGCACGACCTGCAGGATGTCGGACAGATCGAGCGCGCCCGAGCGCACGTGATCCAAGAGCCGGCCGGGGGTCCCGACCAGTACGTTGGGTCTGCCGCGCAGGCGCCTGCGTTCTTCACTCACGATGGTGCCGCCCATCACACAGTCGACCTCAAGGCCCTGAACTCCAGCAAAGAGCCAGTTCAGCTCCTGCCGAACCTGAGCCGCCAGCTCACGGGTCGGGGTGACCACCAGCGCCCGCGGGCCCACGCGGTGGTGCACAACGGTTTCGATCAAGGACGGCGCCATGACCAGTCCTAGGGCTACGGTCTTGCCGGAGCCCGTTTGGCTGGACAAGCGCAGGTCGCGGCCTTCACGCTGCGCGACGAGCGCGCCGGACTGCACAGGAGTCAGGGACTGAAAGCCCTTGCGCTCGATGGCCTTGCGCAGTTCATCGGGGACGCCCTCAAAGGGGTCCGCCTGGGATTCGGATTCCGTCTGGGACTCGGCGTCCTCTACGGTCAACTCTTGGGGGCCCGTTCCGATCGTCTGGGGCGCTTGCATTTCAGCGCTCTCCGACGGGTCTTGGGCTGCTTGGTTCTCTTGGGATGATTGCATGGGTTCCCCGTCGCGGCGCTCTTCGCCGGAAAAAGGGCGCTCCAGCGTAAGCCGCCCCCGCCGCCGGTGTGGACCCGAACCGGATTCCTGCCTCGGGATCGAACCGAATTCGAGTCCAAAGTCCAGCATCGGGGCGCCGCAGCGGAAAACCGGACGCAAACCCGGTCCCACGGCCAGAGCGAGGATCCGCCCCCTTCCACCGCCCCAGCAGCCCCTCGGGCTCCGCCCTAGAGATCCCGGTAGTTGGCGCTGAAGGTCTCCTCCCCCCGGCGCATGTCTCCCGTCTTGAGGCCGAGGTAGAACCAGCGCTGTCGCTGCTCAGATGTGCCATGGGTGAACGATTCGGGCCGCACCCGCCCGGTCGCCTGACGCTGCAGTGCGTCGTCTCCGATCCGCTTGGCAGCATTCATCGCCTCTTCCACGTCGCCCTTCTCGAGGATTTGGGCCAGTTTGTCAGCGTGATGGGCCCAAACGCCCGCGTAGAAGTCCGCCTGCAGCTCGAGCCGCACGGATAGCTGATTCGCCTCCTCTTTCGACATCCCGCGCTGGGCCCGGTGCACCTGGCTCGAACGTCCCAGGATGTTCTGGATGTGGTGTCCCACCTCATGGGCGATCACATAGGCCTGGGCAAAATCGCCGGGAGCCCCCAGCTGGTTCTTGAGCTGCCGAAAGAAGCCCAAATCGATGTAGACCTTGGAATCAGCGGGGCAATAGAAGGGTCCGACCTCGGAGCCCTGGGTCCCGCAGGCGGACTGGACCGCGTCCTCGAAGACGACCAGCGTCGGTTCCTGGTACTGGCTTCCCCCCTGGCGGAACTGCTCGTTCCACACGTCCTCCGTGTAGCCGAAGACCGTCTTGACGAATCTGGTCAGCTCGGGATCTGGGTCCTCGCCTTCGGCATACCCGCCGCCTCCGCCGGCCGGTGCAGCCGAACTTTGGACCCCCCCGAGGAGCGCCATCACCTTGCTCGGGTCCACACCGAAGAGAGCTCCGATCACGACCAGGACGATCGCTCCCAGGCCCAGTCCTTTGGCTCCACCGGGGACCTTGGAACCGGACCCGCGCCGATCCTCCACGTTCTCACTCTGCCTGCCGCTACGCCAACGCATGCTCTGCTCTTAAAGGGGGGGGGGGACTCGGAAACCGTCGTTTGACTGGCCGCCATCAGCTTATCTCCGGTCACTGGCCGTGCCCGCGGAAATCGAGCCCCGGGGCACTCGAGCTAGGGCCGGCGCCTTCTCGCCCGGCCCCACGAACCAGGCGCGTTAGCCCCCGAACGGCACTCCGATCGCATCGGCCAGGAAACGGTTCAGCGGCAGGGCGGCCCGCACGTGGCTCTCGATGCACTCGAGGAATCCGGGCCCTTGGACTTGTGCATGGGTCAGGGCTGCCGTCCCCACGAAATCCTTGCGCCGCAGATCGTCGATCTGCTCGTGAGTCGGATCAAAACCCTTCGGTGCCCGCTTGAGGCTCTCCCCGTCGAGCGCGAAGCTCTTTCGAAACGCATCGCCCTCCAGGACCCCGCGCCAGGCTCCGGGCCGTGCCGCGATCGCCGTTCGAATCGCCGCCAGCGGCACCCGATCCGGCCGCCACATACCCACAGCGAAGAAGCAGGCCCCCGGTTCAATGTGGAGGTAGAAACCAGGAGCAGCGTTGATCTTGCCGGCCTCATGTCGAAAGGCGATCCCGACGTGGCGCTTGTAGGGCGACTTGTCCTTGGAGAAGCGCACGTCCCGGTGCTGCCGCATCAGCGAGCCGCCGTTCGAGCGCGGATCCGCCACCACGTGGGGGGCGAGGCCCTCCAGGATTTCCGACATGGCCCCGACGAACATCAGCGCGGGCCCGCGCACCTCGCGCTCGTAGCGTTCCTTGTTCGCGGCGAACCACTCGCGCCGATTGTCCTCAGCGAGTTCCCTCAGAAAGCGTAGAAGCCCTGGCGAAAAAGACCGGGCACTGACCCCGATCACAGCTCAAGACCTAGCTTGCTCAGCTTCGGTGCGATCACCATTCGGCAGTAGCCCTGGGCACGATTGCCCCGGTAGTAGTTCTGATGGTCTTCTTCGGCCATGTAGAAGGGGCCGGCGGGCGTGATCTCGGTGACGATCGGATCCCGGAAATCGCCTGCTGCCCCGAGCTTCGATGCCTCGGCTGCGGCCTTCTGCTCGGGGCTGTGGGTGAAGATCGCCGAGCGATACTGGGTGCCCTTGTCTGCCCCCTGCTGGTTCAGCGTCGTCGGGTCGTGCAGGCGCCAGAACCAGGCGAGCAGATGCTCGTAGGGCAATACGGCCGGATCGAAGTGCACCTGAACCACCTCGGCATGCCCGCTCGTGCCGCTGCACACCTGCGCATAGGTTGGATCGGGAAGCGCTCCGCCCATGTATCCCGAGTGCACCGCTAGTACGCCGTCGAGTTGTTCCAGCACGGCCTCCACACACCAAAAACAGCCGGCACCGAGGGTTGCAAGCGCCGCGTTTGAGGGTTTTGCGTCAGTCATGGCTGCAGACTAACAGCGATCTCGTTCCAGCAAAGCCCGCCCCAGGCCCGGCCCTTCGCAAGAGCAGCGCCACGCCCCGCGGGAGCCGCGAGAAGTCAATACAAAGGGGGGGCCGGGATTCTTGCGAACCCCGGCCCCCCCGAGTGAAACGAACCTATCGGCTCAGCCCATCAGGCCGGTCAGCTTGTCCATGATCGGCTTGAGCGCCCCCATGATGGCGTTGTCGCCACTGAACTTGCTCTTAAGGGCATCGACGGCCGTCTTGACGACGTCCATGCTGGGCATCTTGTCGCCGAGCGCGGACTTAGCCTTGCTCAGCATGTCGACCATCGGGCCGGCCTTTTCCTTGAGGGCCTCGGCGGAGGCAAGGTCCTTGACGCTGCCAAGGCTTTCGGCGAGGCCGGACAGCGTTTCCTTGACCCCGTCGGGGGTGAAGCTGTCCATGGCGCTTTTGGCGGCGTCGGTAACGCTTTCGGCGCTAACGGTCTTGTCGCCACAGGCGGTGAGGGGAAGCAGGAAGGCGAGGGCGAGGGCTTGGATACGAATGTTCATGGGAGGATTAGGGTCTCAGGAGATGGCCGGAGAGTCTAGCAGCTTCCGCAGTTCGGGAAGTGGGCCCTTGTCCAGTACAGAGAAAAGAATTCCTAGGAACTGCCCCTGACTAGACTCCAACATTGAGGCCTCGAATGGCGATAGAGGGAGGGAATGTGCACGTTCTGCCCCTAGTGTCCGGACGTAGCCAGCCCACTGCGCCCCCTCACGACGCCTACGGCAAACCCCATGAAGACCTCATTCTCTCCTCTCTACGCCCTCGTAGGCCTCTCCCTTGCGATATCGACCGCCTGTTCTTCAGGCGGTTCGACCGGGGGAGGGCCCGGCATCGAGCCCCTGACCCTCGAGGGCCTAACGATCGAGCCGGGGGTGACGGGTCTCAACGTGAGCTGGGCAACCAGTCAACCCACCACGGCGGTAGTCGAGTACGGAACGACGGTGATGCCTGACCAAAGTGTCACGGTGGGAACCAGCACCGACGTCCACAGCGTCGCGATCGGCGGCCTGGACCCGATGACCGTCTACTACGTGCAAGTCACCTGCGAGGGTACCGACGGGCAGGTTGTCGACGCAGGGCCCTCGTCCACGATGACCCTGGCCCTGGGCAGCTTCGTTTCAGCGGACTTCAACCAGCCCAACCTGCAGCTCGACACCTTCACCTTTGTCGATCCCGCTGGCCAGGCCACCCTCGCCCTCGAAGGCGCCGGCAGCGGGAACGCCACCGTGCGCCTCGGCGTGCCGGCGGGCGTGTCCTACGAGCCTTGGATCACCAACGGCGCAGCGCGCCTCGCCCAAGCCGTGGAAGACGAGGACATGACCCTCGCGGCCAGCTTTGTCGGCCCCTTGTCGGTCAACGGAACCGGCCATGGCATCTACTTCCAGGAAGCTCCCAACGCTTTCCTGCGCTTTGACTTCGCCTACAACAACGACGAAGTGCAGCTCTTCGCGGCCAGCTTCCGCAACGGCGCCCTGCAGGACATCGTCAGCAGCCAGATCATCAGCGGCCCACACCCTGCCGGTCAACCGCTCTTCCTGCGGGTGGCTCGCGAAGGCGACAACTGGAACCAACAGTGGTCCAACGATGGAGCCACCTGGATCCAAGGGGCGAACTTCGATTTCCCCCTCACGCTGGAAACCGCTGGTCTCTTTGTGGCGAATTCCGGCAACCCGGCCGTGCCCCACGAAATGGTCGCCGACTACGTTTTCCTGCAGGGATCGGAAGTCACTCCCGAGGACGCCAGCGGCTTCAGCGACAACCTGCCCCCGCTGCTCTATCGGAGTACCGCCCAAACCCTCGACTCCAGCACGATCCGCGTCGACTGGTTCACCGACGAGCTCGCTGGCGGCGAACTCCGCTGGGGCCTGGATACGAATTTCGCGGACGGCACCATGGCGCTCTCCGCCATGCAGCACAGCCACAGCGTGCCGATCTCCGGTCTCGCCGCGAACACGACCTACTTCTTCCAGATCGTTTCCAGCGATCCCGGTGGTCTATTGACCACATCCCCTGCACTGACCGCCACCACGCTGGCCGACGGCCAAACTGGCGCGCCCCAGATGGAATTCTGGACAGGCACGCCCGACGGGAATGGAACCCCGGTCATGCGCTTTGGCCAGAACGGTGACCCCCAGGATCAGGTCAACATCCTCGGCGTGGTCACCGACAGCGATGAGGACCGCATCGCCCAGACGGTGACGCTGTACTACCGTCTCAACGGTGGACCCTGGATCAACCTGCGCCTCGGAGACGACCGCCTCCTGTCGTTCGTCCCCTGGCGCCTTGCCAACGAGGGCGACTTCAACCTGGAGCTGTTCCCCGGTGAACTGACCGTCGTCCCGCCCGTCGGCGGCGTGCACCGCAACACGGTCGAGTTCATGGTCGAAGACGATGACTCCAACATGGTGTTCTACGATGCGTTCGTGGACTACACCGCAGGAGTGGACTGGGCCCTGCCCACCTCCGTTCTCTGGGACGACGTGAACAGCCTGCACGGCGGCGACTTCGCCCCTGTGGCCCAGATCGTCGACGGCGACTGGTACGTCGACAACGACCCGAACCTGGGTGCCGTTCTCCGCCCGCAGCCCGACTCCCTCGGGTACGACCGCCTCGTGGCCATCGGCGAGGGCGGCGGAGCTGGCGCCTGGACAGATTACGAAGCGACGACGACTCTCAAAGTGCTGGCCCTGGATCCCCTAGGATTCACGACCGGCACGCAGTCGTTCGCGATCGGATTCATCCTGCGCTGGAGTGGGCACACGGCTGGTGGCCCCTTCCCCCAGCCCAGGCACAATATCTATCCCTTCGGCGGCGGCTACTTCTACCGCTGGTTCAGCAGCTCTGAACGCTGGCAGTTCTGGGAGAACGACAACGAAGCGATCACCAACCTGTCCGGCAGCGAGGTGCAGCTCGGGATCAACTACAACCTGCGCGCCCGCGTCGAGACCCTCCCCGGAGGAGAGTCGCGCTACTCCATGCGCATGTGGGAGGTTGGCACGTCTGAGCCGGCGAACTGGACCTTCGAGCAAACCACCGCAGGCTTGGACGATCACCCCGCCGGGTCCTTCGTCTTGGTTGCTCACCACGCCGACGTGCAGATCGGCAACGTGTCGATCACCCAGCTTCCCTAGTTTCAGGGATCCCTTCCAGCGCACGCAGCTGGATGCCGACGGCCAGGCCGCTCGTCCGCACCGGCGGACGGGCGGCCTCGTCCGTTCCAAGGGCGAAGAGGCTTGCAATCCCCGGCGACCGAACTCGCCCGGGCTGCGGTTTCCGATGACCGGCCTGCAACCCTCCCGGGCTCAGTGCGATTCACCTGGTTCACCCGCCCCATGAACCACGTCCAAGGATCGCTACCGTGCGTACCGTCCGGCCCTCCCGTTCCGACTCGTTCTTCTGCCCTGTGGTGCTCGCAGGCTTCGTTGCTGCCCCGCTGGCGTTCTCGGCCCCGCGGCTCGAAAGCCCCGCGAGCCACCCCCAAGGCCCAGCCGCCCAGGGCTCGTTGTTTCCCGATTTGCAGGAGCTGGACCCTGGCCGGCTCGGACTGAATTGGAGCGTGGACGGCGTGCCCGCTGGTGATCTCCTCGGGCCAACGGAGCTGCGCTGCTGGACAAGCCCCACCGCCGGATCCGAGGGAGAGGCGCGCGCGGTCTCTTCCGTCACCGGAACGCGTCGTTGGATGCGGATGGGCCCGTTGGCCTGGACGGGCCCAAGCAATTCCGTCTGGACGGATGCGATCCGAAGGGCCGAGCCACGTGCGGTGTGTGGGGGCAGACTCGACTGCGCTCCCCTGCCGGTCCACGCTGCCCAGATGACTCAGGGCGCTGGGGCCGCCCCCTGTCCAGGCCGCAATCTGAGGCTGGCCGTCATCGTCGACCCACGGCTGATCTTCGAGGCGGGAGGAGTCGAGCTCGCGGCCGCCCATGTGGCGACGATCCTCACCTTCACCGCGCACATCCTCGAGCGGGACGCGGGTGTGCGAGTGACCGAGGTCGCCATCGACTTGCAAACCCAGCTCGGGGGGCCCTGGGATCTGGAAGGCATGGACTGTGCCGCCGGGCTCGACCTGCTCCACGAGTCCTGGGACGGGGGACTCCCCAGCGGAGCACACTTCGGCCTCTTGCTTTCCGCAGCCTCCCTGACCTGCTCCGAAGTCGCAGGGACCATTGGGGGCCTATCGCCCTTCGGCGTATGTGCTTCCCTAAGCGGTCCCGCCCAGACAAGCGGGGGCACCATCGATGTGCGCGCCATCACCTGGGATCTCTTCAACGTGGCCCATACGCTGGGTCATGCCTTAGGCGCGGGTCATGCCGGCGACTACTGCCCGCCGCTCGAGCTGTGCGCTCCGGTCCAGCACTTCGGTCCCTGCCAGGAAGCCCGGGACTGTTCTTTCAGCGGAACCCTGATGGGCGCCTGCCATCTCTGTCCAGGAGGCATCGCCAACATCGAGGCTCGCTTTCATCCCGTGGTCGCGGCGGGGCTTCAGGCCCATGCGAGCGCACACCTCCCACCCTTGCCCGCGGTGAGCGCCAGTGTTCCCGACCGAGTGGAGCCTGGTGTCCCACTCAGCCTCAGCCTGCAGGCTGGGCCGCAGCTCGCGCCCCCGAGGTTGCGATTCCGCTTCACCAGCGACCAGGCCTGGTTTGAGCGGCCGATGTTCCCCGCGGGAACCCAGGACCCAGGCGCCTGGCAGGTCGTCCTGCCCGCAGGACAATGCGGCGAGACCTACGAACTGCGCTTTGTACTACAGGACGGCGCCTGCGGCGCTGCCCTCCTGCCCGATGCAGGATCGGCGCCGACGCTGGTCCAGATCACCAGGCTAGAGTCCCTCGTGAGCCAGGGCTTCGAATCACCAAGCGGCTGGCAAGACGTCGACCTGGGCGCGAGCGGCGGGCACTGGCAATGGGCCACGCCGCTGCCCGCCGGACTGGCGTCTCCCCTGGCGCCCACGGTCCCAGCGAGCGGTCACGCCTGCTTTCTCACCGGCGCCCACGGTGGCAACAGCGACGTGGACGGCGGCACCGTGGCCCTGGAATCCGCCATCTACGACCTGGCCCCTGGCCCCTTCCAGATCCGCTACGCCTACTACCTGGGGCTATCCACCCCATCGCCCGGGGACAGCCTTCGAGTCGAGGTTCGCTCGCTTGAGAGCGGCGGGATCTGGCATCCCGTCGCCACCCACTTCACGCCAGCGAAGGACACCACGCATTGGCGTTCGCACACCGTTTCACCCGAACTGCTGCAGTCCCTCGGACTCAGCGGAGGGCCAGGAATTCAGGTTCGGTTCCTGGCCACCGACGGCGATGCTCCCAGCTTGGTGGAAGCGGCCGTCGATGACTTCGAACTGTTCGGTCAGGCCTGCTTCTTTTGACCCTGACCCTTCTGGCCCTTCTGTGCTCCCCCGTCCTTCTTGGCTCCACCGCGCAGCCCCACCGCACGGTGAAACACCGGGGCTCCCGGTTTGGACAGCACTGCATCGGCCACGAAGTAGCCCACCCGTTCGAACTGAAAGGCAGCACCTGGAGCCGCCTCACCGAGGCTGGCCTCGAGGCGCGCCCCATGGAGCACGGTGCGGGAATCCGGATTCACGTTCTCCTGCCAGTCGCCGTCCTCGGGATCCTCCTTGGAGAACAACGGCTCGTAGACCGTCACATCCGCCTCGATCGCGCTTTCGGCAGAGACCCAGTGCACGACACCTTTCACCTTTCTGCCGTCTGCCGGAGCCTTGCCTCCACCGGTTTCGGGATGGACCGTACCGCGCAGCTCGAGCACTTCGCCGTCCACTCCCTGCACCACTTCGTCGCAGCTCACCACGTAGCCAAAGCGCAGTCGCACCTCGCCACCCGGCTTGAGGCGGAAGTACTTACGGTTGGCCTCGAGTCGAAAATCGTCCCGATCAATCCACACCTCACGGGTTACCTCCAGGGGCCTCGTCCCGGCGTTCTCGTCCTCGGGGTTGTTGTCCGCCGAACAGGGCAGGCCCTGTCCCACCTCCAGGTTGGTAAGCGTGAGCTTCAATGGACGCAGCACCGCCATCCGCCGCTCGGCGCTGCGGTTCAGCTCAGCCCGCAGGCTGTCCTCTAGCCAGTCGAGCTCAACTGTGCTGCCCGCCCTGGCCAGACCGATTCGTTCGCAAAATCCGCGGATCGCCGACGGCGTGTAGCCCCGGCGCCGCAGGCCACGCAGGGTGGGCATGCGCGGATCATCCCAGCCATCGACCACCCCTTCTTCGACCAGAGTCTTCAGCTTGCGCTTGCTGACCAAGGTGTGCGTGAGCTTGAGCCGTGCGAACTCGATCTGCCGTGGCCGATGGGCCCCAGGCACGAGCTCCTCCGGGATCCGATCGCGCAGCCAATCGTAGAGCTCGCGGTGGTTGCGAAACTCGAGACTGCACAGCGAGTGCGTGACTCCCTCGAATGTATCGCACTGGCCGTGGGCCATATCGTACGTCGGGTAGATGCACCAGGTGTCCCCGGTCCGGTGGTGGCTCTGGTGTTGAATGCGATAGAGAACCGGGTCACGCAGCAGCAGGTTAGCGGCCCCCATGTCGATCTTGGCCCGCAAGGCCCGGGCCCCGTCCGGGAATTCGCCCGCCCGCATGCGCCGCAGTAGGTCCAGACTCTCCTCCGCCGGCCGGTCCCGGTAGGGGCTCGGGGTGCCCGGCCGGTCGGGGTGATTGCGATCCCCGCGCCCCGCCCTCATCTCCTCCACCGTGGAGTCATCCACGTAGGCGTCCCCGCTGCGAATCAGGTGCTCGGCGAAGGCGTAGAGCGAATCAAAGAAATCCGAGGCGAAGTAGAGCCGCTCCTCCCAATCGAAACCGAGCCAGCGCACGTCCTCCTGGATCGCCTCGACGAAGGCGCTCTCTTCGGCGGCAGGATTGGTGTCGTCGAAGCGCAAATTGCAATTGCCGCCGTACTGCGCGGCCAGGCCAAAGTCTGCGCAGATCGCCTTTGCGTGACCGATATGCAGGTAGCCGTTGGGTTCGGGAGGGAAGCGCGTATGCACGTGGTCATAGCGCTTGTCCGCCAGATCCCGGTCGATCTCGACCTCGATGAAGTTGCGGCTTTTGGCCGGCTCTTTGGCGTCGGAAGGCATGGGCCGGGAGCATAGCCGGAAAGCGGCCGGAAGTCCTGGCCCCTGGACCGGGCGCCGGAGGTGGCGCCCAAAGCGGAGACCGGCCGGCCCCCCACACGCTGGGAGCACCGGCCGATCCGCTCAGGCCCCTGCAGAGGCCTTAGACGAACTGGGTCACGCCGGGCAGGCTGACCTGGACCTCGGGCGCCGCGCCCCACTCATAGGACGCGGGAGACAAGTCCAGGGTCGAATTCAACACCTGCTCGCGAGTCAGGGTCTTGCCAGTGTAGGCGGCCATGCGACCCAGGATCGCCATCAGCGTGGACTCGCACATGTACTCGGAGTTGTCGATGCGCTCCCCGCTGCGGATCGCCCGGAACAGAGCATCGTGTTCGTTCTGATACATGTCGTCCGGTCCCTCCCCGCGGTAGCGCCAGCGCTCCCCCTCGATCGGCGTGATCGTGCGCCGCTGCATCTCTGCCGTGCCCTTGGTCCCGACGATGAAGTCCGAGACGTCCGAATCGGCCCCTACCCACTGGCGGCAGGAGGAGAAGCCGCGCGTGCCGTCCTCCCACTCGAAAACCGTGTTGAAGTGGTCGTAAGCGTCGCCGTACTTCTCGTCGGTGCGCACCGCCCGGCCGCCGCTCGCGGTGGCCTTCACCGGGTAGCGGTCCCCCATCGCCCAGGCCAGTTTGTCGAGGCTGTGGATGTGCTGCTCCGCGATATGGTCCCCCGACAACCAGGTGAAGTAGAGCCAGTTGCGCATCTGGTATTCCATCTCGCTCCACTCGGGGTTCTTTCCACGGTGCCAGAGCCCGCCCGTGTTGTACGTGCACTGCATCGACCGGATCTCACCGATCTCGCCCCCGTGAATGCGCTCGACCAGGGCCTGCTTCCCGAACTCGTAGCGATAGCAAAGCCCCGAGACAATGTTGAGCCCCTTCCCCGCCCCGACCTCGCAGGCGGCGCGGATTCGGCGTATGCCGGGACCGTCGGTGGCGACGGGCTTCTCGACGAACAGATGCACGCCCTTCTCCACCGCGTACTCCACGTGCAGCGGCCGGAAATGCGGGCTGGTCGCCAGCAGCACGACGTCCACCTGATCGATGACTTGTCGGTAGGCGTCAAAACCCACGTGGCGCCGGTCTTCGGGCACGTCCACGCGCTCGGAAACCTCCGGGTCGTTTTGCAGCGTGCCCAGGCTACCCTCCAGCCGATCGGCAAACGCCTCACCCATCGCGACCAGCTTGACGTTGGGGTCCGCCTTCAGGGCCTGCTTCGCGGCTCCCGTGCCCCGGCCGCCGCAGCCCACGAGTCCGACCCGCAGCATCTCCTTCCCACCGGCCTGGCGGCGAGCACCCAGGGCAGGCGTCGCAAGGGCGCTGGCCATCGCCCCGGACACACTCAGGAAACGGCGACGGGAGGTGGGAGCTTGGGATTGGATCATCGATGCAGGACTGGGGCAGGAAGTGAGGTCGGGGGTGGATGGGGTTGTTATAACAGACGCTTGGTCAATCCCCTGCACCGCCTGCCCATGCAATCCGTCAGCCGCGTCGCTCCCATCCTGGGCAGCCTTCTCCTTCCCGCTCTGCTCCTCGCCGCTCACCAGGAGCCCTCGGAAGGTGATTCCCCCACCCAGGATGCGCCGGCTGCTGGGGCGCCGCACACGGAGGGACGCTACCCCGCTGCTCCCGACGGCAGCCCGCCGCCGTTCGATGTGGAAGGCGCCGAGGCCGAGAGCCCCGCGGACATGGGCAGCTACATCGAGCTGATCCAGGGCTCGAAGGCCAAGGTTCCCATGACCCCCATCCCCGGGGGCTCTTTCCTGTACGGGAGCCCCGAAGCTGAACCCGATCGCAAACCCCAAGAGGGTCCCCAGGTCGAGGTGGAAATCTCCCCCTTCTGGATCGGCACCTACGAGCTCGGCTGGGACGCCTACAGCGTCTTCCAGCACAACCTCGACGTGCAGCTGCGCGAACGCGGCGATCAACCCGCCACGCCCCAGGACGCATGGGCCGACTCGGTCAGCCGGCCCACCCCGCCCTACGTGCCGATGGATTTCGGCTGGGGCAAGGACGGGATGCCCGCCATCTGCATGACGCAGTTTGCCGCCAAGCAGTTCACCAAGTGGCTCAGCATGAAGACTGGCCGCTTCTACCGCCTGCCCACCGAGGCGGAGTGGGAGTACGCCTGCCGTGCTGGCACCAAGGGCTCCTATTCGTTCGAAGGTGGCGAGGACGCGCTCGACGACCATGCTTGGTGGTTCGACAACGCCGACGATCGCTACCAGGCGCTCGGCTCGAAGAAGCCCAATCCCTGGGGTCTCTACGACATGCACGGTAACGTTGCCGAATGGTGTCTCGACGGCTACGAAGGCGAGTGGCGCAAGGGCCTCCCGGCCGGTGTGAAAGACCCAATCCACTGGCCGACTGAGCTGTACCCGCGCGTCACCCGCGGCGGCTCCTGGGATGACGATCCCGACGCGCTGCGCAGCGCGGCCCGCAAGCCATCCAAACCCGGCTGGAAGGTTCAGGACCCCCAACTCCCCAAGAGCATCTGGTATCACACCGACGCCCGCTTCGTCGGGTTCCGCGTCGTGCGCCCGCTTGTGCCGCCGCCGCCCTCAGAGCAGGCACGCTACTGGGAGGCAGACCTCGATGAGGTCCTGCGCATCCAGCAGCGCCAGCGACGCGGCGAGCGCTAGTCCGAACATCGATCCCCATCTCCCCTCCCCATCGACCCTATGCAAGAACCCAACAGCAGTACGCGCCGCGAAGTCCTCGAGCGATCCAGCGCCCTGCTCGCCGGCGCAGTCCTCACCCCCGCCGCCGTGGCGGAGAGCACCTTCCGTGCCCGTTCCCACGGAGATGAGCCCCTGCGCGTTGCGCTGGTCGGCTGCGGAGGTCGCGGCACCGGCGCGGCGAGCCAGGCACTGTCCACCGCAGGTGACGTGCGCCTCGTAGCCGTTGCCGACGCGTTCAGCGATCAACTCGAAGGCTGCCTCAGCCAGCTGGTGGAACGCCACGCCGATCGCGTCGAGGTCCCCGAGGACCGCCGCTTCGTCGGCTTCGACGCCTACGAGAAAGCGATCAGTGACGACGTGGACGTCGTCATCCTGGCCACCCCGCCGGGCTTCCGCCCGATGCACTTTGCGCACGCGGTCGCGCAGAACAAGCACGTGTTCATGGAGAAGCCGGTCGCCACCGACTCCGGCGGGGTGCGCATGGTGCTCGAAGCCGCCGAAGTCGCCAAGACCAAGAACCTGAAGGTTGGCGTCGGCCTTCAGCGCCACCACCAAGCCCGCTATCTCTCGGGCATCCAGCGCGTGCAGGACGGCGCCATCGGGGACGTCAACTTCATGCGGGCCTACTGGAACTCAGGGGGCGTCTGGACCCGCCCGCGCGTGGCTGGCCAGACCGAAATGGAGTATCAGATGCGCAACTGGTACTACTTCAACTGGCTGTGCGGCGACCACATCGTGGAACAGCACATTCACAACATCGACGTCTGCAACTGGCTCAAAGGCGGCCCCCCCGTCAGTGCCCGAGGCATGGGCGGACGCCAGGTCCGCACCGGGATCGACCACGGGGAGATCTTCGATCACTTCGCGGTCGAATACACCTACGCCGATGGGAGCGTGCTCCACTCCGAGTGCCGCCACCAGCGACAAACCTGGTCGAGCGTTTCCGAACACGCACACGGCAGCAAGGGCACCGCCAATCTGTCCCGTGGCATCATCGAGGCGGGCGACAATTCGTGGCGCTTCCGCGAAGAGGAAGCCAACCCCTACCAAGTCGAGCACGACGACCTCTTCAGGGCCATCCGCGAAGACCTTCCCTACAACGAAGCGGAGAACGGAGCGGCGGCCACGATGACGGCGATCCTCGGCCGAATGGTGACCTACTCCGGCAAGCAGATCAGCTACGCCGACGGGCTCGCCAGTGCGCGCTCGATCATGCCTGAGACCTTCGCCTGGGACGCCAATCCCCCCACCCTGCCCGACGCCGAAGGGCGCTATCCCATCC
>CAYWNK010000143.1:0-15713 GCA_964459495.1 uncultured Planctomycetaceae bacterium
CCTGCCACTCCTCTCCGGGTGTGCTTCCCACAGGAGTCCACGGAACCGG
This sequence comes from uncultured Planctomycetaceae bacterium, assembly GCA_964459495.1. Taxonomy (GTDB): domain Bacteria; phylum Planctomycetota; class UBA1135; order UBA1135; genus CAYWNK01. The sequence goes on from CAYWNK010000143.1 coordinate 50, forward strand.
GTCGCAGCGCAGTACCACGTCCTGGCGGCGTCCGGTGATCTGCAACAGCAAGCCTCCGAGCTCACAGGCAAGCTCCTCCCGCAGATCGCGGCGGCGTTCGGGGTTCCGATTCTGGAGCCGATCTTCGTGGCGATCATGCCTGACAGTCGTTCCCCCTGGGCGCAGCGAGCGGGCGCCATCTCGACCTCCCACGGCATCATCATCTTCGACACGAGCCCCGATCAGCTGGCGGGGCACATCGGCCACGAACTCGTCCACACGGTCACGCGCTATCGGCGCTCTCACTGGAACACGCTGCCGATCATTCTCGAGGAAGGCCTCTGCACTCTCGTGGGCTACGGTCTGAACGGAGCCAAAGAAGTCGCCCTCGGCGGCTCGTTCCCAGCGGCGGTCGTGGAGCACTACCTACGTCTAGGGCTCGAAGATCTGCACCTTCTGGAGGGTGAAGATCGCGGCGCGGCCTACCTATCCGCGACCTAAATTGCGGCGGTCCTTGGCTTCGACAAGATCCAAGAGCTGTCGATCGCCGCGCGCGAAGGGGGGCACTCCTTGATTCCCACCGACTGGATCCTCGCGGCCGTGGAAGAGGCGGAGAGAGTTCGCCGTGGCGATGGCTCAGACCCCGTCAAATCCACCATGGACCCACTGTTCGGCCGCATCGAGACGGACATCACCCGCGATACTGTGGTGAGACTCAGCGCCGACTTCCCGAGCTCCCCACACTGAGCCTAGGCCCTGCCCTCGGCGGGCAAGCCCATGAGCGAGGCTCGCCGGCGCCCTCTTGTTTCGGCAGAGAGTGAGCGGCAGGGAAAAAGACCATGGAGCGCGGGCGTACGCGTTGGAAACGCAACTCGATCCAGGGAGATCCCCCATGTTCACTCGCCCCTCTCTCCGCCGGGCATTGCCAGCCACAGGGCTGCTCACTTCCGGACTCGTCGCCGGGCATGGCCCTGCTTGCCCCAGCCACTGGACCCCAGGCGCCAGAGGGGCAAGAGGCTCAGCCATCCGCCGAAGATGCGCCCGCCTACTTGGGCCTGCGGCCTGCTGGTCTGGTCCCGGAGGTCTTTGCGCTCGGCCTGCTCTCCCTCAAGGACCGCTACGAGTATGGCTGTGCCATTCCCCTGGACGGCCTGCAGATCGACTTCGGGGTGGCCGGCAAGGGCCGAGCTGACATCCGGTCCATGCAGTACGCCGACGGGAAGTGGTCCGAGGCGGTTCCCCTACTGCCCGGCGCCACCTTCAGCTTCAACGATCCATTCTTGTCCGAGCAAGAGGATCGGCTCTACTTCATCAGCGATGCAGCAGTAAGCGGGGAAGGGCGCAAGCAGGATCACGACACCTGGTACGTCCAGCGCGATCGTGATGGCTGGTCGAAGCCGATCCACGGCGGCCCTGACCTGAACACGCCTTTCGAGGATTACTTCATCGCGCTCACCGACGAGAACACCCTCTACTTCTCGTCCAACCGGCCCTCCGCCCCGGGCTCCCAGGAGGCCGAGAACTTCGATCTCTACGCCTCGGCCCTGATGGGAGACCAATTCTCACCCCCGCGCAAGCTGCCCCCTGCCCGAAACACGGAGCATTACGAGGCCGACGTCTTCGTCGCTCCCGGCGACACCTACCTGATCTTCTGCTCGGTCCGGCCCGAAGGCATGGGTCAGGTAGATCTGTACATCAGCTTCCGCAAGACCAACGGAGACTGGTCCCAAGCACCTAGCCTAGGAGAGCAAGTCAATCCCCCGGGCCACCAGCTCTGCCCCTTCGTGTCCAGGGACGGCAAGTACTTCTTCTACACCAGCGACGAAGACGTCTACTGGGTCGATGCCAAGCTCCTGGAGAGCTACCGATAGCCCCAATCCGGTGCCCCCTGCGCCCTTGCTGTTCACGAACGGGGTACCTGCCACGGGATTGCGTCGGAGACCGATCTCCCCAGCAGTGTCAGACACCCGCTACAGAAGTGAGAATTGAACAGCTGCCCAGACTTCTGTTCGTTTTTGGAGCAATTCAGGCTTCGAGTCAACCCCTACCGACCCCTGCGCCGAAAAGCCTTGAGACACCGGACTAGGTAGACTAAGCTAAGGTATGGAGATCGTAAACACCCATGATGCAAAGACTCGCCTCTCACAGCTGCTTGAACGCGCTGCGAAGGGAGAGGAGTTCATCATCGCAAAGGCGGGCAAGCCCGTTGCGCGATTGATTGGGTTCCGCAGCAAAGACCGCGACCGCACCGGAGGCCAATGGAGGGGCTTGGTGCGCATCGGAGAAGACTTCGATGATCCGCTGCCCGATGACATCGCCGACGCATTCGGGACGCCGTCCTGATGCCCGGATACCTCATCGACACCCACATTCTGATCTGGTGGCTTGAGGGCTCCGACAAGCTATCCAGCAAGGCGCGTGACATCATCAAGAGTGGCAACAACGCGATCTATTTCAGCTCTGGCGCCATTTGGGAGATGGTCATCAAGCAGTCCCTCGGGCGGCTAGACATGCCCGACAATCTCGATGAAGTGCTGCGAAGTGACAACATCGAGGTACTTCCGATCACTGCAGCGCATGCCCTCGCAGTTGGCTCTCTCCCCCACCACCATCGAGATCCATTCGACCGGATTCAGATCGCCCAAGCGCAGCACGAAGGCCTTGTGTTGATCAGCCGGGACGAAGAGTTCCAGAAGTACGGCGTCAGGCTCCTCAAGGCCTGACAGCCCCCTTCCCTCCCTTGAATACGGGCTTGCGCCTGCACCCCTTGCCCTTCGGCGAGAACGGGGGTGAGCATGTCCAGCGGAGGGGGGATCACCCGGCCTGCACAAGCGCAGCGCGGAAGGCTGGGGAGACCGCTTGACGTGATCGGGGGCGGCGCCCCTTCCCTGCTCTGAAACTGAACACTGCACTAGAGTTCTGTTCATCCCTTCCAACCGCGCAGCCCTGGCCCCCGCACCTCATGTAGTGCCCGATGGGGTGCTAAACGCGCTATCCGCGATCCCGATCTGTCGGGGGGATTGGCTTCCTCGGTGAATTGAGCCTCCAGGAATCCGAACTTGCGCTGGCGGCTGGACAGCATGCGGCTGCTTGTCGCCCGGGCTGCGCCGAGCTCGGCCCTCCTTGCGGAATTCACCCTGGTCGGCCCCTGGCTTCGAGGGTGATTTCGGCTTCAGGCAAGACACGCTGCCAACGATGGCGATTGGGTGCAGCCTGAGGCTGCTGGGCGAATCGACGGCCGGGGTTCGGGGTCGTGCTGAGCCCGGACTGCGGGCCTTCGGAATCCCGAAGAAGGTGGAGTGCTGCGGGCGGGGCGAGTTCCCTTAGCGACGCCTCACCACGCGGAAGCCGACGGCCTGGCTGCTCGCGTCTGAGGAGAGGCTGTCGCGGGCGGAGACTCGGCACTGGGCGTCGGTCGACTGGTAGGAGCCGCCGCGAACCGCTCGGGCGTCGCCTTCGGCGCTGTCGTCGAAGGCCGCGGGGGTCTCCCGTTCGTGGGTTTCCTCGCAGAGGGCAAAGAAGCCGGGGTCGTAGGCGTTGGAGCAGAGCTCGGCCGCGTTGCCCAGCATGTCGTGGAGGCCGTAGGGGTTGGGAGCCTTGGCGCCGACCTCGTGGGTGCTCACGCCCGCATTGGCGCTGTTCCAGGCGATCGAACGGAGGTCGTCGTAGGTGGCAGTTGTGGTGCCGGCGCGACAGGCGAACTCCCACTCGGATTCCCGGGGCAGGGAGAGACCGGTGAGGGCGAGGAACTCGTCGACCTGCTCCGGACGGACGTCGGTGATGGGAAGGTTCTCCTCGCCTGCGGGTACGTCGCCACCCATCACGCGCGCCCACTGGCCGCGGGTCACCTCGGTGCGGCCCATGTAGAAGGGGCTCGGCACGCGCACGGAGTGGCGCGGCTGCTCGTCGGGCGCGCCCTCGCTGTCGCCCTGGGAAAGACCTCGGGGAAAGTTGCCGGCCGGCAGCAGGATCAGCTCGATCCCGGACTTCGGCTCGACGAGCTTCCAGGGGAGCTTGGAGTCGACCAGCGCTTTGCGCGTCCACTTGCCCAGCAGGTCGGCATCGGGCTGCACGCTGATGATCTCGGCCCAGCCCTCAAATTCCGCGCGCTCGATTTCGAGGGACAGCCAGTCGCTCGACTCCGTCCCATCCGGACCGACCGCACGCCAGCCCAAGCGCCCGCCAAGGGGTTGATCCTTCAGCGCCAGCGTGATGCGGGCCGTGCGCCCGTCGATGGAGGCCCGCTCGTTCGCCACCCAAACCTCCGCCGGCGCCGAGTCGAATTCGAGCACCAAGTCAGGGATCGCGTCCCACCGGAAGGTGCCCGTGGCCGGCTGGGAGCTGAGCAGGATCGGCCCTTCCGCCCCCGCCGCCGAGATCAGCCCCGACAGCTGCTCCGCGGCAGCTTCCAGCTGGGAGGTCGCGGCGGCCAAGCTGGTTTCGGATCGGCCAAGGGACTCGATTCCCGCCGTCCAGACCGTGCGTGCCCCCTGCACCTCCTGTTCCGCATCCCCCGTACGCCGCGCGGGGTGCAGGGCCTCCCAGTTGGCGATGCCCGTGATCCAGCGGCCCTGGGCCTCGGCAAGGCGTTCGTACTGGGAAAGATCCGCCACCATGGCCGAGCTCAACGAAACCAACTCGTTGCGGCCGCCGGCCACATCCTGGCCGGCGAGGTCGGCCGTCATCAGGGCCAAGCGCTCGGCATAGGGATCGGATCCGAGCTGGAGGCCTGACTGCACGAGCGCAGATCGCGCGGACAGCCAGTCCTGGCGCGTCAGCGCGGCCCGCTTCAGATCCGCCTGGCTCGCGCTGTACTCCGCCAGGAGCTGGTCAGCCTGGGTGAGCTGCTCCATGGCCGACTCGAACTTCTCGCTGCGCAGGAGCGGAATGGCCCGGGCGCGCTGGGCCGCCACCGGCTCGAGTAGCTGGTCAACCGTCAGACCGAGTGTCTCCAACGGCAGCTCGCCCAGCTGGTCACGTAGCTGCCCGACCTTGGAGTCAGGCCCGAGTCGGCTTTGCCAGCCCTCGATGAAGCCTCGGGCCTCGGCAGCTCCTTCGCTCAGGACCTGGCTGGGCTGTTCCAGCTCTTTGATGCGGTCTTCGAAGCCATTGGCCTCGAGGATCTCGTCGCGCCTTCCATCCGCGGACTCGAGCGCCGTCCGCGCCGCCTGAATCTCCGCCGACCCGAAATGTGTTCGAATGCCGGCCTCGAAAGCGGCACCGAGATCAGGGGACTGGTCGGCGAGGGCATACGCGCCTGCGAGGGCTTCGTCCAGAGCAGCGATTTTGCCAACCTGGTCGTCCAGGCGTGCGATGCGTGATCTGAGCGCAGCCTCCTCACCGGCCCCATGGGCCGCCACCCCGGCCTCCCATCCCTCAGCTGCCCGGCGCAGCGCGCTCTTCGCGCCGGCGTAATCGAACTTGGCCGCCTGCCCCTCAGCGAGCTGCACCTCCGCCTGCGGGTCCGCCGGGCCGAGGAGGCTCTTTGCTGCGCCCGCAGCCACACTCGACTCCCAGCGCTGCTGGGCCTCCAGCGCCTTGGTCCGCAGGCCGTCGACCTCCTCCTTTTGTTCCAGCAGCCCCTTGGCCGCCCGTTCGAGGGTGCGCCAGTTCAGGGTCACCTCGCCGAGCTGGTTCAGGGCGGAAGCGGTCGCGCCGCCGGCCAGGTCATCCATCGCCTGCTGATAGGCGATGATGGGATCGCGCCGGAAACCGATGACCTCGCGCACGAAGTCCTGGGACTGGCCGGAGATCGTGGCCTCGTAGTCGGCCTTGGCGTTCTCCGCCTGGTCGACTTCGACCCGCTGCTCGTCGCTCAAGCCTTCCAGAGCTTCGGCCAGGGGATCGGCATCCAGATTCCCTGCCACCCGCGAAGGCGGTCCGGGGACCTGCGGCCCTGCCGGTTTCTCCGAGCCTCCCCCGAGCTGCGTGACCAGGAAGGCGATCCCGGCAACGCCCACCCCGCCGATGGCCCAGGGTCGCCAACCGCCGGGCACTCCCCCCTTGCCGTTCGCGCTCAGGTCGAGCGCCTGACGCAAGTCCTCGGTCGAATCAAAGCGCGCCTCGGGCCGCGGACTGAGGGCCTTGTCGACGATGTCCGAGAGCCGCTTCGACACGTCCTTGCGCAGGCGATTCAGCGGCTCGTGGCGGCCCGCAGGCACGAACCCGGCGAGGAGCTCATAGAGCATCACCCCCACCGAGTACTGGTCGGCGCGGTGGTCGACGTCCTTGGAGTCGCGCAGCTGCTCGGGCGCCATGTAATAGGCCGTGCCCATCGACGAACCGGTCTTGGTCAGGTCGCTCGCCGCCACGGCGCGGGCGATGCCAAAGTCCATCAGCTTGACCGCGCCGTCCTCGCACAGGAACACGTTCTCCGGCTTCACATCGCGGTGCACCGTGGTCTGGTGTGCGTAGTGCAGGGCCTCGCAGACACGGCCCACGATCGACGCCACCTCAGCGACCGAATAGAGCTGTTTCTTGCGCCCACGCACCAGCATCGCTTCGCGCAGGTTCTTGCCCTGCAGCAGCTCCATGGTGAGGAAGTAGGTCTTGCCCTCACGCTGTACGTCGAAGACGTTGACGATGCTGGGGTGCGAGAGCGCGCTCGACAGTCGCGCCTCGGAGTGAAAGCGCTGCTGGGCCGAGGTGCGATGGAGCAGACCCGGCAGCGGAACCTTGACCGCGACCTCCTCGCGCCGGTCCTGGTCGAAGGCCTTGAAGACCGCGCCCATCCCGCCGATCCCGATGCGGTCGCGGATCTCATAGCGTCCCGCCAGCACCGTGCCCGAACGCAGGTCGAGCTTCCCCACCGGAGGGTCGTTTTGGGTGCCCGGCACGGCGGCCCCAGGGACGTCCCCGCCCGGGTGGTCGTCGAGCGTGCCCAGCGGCTCGTCGTCGATGGTCTTGAGGGGATCGTCTCCCCCCCCCGGCCCGCTGGAGTCCTCCTGGATCGTCGGCTGCGGCTGGAAGGGAGCCGTGTCTCCCCCCGGCGGCAGGGTCGATCCATCCAGGGTGGCCTGGAGCTCGGCCCCGGCCCGCCGGATCTCGGCTAGCGCGGTTTCGTGGCGCTCGCGCTCCACATCGGTGCCGGCCGCGTCGACGCGTCTCTGGGCGTCCAGGATGCGTGCCTTGACCAGCGCGGGAATGTCCGCGGGCTGGTCGCTTGGATCGATGCCCAAGAGACGTTTAGCGAGTTCAAGATTCATGACCGGGGCTGGGCGACGCCTGGAGCCGCCCAGCCCGAGCAGATCAGAATTTCCAGAGCAGCTCCAGGCGGCCCCCGAAGAAACCGTCATCAACTTCATTGTTGCCCGCGAAACCGTCGAGCGTCAGAACCGTGTGCTGCCCGATTGCGCGTCGGTAGCGGGCTCCGAGCGCCAGCGTGTCGCTGTCCTCATCGCTGTCCAGGCCGACCCGGGCGGCCACCTCGTAGATCATCTGGGAGCGCCCGTGATTGAAGAATTGCTGGTAGCCGAATGCGCCTCCGACCACCTGGCCGGCCGCGTTGGAGATCGGAGCTCCCACCGTGCCCAGGCCCGTAGCGGCGTAGAGGATGCCGATGTTGGCCAGCGGACCACCCGCGACGGGCGAGCGCGCGGCGCTCGTGAAGTTGTCCACCCCCAGGTAGGAGCCGAAGTACAGGTTGTCGTGGGTGTGATGCGGGGTCCACGAGAGGATCGAGGTCAGCAGCGCCCCGTCGTCCACCGCGGCTGAACCCTCGTCCAGGGCGGTCGAGGCGTTCAGACGGAAGGTGCTATTCATCGTTCCGATGCGCTGGGTCGAGCCCACACCGAGGTAGAGGCCATCGCCCGATTCCTCGTTGCTCGAAAACGTCCCCACCAGGTCGACCTCGACGTAGTTGTCGACGAAATCGATCGCCGTGAGCAAACCCACCAGGGTCGCACTGTCGTCCTCGATGTTGTTGCCGCGCTCGATGTCGTTCCAGGCCAGGATGCCCGTCGCCCGAATGTTGGACGCGCCCCACTTGCGCACCGAGTTGCGCGTGATGGTGAGCGCGTCCAGCACGTCCTGGATCAGGATGCCGTCCTGGAAATTGAGGGGCTGGCGACCCAGGCCGAAGCCAATGTCCAGGGCGCGCGTTTCCTCGGTGTCGAGGTTGGGGAAGATCTCGCCGAAGTCGCCCTCGAAGAAGAGGGTCTGGACATCGAGGTTGAAGCCGTCGATGTCCTCTCCGTCGTCGAGGTCAAAGCCGGTGAACTCGCCGTCCTTGTCCAGCGGACGCAAGCCCACGACCAGGCGCTCGGTCGGAGACATGCGCAGCTCGCCGAAGAGATCGAGCCGGTTGGCCCACTCCGAATCCTCGCGGTCGCCGCGGTCGATCGCCGCGACCCCCGAGCGCATGTTGCCCCACACCAGGAAGCTGGGCGACCAGATCGCCCCCGTGGGGAGCCGGATCGGATCGTTGATCGGCCCGGGCTCGTTGAAGCCGTTGCCGAGCTCGAAGATGGGCTCGGGCCGCTTGGGAAAGTCCTCGATCTGCGGCGGCAAGTACTCGTTGGTTAGACGGTTGGGGTCATCCCCTTCTCCGTAGGGGACGCCCTCGTCCCCGTGTTGGACCGGGGCAGCCGCATGGACGCCCGTCGCCAGAAGCAGGGTCCAGCCGGTCAGAGCCAGAGACCGCCGCAGATCGAAGGGACGACTCACTGACCGGCCTCCCCGGAATGGGCGGCCGGAGCCTCGAGGTCGGCGGTCACGGGGGTCCCGGGAACCTGCCACCAATCGATGGTGCCCTTGGCGGGCTTGTCCCACTCAACCTGCACAGCTCCCTTGTTGGACAGCGAGAATTCACCCTCCCAGAGCAGGGGCCTGCCCTCGACCACGCGATCCCCGATCTGTCGAGGGTTCATGCCGTAGTCGAAGCCTACGTGCCGGATTTCATGGACAAGGTTGATGGGCACCATGCCCGCAATCATACGCACCTTAGCGGTATAGGGTCCAACCCCGGTCAGCTCCTCTGCCTTGACGCTGTAGTCGGCCCAGCGGCTGCCGTTGGGGGGCAGACCCACCCGGTGGGTCCGAGCCCCCGGGGGGCGGCCGGTGGCAATCACCGGAGCCGGGGTCGGCCGGGGGAAGGGCAGCGGGTCCGCCGAGTGGTTGACCGCAAGCACCTGCTCGCGCTCCCCGCCCCGGAAGAGCCGGATGATGAACTTCGACTGCAGGCTGAACAGGTACTTGTCCAGGGGCATCGCGCCGTTGTGGACATAGACGGAGTGGGCGTCCCGCACGTCGCCGTTCGGGTCCAAGTCGCCGGAAGTAAAGACCGGGTTGTCGTTCCCGTCGAACACCGTGACCTCGATGTAGAGGGTCCGCTCGGCGATGAATCCCGTGGGCACGTTGTGGCCATCAGTGCCGTTCTTGGCCTCGATCCGGAAGTCGATCCCGCCTGCGCCGGTCTTGCTCACCTCGACCTTGCCGAGCTGGTAACCCTCGCGTAAGACGTCGAGCTGACGGTCCCGGTAGATCTCGAGCTTGGCGATTTGGCCGTTGGGTCCGTAGATGATCTCGTGGGCCTGCTTGCGGTTGCGGGCGCTTTCCCAGATCTCGTGACGGAAGTCCGTTCCCGCCGGGACGTCGGCTTCGAACTCGGCGCTGCCCCAGGACAGGTCGAAGTCGTGCCACTCGGTCAGGCTCGCGTCCAGCGTATCGGTCTGGACCTTGCTGAGCACCGGGAACATGCCCGGGTGCACGATCGAGTAATCGGGACCGGCGAAGAAGTGGCTGCTGACCTCGCGCGGGCGGGACTGCTGGCCGTTCGGAAGAATGGCCGCAGGGACGACCTCGCGGCCACTGACCTTGCCCTCGTCGGTGCCCATATGGCAGTCCTGGCAGGACACGCCGTTCTTGGCCGCGGGAGAGCTTTTGTACTCGCTGAAGGCCTCCTCAAGGCGGAAGCCGCCAGGGGAAGTCACATCGTGGCAAGAGCCGCAAATGCCGGATTGGGTCAGGAAGAACGAACTCTTGAGCTCGGCATGGATCGGGTAGTCACCCGGCTGATCCGCCGCGACCTTGAGGTCGGCGTAGCTCTCCTCGCCGCGCTTGTTCTCGGTGAGAATGCGCTCCAGCTCGGAGCCGTTGCTCGGCCCGTAGACCGGGGCGTGGATGTCTCCGGTTTCCAGCTTGAAGCGACCGCTGATCTTGCCGTAGTCGCCGTTGACGCGGTGACACACGATGCAGGTGACGCCCTCGACCGAAGCCTGGGCACGGTTCTTGTTCTCGGTGTAGATCGGCTCGCCCAGCGCCATGCCCACGGGGGAGTGGCAGCGGATGCAGAAGTCGCCGTTCGCGCCGTTGGTCAGCTTGGTGACGGTCGCCTGCATCGCGTTGAACACCGGGCTCAGCTGGGCGTAGGCGTGGGGCGAAACGGACCACTCGGCGAAGTGCTTGGGGTGGCACTCGCCGCACTGCGCCGCGGTCGGAAACTTACCGTCCACGTACAGGGCAGCGTGAAGTGCATCAGCACCCTCCAGGTCGTCCGCCGGATCAGCGATGGACAGCATGGCGGTGGGCTCTGGACTCAGCTGGGCCCGGCACGCGCTCAGCGCGGACCAGATCCCCACCAGCCCTAGGCCGGTGAGCAAGAGGCCGCTGGCGCGGCTCTTCGGGAATTGGATCTTCATGGAACGTCTCGGGTAGTGGTGGTCCGTCGGTCGCTTGGGAGCCGACGGACTGGTTGGGTCGCGGAGGTTGTGGCGCGCTAGCGCCTCAGCTTGTCCGGGTTGCCCCCAGGGAAGTAGCGCAGGTCATCACCGCGCTTTCTTCGCTCGAGGGGGGTCTCGGGGTTGGTGGTACCGGTGCCTTCGCCGATGGAATCTGCCTTGTATTTCGTCCAGTGGCAGTCAGCACAGGACACGTAATCATCTTGGATCTTACGTGTTCCCCCGCGGTGGATGGCAGGCTTCGCCCTCTCTGCAATTTCCGGGACATAGAACGTGCGCTGAACGAAGACACGGCTGCCCGAAGGCACGGCCGTCGATGCAGCGGCGATCAGACCCTCACGCGGAATGTGACAGGTCGCGCACTCGCGATCGTCGGGGTGAAACTGTCCGGACTCTCCGGCCAAATCGGCCACCTGCGAGCTCGGAATCGTCCATTCGGCCCCCTCCACTGGAATGCCGGAGACATGGCACTGGCTGCAGGCCTGCACCTCGGCCGGGGTGATGCCGGCCCCGGTGACCAGCGCGCGGGCTGGCCAGCTGGACCTGTCTGCCTCCCCCGACTCGGCCGCCGGCGGCGTCCAGCTGTGATCGTGGCACTGGGTGCAGTCCAGGGCTTCCGCAACCGTCCGAATTTCAATGAAATCGGCAGGGATTTGCGCCCCTGAATCCCCGGCCATTCGGCCGCTGGAATCGAACACATGACACTCGGCACAACCCATCATCTCTCCATTGGCGAGGGGCTTGCCGACGTGGGCCCCATGGGAGAACTCGGGGACTTCCCGCCGGGTCAGACTGCCCTCCGCCCCGGCAGAGGATGCGATGGGAGCCGCTCCCAGATGGCACTCCGTGCAGGAGGCCGGGTCGTAGACCAGGCCCATCTGCTCGTCCGAAGCGGCCGCTAGCACGCCCCCCTGGACCATGCGGCCCCCCAGGTCTCCCGAGGACTCCGCCAGGCTGACGTTGGGGCCATGGCAGCGCAGGCAATCTTCTGCGCTGGGCTCAGCCGGCAGGTGGGACGCGTGCCGGAACGGCGCCTCACGAATCCGGCTGGGAAGCTCAGCCACCGGCTGACGGTGACACTCGGCGCAGCTCTTCTCGATGGTCTCCCCCGGGGCGGTGGTGATGTGGGGGTGCATCTGGGTTTCGATGCGGAAAAGGCCCGGCCTGCGTCGCTCGACCTGGGCGAGGGGCCGGTTGGCGAGGAAGTCGGGCTGGGCGAAGTCGTGGCAGGGCGTGCAGCTCTGCCAGCTGCCGTGGTCCTCGGGAGTCCACCAGTCCCCGTGCTCTACGGGTGCCCAGGCCGAGGTGGAGTGGCAATCCTGGCAGCCACGGAAGGCCTGCTCCGAGCCCAGGCCGCCCTTGAGCACGTAGGAGCCAGCGGCCGCGGCGTCGTGCTCGTGGCAGGCAAAGCAGCCCTCCGCATGGATCGACTCGTAGCCCGCAGCGGTCGCCTTGACCGGTTCTCCGTTGGGGCGCCCGATGCGCAGGTGGTCCGCGTGGGAAAATGTCGCTGCCGCCCGGCTGGGCTTGGTCGTAGCCTCAACCCGGAAGGAAATCGGCGTGCCCGCCGCATCGGAGATATGGCAGGCCCCGCAGTTCTCAGCTGTCTGCTCAAAGGATGCGTGGGCCTGCGCCCCTTCGGGGGGGGTCATCCCAGCGACCGCCTCGAACATCGGGTCGTGGCAGGCCGCGCAGTTGGCTCGCCGCGCGCGCTCGGCAACCTTGTCGGCGTTCATGAGCTGGCTGAGGCTCGTGGCGCTACTGGTGTGCTCGGGCAGGATGTGGTCCTGGTGGCGGAACGGGCCCACGTAGCGCTCGGTTCCCACGTTGGGACCCATCGCCGGCGCACCGTTGAGCGCCTCGACCAGGCCGCGCATGAGCTTCCCTTTGATCTTGGCGCCGTAGTCCGCTTCGATCGGCGTCCCGTCCCGGCGACTGGCCATGAAGTGCAGATCGTCTTGGCGTGGCTTCTCGCCGATGTGGCATTGCTCGCACAGGGCCAGCCCCCCCGATTTCGGCATCAGGTAGGGGGCCCGAATGTCGTCCCCCGCTGGATGGCACTCACGGCATTCCAGCGCCAGGTGGTAGGAGTGCTGGAACAGAGAATCCTGGCTGCGGACGGCGCTCAGCCCCGTTAAGAACGACGGATCTACGGCCCAGAGCTGGAACTCGTACTGGTTGACCTCGTCGCTGAAGTGGCAGTTGATGCACACCGCCTGGGGGTCGTGGGACCCCTCCGCCGAGTAGTTGTGACAGCCGCGGCAGTCGCGCTGGCGCTCGGGCACGTCGGGATTCGTCCAGGCGCTCGGGACATGATTCCCGTGGTTGAAGCGCACATAGCCTTCGGGCGCGTCCTGGGCAGCCTCCCCCCCCGGAGCCACCCCAGCGGACGGCAGCGCATGCGCGACGGGCCATCCGGGTGCTCTCGCCGGCAATGCGGCACTTACGGCGGTCCAGGCCAGACTCGCAGCCAAGCAAAGGGATGCGATCCAAGCACCGGTCGAGCGGCGGGTCCGTGACATGAGCAACGTGGCGGGCGAAGCGTCTCGGGTCAGAGCGACTGGGGAGGAAAACGAGGGTGGATCATAGCAGTGCCCGCCGGGCACGTCAGAGGCGAGGCCTCCGAGTTCAAAAACGAAAACGGCCAACGCGATCGTCGCGGGAACTCGAGAAATAATCGCGGGCCGACGAGGAGCCTTGAGACAGGCAAACGCATCGCTCGCCAATTCCCCCATCGGCAGCATAGGATTGGGCTGTTGGTGAGTGGGTCTGTCGGTCCAACTCCCCCTTCACGGCGTATGAGGCAGCGCCTCATCGCCGCGCTATCCCAAGTCCCTGCCCAGACCTTTCCCGCGCAATATGGCGAAGCTGATCATCCGTCGCGAAGGCTCCCCCGCCAAAGAAACCCAGGTCCAGCCCGCGACCACGATCGGACGATTGCGTGACTGCACCGTCCAGCTCGAGGACCCGCAGATCAGCCGAGTGCATGCACTCCTGACGCTGACATCCAACGGCTACCTGCTGACCGACAAGGGCAGCATGAATGGGACCTACCTCAACGGGACCAAGATGGAACCGAGCCAAGAGGTCATTCTCAAGGACGGGGACAAGGTGCGCATCCAGGCCTTCGAGCTGCAGCTCGCCCTCGATGCAGCCCAGGCCGAGGAGCCCGCGGCCGATCCGGCGAGCTCCAGCCGCGATGCGCTCGCCGCCCTCGAGCACCCCCCCGAGCCGTGCATGTTGCTTTCGCACCTGATGGAGGATCGCACCAACCTATCGGTGTGGTCCAAGGGTGAAATGACGCTGCGGGTCGCCGATATCATTCTGGAGACCCAGGACACGAAGACCTACCGCCTGGTAGGCAACAAACCGACGCTGTTCTCATACAAGCCGGGCCAGTTCGTCACGATCACGCTGAACATCGACGGCAAGCCGGTGAAGCGCTCGTACAGCATTTCGTCCAGCCCGAGCCGACCGCACACCCTGGAGCTCACGATCAAGCGCGTCCCCGGCGGCCTGGTGTCCAATTGGATGGCAGACCAGATTTCGCTCGGCGATGAGATCCACGTGCGCGGGCCCGCGGGCAGGTTCTCGTGCTTCAACTACCCCTCGCGCAAGATGCTCTGCATCGCGGGGGGCAGCGGAATCACGCCGATCATGTCGATGCTGCGCTGGATCGTCGATACGACGGCCGACGTGGATGTGATTCTGCTGTACTCGGGCCGCTCCCCCCAGGACTTCATCTTCCGCAAGGAGCTCGAGACGATCTCCGCCCGCCACAGCGGTCTGCGGGTCCTGTTCACCGTGACCTCGAACTGGGCGGGCACGGAGTCCTGGACGGGCCTGACCGGTCGCTGCAGCAGCAGCATGATCGAGCTTGTCGCCCCCGATGTTCTCGAGCGGCACGTCTTCCTGTGCGGCCCCAAGCCGTTCAGTGAATCGATGAAGGGCCAGCTCAAGTGCCTCGACTACCCGATCGCAAACCTGCACACCGAGAGCTTCGGTGAGGGCCGCGTCGCCTCCGGCACGCCGGTCGCCCCCGTGGCCGCGCCCCCGCTTGCGCCGAGCGCGCCGAAGCCGGTTCTAGCCGAAGATGCCGCCGCCGCGGCTCCGCCTAAAGCGAGTGCGCCAGCCCCCGCAGCCCCGCCGGCCGATGCTCCGGCAGCCCCGCCGGCCGATGCTCCGGCAGCCTCGCCGGCCGACGCTCCGGCAGCTCCGGCCGCAGCAGCTCCGAGCCCTGCGCCTGCCGCCGGCCCCGCCGACGGCTTCAAGATCGTCTTCAAGAAATCCGGCGTCGAGGCCGTGGCCGCCGGCGACACCAAACTGCTCGACCTCGCCGAAACCCACGGCGTCGAGATCGACTACGCCTGCCGCGAGGGTGAGTGCGGCTCGTGCCTGACCAAGTGCTTGAGCGGCAGCGTCGAAATGGAAGACAACGATCTCTCCGAGGAAGAGCGTGGTCAGGGCTTCATCTATCCGTGCGTGGCCTGCGCCACCTCCGACGTCGTTCTGGAGGCCTAGTTCCATGCGCAGCCCGCTGACACTGGAGATCCATGAGCCCGGGGAGCGCCCCCGCGAGGTCATCGCAAAGGACGGCCTGCTGATCGGGCGCCATCCCGACTGCGGCCTGATGCTGAAGGAGGGCCGCGTGTCCGGCCGCCACGCCCGCATCGTCGAGCGCGACACCGCCCTGGCGATTCTCGATCTCGGCAGCAACAACGGCACGCACATCGACGACGCCCACGTGCTTCGCGAGGGCCAGCACCAGACCCTGCGCAGCGGGATGCGCATCCAGATCGGCCGCGTCGAGATTCTCGTCAAGGGTCCGGTAGAGGCTCCGAGCGAGGCGAGCACCGTGTACGGCCAGCCCCCGGACGAGCACGCAACGGTTGCGGCGATTGCGCCCGTTGGACTCGATCCCGACGAGCTCGGCACGATGGCCGACGGCACCTTGGACGATAGGCAGGCCACCCGTCCGGAAGCCCCGCCGGCTGCGGCTCCGCCGGCGC
>CAYWNK010000144.1:0-15679 GCA_964459495.1 uncultured Planctomycetaceae bacterium
ATTCGCGGATTCTGGCAACGCAGAGTCGGGTCGAATCAGCCGTGCCTCGCCTGCGTGGGGTTTTCGGCCGGGCCTCTAAGTCATTCAGCCGAAAGCGTCAGCGCGACCACGGCCGCCTAAACGAATGCGCTAGCCCCCCGTACGGCACCTGAGCATGGGGCGATGCCTCACGGGCTACCCGGGTGGCGAAAGGAAAGCCCCTCCAAGCCGTCGAAGAGACAAATAGCATCCAGAAGCGCTTCGCCCGCGGCGATCGTGTGCCTCCGGCTCCGCCGCCTGGGCACCGCAGCGCGCCCTCCCCCAACACGTGCAGCAAGATCTCCGCCCGGCTGGGATTTGGATCTCGGGCACCCGCGCTCTTGGCCGGGGGTCCTGAGTCTTCACCCGATGGTGGATCTGACTCTCCCTCTATTGGAACGATCTAGGACCGCAACGGTGACCCTGGAGCTAGTACAGCGTGGTAGGTGAGACTGTGCTCCCGTGGATGCGGCACCAACCTCGTCTCGGACACAAGGCCCAAGATCGGGCGCTATTGACATGTTCCGGCTCCCTGACGCAAGTCATGGTGAATGATGCGGCCAAAGGCCCCGGGAAAGTGAGAGAGCATGGAGACGATCAGTCGCTGGTCGATCCAATCCAGCGGCTGCTGGGCTCCGGCTACGAGGAACTTTGCCGTCAGGCCATCGAAGACCTTTCCCTTAGCCCTGCCCTCGAACGCAGGTTTTCTGCCTTGCTCAATTGCCTGGCTCGGCTACGCGGGGCCCGGCGCATGGAGAGAGACCTGAACCCAGTTGGCCAGGAAGCGGTCTTCCTCCAGGGGGGATGAACAGCGTCGGGCAGGGGTTGGCTGGGGGATCATTGGCCTCTCACCGAGCAGCCTTCCAACGATTTCATCCAGGCCAGGGTCTACGCCTGGCCGCAAAGTCTCCAGGTTGGCGTAGGTCGGACGTGCTTCGAAGCCGGGCAGTTCTTCCACCAAGGGGAAAGGCATCGCGAAGTGCTGGAAGTAGACCCGGGACCAGCGGAGGGCGCGGCGCGCGACCTCTGTGTCCTTGCCTGCATGGAGGGCTCGCAGAAGCTCTTCTCGATACTCCTCTGGGCGTTCCAGGTTGCGAGTGCAACCAACGTGCCTGTAGGTGGATTGGGCCATGCACAGGACCTGCTGGCCGTTGCAAGCCATCTCCAGACCGAGTGTCGTCGCGTACACCACGCCCACCTCGGCCTCTTCCACTAGGGCATAGGAACTCAAGGGCTCGTCGGGCAGGACCACCCGCAGGTTTTCGGGAGCTGCCCTGCGGGCAGCCAGTGCCTCCTTCAGCTGCGCTTGATTGGTGCCGAGCTTGGACTGCACATTCGGGTGGATCCGCACCACGAACTGCACCTGGGGCATCCCGCGGGCGAGCTCCAGGGTGGCCGGCAAGAAGTCGGTGGCATTGGGAAAGGCGCCCTGGCAACGATCGGAGAAGGCGGCCGTCTCGTCGTCCGAAGAGGTGAATACCGCGACCAGGGGGCGGCTGTCTAGGCCCAGCTGCTGGCGCAAAGGGACCGTTGCCCCGCGCGGTTCAAGGGGCGGGCTAAACGCCCTGACGGAATAGTCGATGCCCAGGGCGCGGTTGCGAAGAACCCTCTGGACCGACGCCAGCCCGGAGGCATCAAGGGGGACGTCCTTCCATGCCTCCCAAAGGGCATGCATGGGGGCCAGCTCATGGGTGCGATGGTTCTCCGCCAAGCGCACCGTGTTCTTGTTGAGTCCGCGCTCGTGGGTGACCACGCGGATGCCGCGCTCCCGGGCCAACTCGAAGGCCGCCCAATGGGTGAAGAAGCGGCCATTCAGCATGACCACGGTGTCGGGCTGGACCTCTCGGTAGAGAACGGTGAGAGCTTCGAAAACCAAGACGATCCCTTGGAGATGCTGGCGCAGCAACTTGGCTTGCGACGGATCCAGCGGATCGATAATGGAGGTCCGCAGCTGGTAGTAGACCGACGTCGAAGCCCAGCGGCCTACGGGCCTGCCCTTCCAATGGGCCTGCAGCAAGTCGCCGGAATCCAGCTGCTTGACCCATGAGGCAACTTCCCGGCGCGCCCTAGGCGGGAGCCAGGAGCCCAACCAAGCATGGGGAGCTTCGTAGCTTTCGAGCTGCTGGGCGGCCCGTTGCTTGCACCTCCTACAGGACAGGAGGCCACGGGGGTTGACGGTCAGGCGATGGATGTCACAGGCGGGCAGGAGCTCGTCACAGAGAACGAACTGGGCCTCTGCACCCCGCTGGCGAAGTCCGTGGGCCCAGGTGGCCTCCAAGGCGGTGTGGTACTTCCAGGATGCATAGGGCGAGAAGAAGAGGAACTTGGAGCCGGCCATCTCCATCAAGCCGTGGGCGCGAGGCGCGCAACAATCTTCTCGTAGCCCATATCCCAAGGAGTGCTCGACCAGTCGGGGCAGGCGTGGCAGGCATTGGATTCTTCGATGGAATCGGACAGGTGCTGCAGGCGGTGGGACCAGTAGAAGGACCCATGCCATTGCTCGTGGACGCTGCGCTCGGAGACATGCTCGGAAACAGTGAGCTGGCGCCAGTCGATTGGACAGGCCTTGAGCTGTCCGCGATGGTTGATGACCACACGGCGAAAAAAGTGCGCGCAGGGCCAGCGCTCATGCCAGCCTGGCCAACGTCCCTCAGGCGGTGTGTTGAGACCCACGTTGGAAGTCATGTGGCGCACGATGACCTCATCCACCAGGGCCTCCCAGTACTCCCGAAAGGCCTCGAGTTCGTGAGCGTTCTGCTCCTGTTCGACGAAGCTGACGACGACACGCACGGAACTTTGGAGCGTGTCGCGCAGCTCCAAGAAGCGCAGTACGTTCCCGATCACCTTGTCATAGCTCAGGCCCACTCGAATCAACTCGAAGGTCTCCTTGCTGAACGCATCCAAGGAGAAATCCACGATGGCGACGCCGGAGTTGAGGAGTCGTTTGGCTGCGCCTTCCTTGACGAGTGACCCATTGGTGGTCAGACCAACCGGCCCCACGCCCCGTTCCTGCGCATACTCGAGCATTGGGAAGAGCTCGGGGTGGACGAGGGGTTCTCCGTCGGCGGTGATCCGCACGAAGTTGACCTCGTGTTGGGCGCATTCATCAATGACACGTTGAAATGCATCCAGCGTCTGGTGCTCCCGCTTGACGAGGAAGTCCGGCCTGCCTCCGTCCTCGGCCACCAGGGACTGGGGGCAGTGAATGCACATGGCGTTGCACACATTGGTGATGTCGAACATCACATAGGTGGGAAACTCAGCGCAAGCGGGCGATTCGAAGCCAAAGGCGGCGGGCATACCGCGCTCGTCCCTCCGCGGGGCCTCCGGGTGAGCCGTGTAGCGCAGGCTCTGCCCGCGGCCAGCGGCAAAGCTCAGGAAGCCATCGAGATCCCAGCTGCTGGGGTGGAGACTCTCTAGAAGCCTCGGGTCGCGGGTGTCGAAGCGAGCATCCAGGAGGCTCTCCGCGTAACTCACCGGAACGGAACTGTCGTAGTGGAAGCTACGGCCCTGGGGAGCGTTGAGGAGTTCGGCTTGAGCCTCGTGCGGAAGCGATGAGCCGAGCTCTTGGTGAAGCCTACGGGAGAAGGCGCGTATGCCGACCCCAACGGGGAGGCGGCAGTGCTCCCACTGGGTGAAGTAGTCGTGTTGGCCTGGGTCAAAGGAGGCCAGGCCCTGTTGGACCACAGCTAGGTCGAGGAAGAGCTGAGTTGGCTCAATCCAGGCCAGCGCTCGGAGACCGAGCTGTGCCATCAGGTCCTCTAGCTCAGCTCCTGTCTTGGCTTGCCTCCAGTCTGTCACGGAATGCCCCAAGCTTGCGCAGTGCCCCAGAGAGGTGAGCTTCAACAGAAATGCACTGCGGGACCAGGCTTGCACCAGGTCTGGATCGAGATCGGAGCCGCGAAGATCCAGCACCCAGAGAGCATCGTGTGCGTCCATGCTCTCTGGATACCCGCTAGAACAACCCTGGTCCATTTCCCTGTTTTATCCATAGGCTTGGCTTGGTTTTCCCAAGGTGAAAATTCCCGCCCCTGAGACCCCCTGCCAGCGACTGGACGCTGGCGTAGCAGCAAAAGTGAGGAGGCAGAATCGAAACCTCATCGGCAATTCTGCCGAATAAGCCCCGCTACAGGTTACGCGCTCGATAACCCGCCCTTGGCAATTGGACCATGAATGACCCTGTGGGCATTGCAATGATGAAACCCACAGGCCAGAGGCAATTCCATTGTCTAGGGTGCTTGCAATGAGGGCCTCTGCCCCGCCCTAGGCGGCCAAGCAAGTGGTCTCGGCTTGGCGCTTTATCAGCGCACTGGAACCCAGATTTGCGAAATCTCCCGGCCCGCAAATCTGCCCCAATGGAAGCGCCCTGCCGGGCCCTACTGCCCTAGGCCCAGCACATCACTCGCGCAAAGAACAGAAAATACCACAACAGCAATGGATAAAACTCCTCTGGTCAGTGTGATCGTGGCGACTCGAAACCGCAAAGACATGCTAAATCGACTTCTATTGGGATTGCATTCGCAATTGCAGCCCCCGAGTTTTGAAGTGATCGTCGCGGACAACAGCGCCTCCCATACAGCTGCAGATATCCTTGAGCGTCCAGCACAGGGGTTCACCCTGCGGGGACTGCATGTACCCGAGCCAGGGAAGGGGCGGGCCTTGAACGCGGCACTCAGGCAAGCCTGTGGGCAGCTGCTTGTCCTCACAGACGATGACGTGCGGCCTCACCCGCGTTGGTTGACTGAGCTGCATCGGGCGGCACAAGAGCATCCCGAAGCCGCGGTCTTTGGTGGTCGTATTGAAGTCCTCAACCCGGTGCCTCGCTGGATTCGAGAGTCCGAGAACCTCATGGGCCTACTGACCACAGGACATGAACGCTCCATGGAAGTCTACGGCTACGGGCAGTACCCCTTTGGCCCGAACATGGCGATCCGGAAGAGACTCATCCTCGGCATCGAAAGGCCCTATCCCGAAGACATGGGGCCAGGAACAGCTCTTCCTGTGGGGGACGAGAGCGCCTTTCTGATGCCTCTGAGTGCCCCGAATGCCCGTGATCGCCGCTACGTACATGCTGCGAGTGTGGTTCACGATGTTCTGGCCAGCCGCTTGAAGCTGTCCGTCGCACTGCGGAGAGCCAGGGCTCAGGGCCGCTCCCAGGCCCGGCTTGGGATTCCGATTGTCCTTCCCGGGGAAGGTCCCAAGCAGATGTCATTCGCAGCCCAGGTGCAGAGACGCATTCGAGCCTGCCGCAGCCTCTCGGAGTTCGCATGCGTAGTCGCGCGACAGCTGGGGCACGTGCAAGAGTGCGCGTTGCACTCCTCGGGAACCTTGATTCCGCATGTTCCCGCTCTCGGACGCGAGCTGCCTTCCAAGGGTGGAGTACCCCGCAAGCCAGTGGTCCGGTCCTAACCGGGGCCAAGGGCGGCGTCAGCGCATCATGTTCAGGAATATTGGCTCGTACTGGATCCTCAATGGAATCCAGGTCCTCATGTTCATGGTGCTCACGCCCTATGTCGTGACGGGTATCGGGAATCAGGGCTACGGGATCTGGCAGTACGTTCTAGCCGCCACTGGGCCGCTCCAGCTCCTCGTGTTGGGGATCCCGGTTGCCACCGTACGAAACGTCAGTAGCCACCTTGCGCTTGGAGACCACGCCGGTGCGAACCGGGCCCTGGGGGAGAGCCTTAGCCTGGCGATCCTCCTCGGGGGGCTCGCCATGCTTGTAGGCCTGGCTCTCTATTTTTTCTTCCCCGCCCTGAGTGCCGATTGGAATCTGCCCATTGGGCGTCTAGAGGATGCCCAGCGCGCGCTCTTGATCGTGAGCCTTCAACTGGCAATCGGCTTTGCCCTGCGTTTGCCCTATGCCGTGTTCAATGCGCACCAGGATTTTGTGGTTCGCAACCTCATCATGGGGGCGGGGCTACTGCTGAGGCTGGGCTTGACGATCCTCTTGCTGTCCTGGAGGACGCAACTCGACACCCTGGCAATGGTGCAGCTCCTGGTAGTGCTTGCGGAATTCGCGATCGCCCGGGCGGTATCCTCACGTAGGCACCCCAGCATGCGCTTCCTGCCCGTTGGGCTTACCAGGGCAGGGGTTACCGGCATCCTTTCCTTTGGGACATTCGCGCTGCTCCTCCAGATGGGAACGATCTTGGCGTTTCGTTTGGACTCGGTGATCATCGGCCACTTGCGCGAGCCCGAGGACATCGCGACCTATGGCTTTGCCAACAAACTCTTCGAACCCCTCTACAACCTGCTGATGGCCATCGCGATGGTGGTCCTCCCGATGGCCTCCAGTCTGCACGCAAAGGGCCGTCACCTGGAGGTGCGGAATGCCTTCTTGAAGTGGTCGAAGATCGCTTCGGCCCTCGTGCTGATGGTCGGCGGCTACTTGCTGATCCTTGGCCCAGCGTTCCTTCGTTGGTGGCTCCCGGCGAACGCCTACAGCGATTTGTCGGCGAGCTTGATGCAGGTCCTGCTGCTGTCACTGTTCCTGTTCTTGCCGGTACGTGCTGTGGCCCTTCCAATTCTGATGGGCATCGGCAAGCCGAAGAGGGCGGCCGTGGGTCTATTGGGCATGGGGATCGCCAACCTGGGGCTTAGCCTGATTCTCGTGCGCCCCTATGGACTTCTTGGTGTTGCCTTAGGTACCACAATCCCGGGCATTCTCTTCTCGGTGTGGCTCGGCAGGAATGCTTGCTCTCAGCTTGGCCTGCGCTTTCGAGATTGGACGCAGTACTCCTTCCTTCGGAGCAGTCTCGCTGCTGTCGCTTGCTGCTTACTCCTCCTCATTGCTAAGAGCACTGTGTCGATCGAGGGCTTTTGGCCATTGGCTGTGGCCGGCCTTGCCTACATGGCGGTCTATGGCCTGCTGCAGGTCTCCTACGTGTTCTATCGAGATCGACACCTCGACCTCGCTGGGCTGCTGACAGGCCTGCTGTGCACGGCCAAGAACCCAAAACGCAAAACAGTCTCGCCCGGCCCAGGTGCGGAATCGGCGTAGATTGAGCAAGAGGTAGAGGTGCTGCGTGGCCTTGGGTGCATGGGCCTACGAGAATGGCATCGAGCACCACTGCATCCGGCCTGGTAAGCCTACGGAAAACCCCTTCGTACGGCGCCTCAACGGACGAGTCCGGGAAGAGCTCTTGAACCAGCACTGCTTCAGGTGCATTCGCCATGCGCGAGGCCTCAGGCCGGACTGACGCGCTGACTACAACGAAACCCACCCCCATACGCGCTGGGCGGAATCGGTATTGTTTTGCAGATTGTGCCGAACGTTTGGGTTCGCCGAACACTTGGCAAGTGACATGGATACCAATCAAGAAGAGCTCCTTCTCCAGGACCAGTGGCTGCGCCGCGTCGCCCGCGCACTCGTACGCGACGCCAACCTCGCTGAGGAGTTGGTTCAGGACGCGTGGGTAGCCGGTTTAGGGAAGAAGCGCATGGACCGAGCATCCCGCCCGTGGTTGCGGGGCGTAATGCGAAACCGAGCATTCAGCTTCTTTCGCAGCAGCAACCTCCGCAATGAACGGGAGTCTGACTACGGGGAATCCAAGCTCGCTCCCTCCACCGACGAAGTCGTCGCGCAGCTCCAGATTCGCGAGCAGGTGGCTCAGGTGATGAAGAATCTTGAGGAGCCCTATCGAACCGCGCTCTACCTGCGTTTCACCATGGGGCTGTCCCTGCGGGAAACGGGACGCAGGATCGGGCTTGTTCCATCCAGTACCAAGATGAGAATCGAAACTGCGCTCGAACAGGTGCGCGCGCAACTCGACTCGGAGCATGAGGACGATCGTAACGCCTGGACACTCGCCATGACTCCCTGGGCGAGGCTGTCGATGCCCTGGTTCTCATTCCCCATGGCCCTCGTCTCCCTGTTCGCAGTAACTAGCCTCGCTGTGGCATCGATCTTTGCCATCCGTGCTTCAGACTCCCCACCCAGACCAGACCTATCGATCCTCGACTCCCCGAGCGTTGAAGCACCCAGTGTCGCCGGAGCACTCGTTGCGGGAAAAAGCCCTGCTTCCATACGATCGGTGCCCAAGCTGCGGCTGCGCCCGAAGCTCGGTTCGACCACAAGTCTCGCTGTCGCTACTAGCCCGCTGGAAGATGAAGCTCAGATCATCGGTCGCTTTACCTTGCCCAATGGCCTCCCGGCAGCAGGAGCGACATGGACTCTGCGTGGGAGTGCTGCCAATAGCCAAAGTGTGATGGACCATGGTCTACCTGAAGATTGGGTCGATCCGAGCGGAGCACTTGATGCGGAAGGGCGCCTGCATGTTGCGTTCCAGTCGCCGCTCGCATTCCAGTACTCCCTGACCATCGAGCACCCCGGCCACGTGAAGGTACGCTGGCGAAAAGGATCGCTCGAGCCGGGGGAGACAATCGACTTCGGTCTGGTTCCTCTGCGTGCTGCGGGAAAGATCACCGGTTCGATTGTGGATCCATCAGGAGTTGCCCTCGGAAACCGCTCATGGAAGGTATCCGCCCACGAGAAAGCGGATCCTGTGGGCAACGGGATGATGCGCATCATCGTCAACGGGACAAGCCAGGTCGGGAGCGCGCTGTTCGAGCTTGAAGGACTACCCGCCGGTCCGGTAGCACTGAAGATCTACGACAAGCAAATGGGGTGGTTGGCAGGCCCCGTAGTGAGCGTCATTGCTGGGCAAACGGTAGACGCGCAGTTCGTCATTGATGCGGTTGATGCGTTTGCGAATTCCGTCGTAGCTTGTGTACGCTTGCAGACCTTTCACGGAGCCCCAGATCCAGACCCTTCGAGAGTCTGGTTGGTCTCGCCGAATGGCGATCGGAGGCATGCACATCGCCTCGTGCACCGACCGAGTAGCTACATCTTCTATGATGTGGGCCCTGGAGAATTCACTCTGGAAGTCAATGATCCACGCACCTTGACTTGGTCCCAAGGCGGAGTGAAGGCCGGAGACTACGTGGAACCGAACTTGGTGGGTGGCGCGGCGGTCCGCTTCGATATACGGAGTCCCGGCGGTGTGCCCATGGAGAAGTATGGGGTCGACCTTCGTTTCGATAATGCGACCTTTGCGCCAAGTCGATATCGGGTCGTATCCGAGGGCTTGGCACTGCCTGAGGGGCTTTTGACCGGACTCCTGCCTGGGGATTCCACCTTCACGCTTAGGCATGGAGACGCGATGGCCATCCACCGGGTTAAAGGCCTGCTGGCTGGCGAGACACGGAACGTCGAGATCGTCCTTCAAGAACCTCGCAGCGTCACAGGCACGGTCTCTAGCTCAGATGGGGAAGCGTTTCCCGACACGCTCGTCCGCATCGTCGCACCAGCAAGTGTAGGAGACGCTAGCGACAGCTTCATCATTGGCCCTGACTCCTTCGCTTCTCATCAGGAAACTCGGCGTCACGAGTTGAGCCGATCTATCACCGGCGCGAACGGGGAATTTGAGCTTCCCGTTCTTACCAATGGGCCCTGGTTGGTCATTGCTGGGGAAGAGCCAGGACCAAGAGCGGAGTGCCCTATCGTCGAAGAGCCCGATGGATCCCTGGTCCCCGTCGCGCTTACCCTGGACTACGCTGCGCAGATACAGGGGACTCTTGCGTTGCCCGAGGATCTGTGGACACAGGCTTGGGAAGTCATCTTCGTTAGAACAGGTCCCCCCGTGCTCGGTGTGCCGCCAATGACCGGCGCGCCGATCGCACCAGACGGTTCCTTTGTGTTCCCTTCGATCCCAGCTGGAACGGGAATCCTCGCGCTAGTTCAGGCAGCCCATTGTGGAAACAACAACGGACAGCTTCCCGAATGCGCGCGACAGCTCGGGTCGTTAGCCTTGACTGGGGGGTCGATACACACCGTTCACTACCCGTATCCGGGCGAACCCTCTGTACCGGTGAGCTTTGTGCGTCCCCATCATGGAACTGAGCCCGACCACGTAACGGTGGCTGCGATCCGCCAGCCAACTCTTGGCTTGCAACGGCTCACCGCGAACGGCGCCATTCTCGGCCCAATCCCCCTCGAGCCTGGAGGCTACAAAGCTTGGTTCTATGGACAGGAATGGGTGGCCCAAGAGTCAGACATCTTCATACCAGCGACAGGCCCCAGCAACATTCCAGTGGCATTGGACCTATCGACTGAGCGGGTGCGGTTCATGGTCGATGGTGCGCCCTTTGCACACGGGTCTGTTGCCTTGCTAATCCAGGATATGCAATTGCAAATCGATATGCCTCGCTTCCAGACCGATGGTGATGGCTGGGCCGAGCTTTGCCTGGGACCCGGCAGCTACACCTGGCGACCCTATGTCAACGATGCCAACCTGCTCTTCCTCTCGACAACCTTCGAATGGCCCCTAGCTCCAGAGACGGCCCAAGTGGACTTCGAATAGTCACATGCAACACTTCTAGCCCGCTCACAATTCTCGGCTTGCCCGAGCTTGCGCGCCGCTGACATCCGCCGGCATCCTGTCCCGCGTGAATTGAATGCGGCTGGAGGAAAGCACCCGGGCTTCGTCCAAGGAACGCACGGGCAGGACCCTACCGGGGCTCGCCCCCCCCAAGCAGCACATGCCTTCCCGCTAGATCCCCGTAGCCCTGGTCGCTGGTGGACACGAGGATGACCTTGAGCCGACTGGCCTGGGCGGCCTCCCTAGCTCCCGAGATTCAGCCCGCAAGAGGGGAGTAAGCGGAGGACTGGCGTCCACGGGAATTGTCATTGCATGAATCCCATCTGACTCGCCCACCGGCCGCCCGAGCGGCTAGATGCCATGGGCCAGGGGGCCCGAAAGACGGCATCCACCAACGGATCCCACCGTGGCCATCCTCGATCGCGGGCCCGACCTGACCCATCTGCGGTCAGTGCGTGGCGATGTGCGCAGGAATCATCGCGGCACCCTGGACCCGTGGCCTCGCGTGCAGCGGTAAGACGCTGGGCGGCTGGCGGCAGCTCCGACGCTTACTTCGTCATCTGAAGGTATCGAGCGCTGTTCCAAGGAGCAGCGTTCCTCTTGTATCAGGATCAAAGGGCTCGGCTCGCCGCCGCCAGCCGGCGCAGCTCCCAGCCTATCGGCTGGAGGGGTGCCGGGACTTGACCGCTTGCGAGCGGTCCCCCTGAATGCCGCAGGCAGAGCCAAGCGCTCGAAATATCCCCCGGCTGGCAGGACCCATAGAATCGGGTCTCAATCGATCTAGGCACTCCCCATTGGAACTCGCAGCCCCCCGTGCCCTCCGCCAGGATCGTCCTCGCGTTACTCGCTAGCTGCGCCGCCGTCTCTCCTGCGCCCAACACTCAAAACGCTGCCGAGACCAACGCCCCCCTGGGTGTCCGGCTCCTGGCTGCGGGCCTGTCCGCCAGATCCTGTTCGCTCCCGAGATCGAAAACCAGGACCTGCCGCTTTCGTCCGCCCAGTCCAGCCTCCTGTTCAAATCCCAGGTTGACGCAGACCTCGTCTCCCCGACCCCAGAGGAATTCACCGAGCTGGCCGCGATTGCGCCCGCGACCACCCGCGTCTTGGTGCTCGCGAACGCCGACCCCAAGACGACAATCGACAGGGCCCTCGACAACCTCGCTGCTATCGCCAACCCGCGGATTGGCACCGCCGTCCTACACGACGAGCATCCCAAGGTCACGGCAACCACCCGGGAGGGAAAGGTCGTATCCACCAGGGTGAAACAGCCGGGACCCTGGGAGGTCTCGGTCATCCTTCCCTTGAGTGCCGAGCCCAATGCTCGTCCGGCATTCCAGGGACCACTTGATTCCAGCGGCTACAACGCGGGTTTGTTCCAGTTGGCTGGACTAGAGCCCTCTAAATGCGCCGACCTCTGGCTGTGGTACGCACCCAGCGCTGAGAACAGTGACCAGCCGCCCTCCGTGCCCCGGATCACCAGTCACAGGAGCGGTTAGTGGCTCGGCGCACGCTCTCGGCCAAGTGCCTCTCCCTGTCGTTGGATCGCCTCCGCCGAATCTCCACGTAGGCCCGCCAGGGGGGGCCGACCCAAGAGATTGCCTCAGCTCGGTACTGGTCCCTATTCCCTCCGGTTTCGTTGCCTGGGTGGCCATGTGTCTTCGTTGTAGCCCCTGGCGGAGACGAACGGATTCGCCAAGTCCGAACGGGGACTGGAAGCCCACGAGCATGGAGTCCATCGATCGATGGCAGCCCCCCCCCACCCGTCGCCACCGACCTTTCACCATCCCATTCCATTGTGATCACCATGCGCACCGTTGCCGTTGTCTTCTTTTCTGGATTCGCGCCGTTGGACACCTATGGCCCCATTCAGGCATTCAATCTCTCCTTTGGTGTGACAGCAGGAAAGCCATCCGTCCCCGACATGAATGACCCCAAGTACAGAGTCATCTCGGTTGGCTTGAAACAGACCAGCTACAGCTGTGGTCCCCACGGAATGGGACCGGCAACCCAAGCGATGTACACGTTTGGCGACCTACCGGAGGTCGATATCCTGCTGATCCCTGGTGGCGCAGGAACGCGCCGCGGTGTACACGACTGTGACTTGATCGACGGGATTCGCAGGGTCGGCGAAAGAACACCTATCGTAGCCAGCGTCTGCACGGGAGCAGCCCTTCTGGCAAAGACCGGGCTGCTCGACGGCAAGAGTGCCACGACCAACAAGACCGCCTGGAAATGGGTGATCGAGCAAGGACCCAATGTGCACTGGACATGCCCCCCACGCTGGGTCGATTGCGTAGATGCCAAGAGCCAACGGGGCCACATCACATCCGGCGGCGTGTCCGCAGGAACCGACATGGCGCTGGGCCTGATCCAGAAGCTGGATGGAGAGCAAGTCGTCCGCAACACAACGGTGCTCATGGAGTACGACTGGACAGCGGACCCGGCCAGTGACCACTTTCGCTACTTGTGCCCCGACAACTGCAGCGAATTCCCCCACTGATGGGGGGCTCCAAATCATCGCCTCCGCTTGCGACACCAATGATCCCGCTGTGCAAACTGAGCACACCGGAGCCTGTCGTGCAGGAATGCGTCCCTCCCTCGCTCCGCTTGCAATGGCCTTCGTCGACGACCTGCTCGAGGCGCTGATGCTTGCCTGGGGTCGGCCCTCCTCCAAACAGGGCTGAGGGGCCTGTTACACAGCCATTGCTCACTGGGTGGCGATGACGTGGCACAGTTGCTCCTATGAAGGCTCGGCTCTCCGCTCTGCTCATCACTGCAACCGCGGTGCTCGCCATGCTGGCGTTGGCGCTGCTCTCAACCTCCTCACCAAATGGGGAATCCGCCTTCGCGGCGGATCAACATCCGTCGCCAGGAAAGCGGGCGCCCATCCTTGCAGCCCCTGGCCAAGTGGAACCCAGGGCGTCGCGAAAGGCCGTCACGCTGACAGAAGACCTGGTCCCGGCGGATGGCGCCGAGGCACGCCCCCTCAGGTTCGAGACCTGCGCGAGCGTTCCCCCGCCCGAGGGAACCCGTGCGCGCTGGAAGGGCGACACGGGAGATGGGTGCGCCCTGGACCCCGACGGAGTCGCTCTGCTCCCCGCTGCACGGACCGATGAAGCGCGGATCCAACTGCTCGGACCGCGCGTCCTCGCCACCGAAGGGTGTCAGATCGACCGGACCGCGGACCTGAGCGAAGTCATCGAAACCCTGGATTTCAAGGGCTGGGATGCGACTCACCGGATGACCAAGGAGCTCTGGGAGCTGCGCGGCACTGTCGTGGGGCCGGACGGCAAGGCCCTTGGTGGCGGAGAGATCCACCTGGAGGCGGAGCGGCTGCCGAGTCTCGGCAAGCATGACCTTCACCTCGCGGACGGCGGCCGTTTCGGCATTCGCTGCTGGGTACCGCTGCGAAGCCTCACGGATGTGTCTGTGCTCCGCCTCCTTCGACAGGGCAAGGGCTCTTCGGTGCTCACCGAATGGCGCGCAACGGTGGCCCCGGAGTTTTTCCGCAGGCCAATCCGAGGCTTGGCAGAACTGGGGACGATCGAGCTGCGAGTCCCCGCTGAGGAAGAGGTCCCCAAGGCCGCGACGGATTCGGCCATGGGATCGATCTGGGCATCGATCGATGCTCCCGATTCGATCGACCGCGCCCAGCTTCATCTTCGGGCGATCGGACCGGGGACGCCCCCCGGCGGTGTGCCGTTCGAGTGGAGCAAGAAGAGCGCTTGGGCCAAAGGACTCAAGCCCGGTACTTATGAGGTGACTCTCTGGGTCGGCGACCAGGTCATCTTCCGCGCCGGCGGCGTTCTGGTCCTCGCCAACGAGGTCGCTAAAGACACTCGCCTGACGCCCATCGCCCCAGGCTCGGCCCTGAACATGATCCGGATCACTCCAACGTATTCCCCTGGAGTCAAGCCGAGCTCCAGCCCACGCCTCCATGTCCTTGGCCCAGACGGGTGGGTCAAGGTGGTCGCCATCGACCACAAGCCCATGCACACCTTTCTGGTCGCCGTGCGCGACACAGTCGATCTGCGCCTATCCGCCAAGGACTGCCGCACGGTCTACGCGCCAGGCGTGAGCTCCGACCGCACGATCGAACTTGGCCCCGGCATCCCGGTAGAGGTTCAGATCCACGATCTCCCGACCTTCCACGGCAATGCACAGTGGCAGCTGGTTCTGACCCACCGGGTCAGCGGCCTGAGCCTAAAGGGGAACCTAGACGGCACACGGGCGACCTTCGTAGTGGGCGAAGCGGGGACCTACGACGCCCAGCTGCGTTTCGCGCGCCACGGCAATTGGTACTTCAGGCGGCAGGGCGCGACGATCGGAGCGGTGGAGGTCGGGAAGTCGCCCGTCTCCACCCGCCTGACGGTTCCCGCGAACTTCATGGAAGAGTCGCGCTGAATGGGGCGCCCCGCGCTGCCCATTCCTGAGCCTCTCCCGCCCGCCCTGCGCGCGGTTCGAGCAAGCGTCGTCTACCGCGACAAGTGCGTTTTGGGATCGGACTCTAGCACCAACCTCCAAGACAGGGTCCTGGCCCCCGGGCAGCCACCGATCCGCCCCGACTGACCCCGATCGATCACTTGCTTGGACTCCCCCTGCGTGGCAGCCAAGGGGAGCCCCAGTGCTATTCGCGCCTACCCAAAGTCAGCGCGAGCCGACCGGGTTTCCCGCGAAGCTGCGGATGCGGTCACCTGCTTCTAGCCCTGCGGCTTTGGCGGGGGTGCCTAGGACCACTTCGGCTACGTGGAGAGCGCCCTCCGATTCCTCGAGCTGTACGCCCATGTAGGGGCGGTTCCGGCGGGCGCTCATTCTCTCGACGTCCTCTTGCGTGGGGACGAGAATGGGAGAGCTGGGATTTCGTGGGAGCTCATCAACGGCACGGGGTACGCACGGGGCTCACCGTCGATGACAATGCCGAGGACCTGGGTCTCGCGCGTGATCTCCGCCGCGGCGAAACGCGGGTCGTCAAAGCCTGCGAACTCGGGTGCGTCGATGGACGCAATGGTGTCCTTCCCGATGCCGTGCCGGAACGTGACGGGGTCGATTGTCGAGTCGGTCATGTCGAACCACTCGTCCTCAATTGCCCACAGGAGCCGCTTGCCCTCCACCACTTGGATCGGTCGATCGTGGTAGCTCTCCTCCCTAGCGGCCCTGCGCTCTTCAGCTCCGACCTTGGATCCCTGGACCGGGATTTCGCCGAATGGCCCCGGGCATGGAGCTGGTCTGCCCGGTGGGTAGGAGCTCGCTCCCCCCCACCGGAGCCCCGAGCCCCCAGC